>NZ_VISW01000006.1:194955-347178 GCF_007827635.1 Micromonospora sp. CNZ296
CGCGGCGTCGGCCACCCGCTGCGGCTGCGCGACCTGACCCGGGGCACCCGGCACACGCTGCTGCTCTACGCCGACCGCACGGCCGACGCGGGGCAGTTGGCCGCGTTCACCGGCCTGTGCGCCGACGCGCGCCGGCTCGCCGGCGGGGAGGTCGAGGCGTACCTGCTGCTCGACCCGGACGCCGACGAACCGCGACTGCTCGACCCGCCCGTGGTGCGCGACGCCGAGCGCCGCTTCCGCGCCGCGTACGGGCTGGACGGCACCGGCCTGTACCTGATCCGCCCGGACGGGCACATCGGGTTCCGGGGCGCGCCGGTCGACCCCGACGCGCTGCGCAAGCACCTGCACCTGGTGTTCGGGAGCGCCCGGTGAGCCGGGTCCGGACCGTGCTGTCGATGCGGACCCGGGAGGGCTGCGAGGAGCGCTTCGAGGCGGAGTGGCTCACCGCCGCCGAACAGATCCGCACCCTGGACGGCTGCCTGCACCAGGACCTGGTCCGCGACGCCGACGACCCGCGCAGCTATCTGATCATCAGCGACTGGGCGGACCGCGAGCGGCTCGACGCGTTCGGGCGCAGCTCGCACCGGGACCGGCTGCTGAGCATCATCCGTGAGCTGCGGGAGTCCGCCGACCGGCACACCTACCAGGTGCTGCACAGCGTGACCGGCGAGCCGGGGGAGGGGCGATGACCGACGACGTGGTGCCGGCGAGCGAGCTCTACACCGACGCGTTCGCTGCCGACCCGTACCCCACCCTGGCCCGGCTGCGCGCCGAGCGGCCGGTCTGCCCGGTCGGCTCGCCGCGCTTCGACTCGTGGCTCATCACCCGCTTCGACGACGCCCGCACCGCGCTGACCGACCCGCGCCTGTCCAAGGACCTGTACGGACCGGAGCAGCACTACCTGAAGATCTTCGGCCCGAACTCCGAGGGTCTGAACCGCAACATGCTCAACTCCGACCCGCCGGAGCACACCCGGCTGCGCCGGGTGGTGTCGCAGGCGTTCGCGCCCCGGCGGATCGAGGCGCTGCGCCCCCGGGTGGCGTCGATCGTCGACCAGCTCATCGACAAGATGGCGCCGCACGGCGAGGCGGACCTGATGCACGACTTCGCCATCCCGCTGCCGATGACAGTCATCTGCGAACTGCTCGGCGTGCCGCCCGCCGACCACGGCCGGGTGCTCGACTGGACCCAGGTCATCCGCACCTCCGGCTCCACCAGCCGGCCCCCCGCCGAGGAGCGGGCGGCGGTGCAGGAGGCCCAGCTCCGGCTGCACCACTACCTGGCCGGGCTGGTCCGCGCCAAACGCGACGACCCGGCCGACGACATCATCGGCGCGCTGATCAAGGCGGTCGACCAGGACGGGACGCTGTCCGAGGCGGAACTGGTCACCACCACGTTCCTGCTGCTGTTCGCCGGGCACCAGACCACCGCCGACTTCCTCGGCAACGCCGTACTGGCCCTGCTGACCCACCCCGAGCAGATGGAACTGCTCCGCGCCACGCCGCGTCTGCTGCCCGCCGCGATCGAGGAGCTGTTGCGCTTCGACGGGCCGCTGCCCGTGGCCAGCCCGCGCATCGCCACCGAGGACGTCGACTACCAGGACGTACGCATCCCGCGCGGCGCGATCGTCGGGGTGGCGATCAACGCGGCCAACCACGACCCGGCGCACTTCGCCGACCCGGACCGGCTGGACCTGCGCCGGGTGCGGGGCCCGCACCTCGGGTTCGGTCACGGCGTCCACTACTGCCTGGGCGTCTCACTGGCCCGGATGGAGGCCGAACTCGCGCTCGGCGCGCTGCTGCGCCGGCTGCCCGGACTGCGTCTCGGCGTGCCGCTGGCCGAGGTGCGCCGGCTCCCCGCCGCCTCGCCGTTCCGCGGCCTGCTGGAACTGCCTGTCACCTTCACCGCGTGACGGCGCCGCCGTCCGAACCCACCCACCAAGGAGCAGTCATGGTCTTCCGCAACGTGATCGTCTGTCACATGGTCCCCGGCAGCGAGCAGATCGTCGGCGGCGTGTTCGGCCACTACGACCAGGCCACCCGGCCGCAGGACCTGGGCGTCATCGGCCGGTACCTGCTGTCGCACCACGACCTCTACATCCACGTGATCGAGCGGGAGCAGGACCCGCGGATCTCCGGGCAGACCCGCGGCCTGCCCGCCTTCCAGAAGATCGCCGAGGAGATCGGCCCGTACGTCACGCCCTACCCGCGCTACTGGAAGAACCCGTCGGACTCGGTGGCGAAGGAGTTCTACCACTGGGCGCCCGAGGGCGAGCCGCCAGCCGACACCACGCTCACCGTGATCGTCGGGCGGATCAAGCCGGGCGCCGAGCCGGACGTGGCACGGGTCTTCGCCGAGTCCGACGCCGGGTCGCTCCCGGCCGACCTCGGGGTCACCGGGCGCTGGCTCTACTCGATCGACGACGTCTACGTGCACCTGCTCGAACAGGAGTCGTCGGCGGCCGAGGCCACCCGGGACCAGCACGGCGACAAGCCCGCGTTCGGCAAGGTGATGCAGGACCTGGGCCCGTACATCGAGCCGTACCGGCCGGACCGGTGGCAGGGCCCGCAGGACTCGGTAGCCACCGTCTTCTACCGCTGGCAGGCCCAGGACTGAGCGCCCCGGACGCGACCACGAGCGGGGTTTACAACCCGGTGACCCTGTGCGCGCCTCGTGGGCGCGCTCCCACGATCGCCGGCGGTGGCACGTCTCCCGGGAGCCGGAGGGCGGTGCGCCGTGACGGCGGCGGTGGACGTCGAACTGGTGACGGCGGCACGCCAGGGTGACCGGGCCGCGCTCACCGCGCTTCTCGCCGCCCATCTGCCGCTGGTGTACAACGTGGTCGGACGCGCGCTGGCCGGGCACACCGACGTCGACGACGTGGTGCAGGAGGTCATGCTCCGCGTCGTCGAGCGGCTGCCCACGCTGCGCGAGCCGGACCGGTTCCGCGCCTGGCTGGTCACCATCACCATCCGCCAGGTCCGCGAACACGCCCGCCGCCGGGCCGGGCCCGCCAGGTGCCGCTGGATCCGTACGCGGAGGTGCCGGATCCGGACGCGGACACCGCGGGCGCGGCCCTGTCCGAGGTGGACCGGGACGCCCGGCGACGGGACGTGCTCTCCGCGGTCGCCTGGCTCGACGCCGACGACCGTGAGGTGCTCGCGCTGTGGTGGCGGGAGCTGGACGGGGAGCTGACCCGCGGCGACGTGGGCGAGGCACTCGGGGTCGGCGCCTCCCACGCGGCGGTCCGGATCCAGCGGATGCGCTCCCGGCTCGCGCAGGCGTACACCGTCCTGGCCGCGTGGCGGGCCCGGCCGCGCTGCCCCGGCCTGGCCGTCGCCGCCCGGGCGTGGGACGGCACGCTCGTGCCGCTGTGGCGCAAACGGCTGAGCCGGCATGTCCTGGCCTGCCCGGCCTGCCTCGCCGCGGGCGGACGCCGCGGCACGCCGGAGCAGATCCTGCCCGGCCTGGCCGGGCTGGCGGTGCCGGCCGGCCTGGCCGCCGGACTGCGCGCGGCGCTCGAAGCGCAACCGGCGGTGGTGGCGGTCCCGCCCGTGGCGCCGGCCGCGGTGGGCGGCCTGCGGCGGGCGTTGTCGTCGAAGGCGGCGGTCGCCGCCGGCACGGTCGCGGTCCTGGCCGTCACCGCGCTCACCCTTGCCGTGCGCCACGAGCCGGACGGCCGGGACGGTGTGGTGGCCGCCGCGCCGACGCTCCCGGTCCGGGGCGGGCCGTCGGCCGCCGCAACGCCGTCCGCCGCCCCGTCCGCCGTCCCGTCGCCGCGTCCGTCGCGTGCGCTCACCGGCGTGACCGACGCCGACATCGTCGTCGCCCCGGACGGCAGCGACGACGGCGACGGCAGCCTCCGCCGTCCGTACGCCACGCTGAACCGGGCGGCCGAGGTGGTCCGGCCCGGCCAGACCATCGCCCTGCGCGGTGGCACGTACCGGATGACCGAGCCGGTGACCATCGGTACGGACGGCACGGCGGACCGGCGCATCGTGCTCAGCGCGTACCGGGGCGAGCGGCCGGTGCTCGACGCCGCCGCGGTGCCCGCGGACGCCTGGGCCGTCACCCAGCGGACCGCCTGGTGGACCGTGCAGGACATCGAGGTACGCGGCTCCCGCAGCCACGCCTGGGTCTGCCGGGCCTGCTCCCACACCGTGTTCCGTCGCCTGTCCGTGCACGACAACGCCCGTTCCGGCCTGACGCTGCGCGACCCGGGCACAGTGGGCAACCAGGTGCTCGACAGCGACTTCTTCCGCAGCTACGACCCGGCGGACCCGGGCGGCGCCGGCGTGGGGCTCGCGGTCAAGTTCGGCGACGGCGCGGGCAACGTGCTGCGCGGCAACCGGACCTTCCACAACGCCGACGACGGCATCGACCTCGGCGGCTTCGCCGACCCGGTCACCGTGGAGCGGAACTGGTCCTACGGCAACGGGCAGAACCGGTGGGGCGTGACCGGCTGGGACAGCAACGGGTACGGCTTCTCGCTCGGCGGCGGGGAACCGGTCCCGGCCGGTCACCGGGTGCGGGACAACGCCGCCTGGGGCAACCGGGGACACGGATTCGGTGTGGAGGCCAACGCCGGCCGGATCGACCTCACCGGCAACACCGCGTTCCGCAACGGTGGCGCTGGCTTCGACCTGACCGGCGCCGGCGGCACGGCCCGGTGGAACCTGGCCCTGGACAACCGGACGCCGGCCCGGGGCGGTGAGCGCGTCGCCGCCACCGGAAACTCGTGGGACGACGACGGCTGGAGCGCCGCCCGGCTGCGGTCCACCGATCCGCGGACGGCCGAGGGGCCCCGGCGCGCCGACGGGAGGTTGCCGTCCACCGGCTACCTGGGCACCGGCACCCGGGTCGGCGCCGACCTGACAGCCCGCTGAGGCGCCCGGCGGAAAACCGGCGCGAGAAAAAGCGTTGTCGCGGCCGGACCGCCCCGTCTGTGTGGTGACGGGTAGCCGGGCAGCATCCGTCACCGGGCACCGGCTGCCGCCGTGAGGGCCGCCGCCAGCGATGGCGGTGACGGCGGAGGCCGACACACCGCACACCCAGGATCCCCGGGGAGAACCGTGAGACATCTCGTCCGACGACGGGCGGCGGCCCTGTTCGCCGTCCTCGTCACCACCACCGCGACCGCCGCCGTCGGCGTCGCCACCGCCGGCCCGTCCCAGGCCGCCGCGGGCTGCCAGGTCGGCTACCGGGTCACCGCGCAGTGGGCCGGCGGCTTCACCGCCGCCGTCACCATCCGGAATCTCGGCGACAGCCTCACCGGCTGGCGTCTCGGCTGGACGTTCCCGGCCGGGCAGTCAGTCACCCAGGCGTGGGGCTTCACCACCAGCTCGACAGGCGCGTCAGTGGTCGCGGCCAACGTCGACTGGAACGCCACCATCGGCACCGGCGCGAGCGTCGAGGCCGGGTTCAACGGCACCTGGAACGGCGTCACGAACCCGAGCCCGGCCACGTTCACGCTCAACGGCGTCACCTGTACCGGCTCGTCCGGCTCGCCCACGCCCACCGCCGCGCCGACGTCACCGCCGCCGACCGGCACGGCGACCGTGGCGGCCGACGGCACCGGCACCTACCGCACCGTGCAGGAGGCCGTCGACGCGGTGCCGGCGAACAACACCACACGGCGGGTCGTCACCATCAAGCCGGGCACCTACCGCCAGGTGGTGCGGGTGCCGTCGAACAAACCCCACATCACGTTCCGGGGACTCGGCACGTCACCGGCGAACACCGTGATCGTCTTCAACAACTCGGCGAACAGCAGCGGCACCTCCGGCAGCGCCAGCATGTTCGTCGACGGGTCCGACTTCGTGGCGGAGAACCTGACCATCGCCAACGACTTCGACGAGGGCTCGGTGACCAGCGGCCAGCAGGCGGTCGCGCTGCACCTCAACGCCGATCGTGCGGTGCTGCGCAACGTACGCCTCCTCGGCGACCAGGACACCTTCCTGGTCAACGACCGCACCCGGGCGTACGTGGTCGACTCCTACGTCGAGGGCACCACCGACTTCATCTTCGGCGGTGGCACGATCGTCTTCCACGCCTGCACCATCCACGAGAAGCGTTCCAGCGGCGGCACCGTCACCGCCGCCAGCACGGATGCCGCCAAGACGTACGGCTTCCTGTTCTACCGGTCGACGATCACCGGCACCGGGAACAACAACACCACCCTCGGCCGGCCGTGGCGCCAGGGCGCGCAGGTGCTCTACCGGGAGTCCACGCTCAGCGGCACGGTCCGCAACGCCCAGCCGTGGACGAACATGGGCGACGCCACCTGGCAGAACGCCCGCTTCTCCGAATACCGCAACACCGGCCCCGGCGCGACGGTCAACGGCAACCGGCCGCAGCTCAGCGACGCCCAGGCCGCCACCTACACACCGCAGAGATACCTCGCCGGCACCGACGGGTGGAACCCGTTGTGATCACGATGTTGGAGAACGGCATGACTGTCACGAAGAAGGGCCGGCCCTGGCGTACCGCGCTGGTGCTCGGCACGACCGCGGCGCTGGCGGCGCTCGGCGCGGTCACCGCGGTCACCGCCCAGGCGGCGGCCGGCTGCCGGGTCGACTACCGGGTCAGCAGCGAGTGGAGCGGCGGCTTCAACGCCGACGTGACGATCACGAACCTGGGCGACGCGGTGAACGGCTGGCGGCTGGCCTGGACGTTCCCGGCCGGCCAGCAGGTCACCCAGTCGTGGAACGCCACCGTTACGGCCGGGACGTCGAGCGTCACCGCGACGAACGTCGACTGGAACGCCGCCCTGCCGGCCGGGGGGAGCGTCTCGTTCGGCTTCACCGGCTCGCGCGGCGCCACGAACCCGGCGCCCACGGTGTTCACGCTCAACGGCACCGCCTGCACCGGCGGGGTCACCCCGACGACCGGCGCGCCGTCCCCGACGCCGACCACGCCGCCGGCCGGTGTGCCGTACTCGAACGCGCCGGACGGGTTCGCCGGCGCGGCCGGCACCACCGGCGGGGCGGCCGGCGCCACGGTCACCGTGACCAGCCAGGCCGACCTGGAGCGGTACGCGGCGTCCAGCACGCCGTACGTCATCCGGGTCGGCGCGGCGATCACGGTCAGCCCGTACGGCCGGGAGATCCCGGTCGGCTCGAACAAGACGATCGTCGGAGTCGGGCGGAACGGGCAGATCGTCAACGGCGGATTCCACCTCGGCGCCGGCACCGCCAACGTCATCATCCGCAACCTGACCATCCGGGACACCCGGGTGGCCTCGGACGACCCGGACGACAAGGACTTCGACTACGACGGCATCCAGATGGACACCGCGAACCGGATCTGGATCGACCACAACACGATCACGCGGATGAACGACGGCCTGATCGACAGCCGGAAGGACACCACGAACCTGACCGTGTCCTGGAACGTCATCGCCGAGGGCAACAAGGCGTTCGGCATCGGCTGGACGGACAACGTCACCGCCCGGATCACCATGCACCACAACTGGATCCACGACACGAACGTGCGCAATCCCAGCACCGACAACGTCCAGTACGCCCACTTCTTCAACAACTACCTGCAGAACATCAGGGGGTACGGCAACTACTCCCGGGGCCGTACCAAGCTGGTGATCGAGAACAGCTACTACGAGAACGTGAAGGACCCCTACTACCGGGACGACACCGCGGAACTACGCCAGAGCGGCAGCGTGTGCGTCGGCTGCACCGGTCAGCGGGAGACCGGCGGCTCGGCGTTCACCCCGTCGAGTTTCTACTCCTACCGCCTCGACCCCGCCGCGCAGGTTCCCGCACTGCTGCGCACGTACGCCGGGCCGCAGGCCGCCATCGGGCAGTGACCGGGCCGGCCGGGACGGCGGCGCACCCGCCCCGCCGTCCCGGCCGGACGTCCCCCCACCGGCTGCCCGACCGGCAAACCCGCTCGCGGGCGTGGCCGACGGGTCAGGCTGGTGCGGGGGTGCCGGGTGCCGACGAAGGAGATCGTCCAGCACGTCGGGGCACTGCTCGACCTGGCCGGGGTGCTCGTCATCGCGGTCGGCGTCGCGGTCGCCACGGCGGTGTTCGCGGTGCGCTGCGCCCGGACCCGCCAGGTGGTCGCGCACTACCGGGCGTACCGGCAGGGGGTCGGCCGGGCCATCCTGCTCGGCCTGGAGTTCCTGGTCGGCGGCGACATCATCCGTACGGTAGCGGTGTCGCCCACTTTCACCAGCGTCGGCGTGCTGGCGCTGATCGTGCTGGTCCGCACGTTCCTGAGTTTCTCGCTGGAGGTGGAGCTGGACGGCCGCTGGCCCTGGCAGGGCCGTCCTCCGGCGGACCGGCCGAGCGTCGGCGCCCGCCCCCAGCGCTGACCACCGCGCCGACCGGACGCCAGCGGTTACCCCCAGGGGGTATGGTGGCGGGTGGAGGTGACGCCCGATGGAGCACGGAACCGGCCACCACGGAGGCCACGACACCGGCGGCCACGGCGGCGGTCAGGACGACCACGGCGGCGGGCACGGCGCGCACGCCGGGCACGACCCGGAGCAGTTCCGCCGCCGATTCTGGCTCAGCCTGGCGCTGACGGTACCGATCGTCGCCACCAGCCACATGGTGATGGACTGGTTCGGCTACTCGCTCGAGTTCCCGGGCGTGCGCTGGGTCGGCCCGGTGCTCGGCACCGTGGTGTTCGCGTACGGCGGCTGGCCGTTCCTCACCGGCGGGCTGCGTGAGCTGCGCGAACGTGCCCCCGGCATGATGCTGCTGATCTCGATGGCGATCGTCGTCGCGTACCTCGCCTCGGCCGCCACCAGCCTCGGCCTGTTCGACCTCGACTTCTGGTGGGAGCTGGCCGCGCTGGTCACCATCATGCTGCTCGGGCACTGGCAGGAGATGCGGGCGGTCGGGCAGGCGCGCGGCGCGCTCGGTGCCCTCGCGGCGCTGCTGCCCGACGACGCCGAGCGCCTGGACGACGCCGGGCGGCCGCATCCGGTGCCGGTCGGCGAGCTGCGGGTGGACGACCTGGTGCTGGTGCGCCCCGGCGGGCGGGTGCCGGCCGACGGCCGGATCGTCGAGGGCGCCGCCGAGCTGGACGAGTCGATGATCACCGGGGAGTCGCGGCCGGTGGCCCGCGCCGCCGGGGACCGGGTGGTCGCCGGCACCGTCGCCACCGACTCCACCCTCCGGGTACGCGTCGAGGCGGTCGGCGCGGACACCGCGCTGGCCGGCATCGGGCGGCTCGTCGCCGAGGCGCAGGCCTCCGGCGGGCGCGCGCAGGTGCTCGCCGACCGGTTCGCCGCGCTGCTGTTCTACCTGGCGGCGTTCGCCGGCCTCGCGACGTTCGCGGTCTGGGCGCTGCTCGGCGACCCCGACCAGGCGGTGGTACGCACCGTGACCGTGTTGGTGATCGCCTGCCCGCACGCGCTCGGCCTGGCCATCCCGCTGGTGGTGGCGCTGTCCACAGCGCTGTCGGCCCGCGCCGGCATCCTGGTCAAGGACCGGCTCGCGCTGGAGCGGATGCGCACCGTCGACACGGTCCTGTTCGACAAGACCGGCACGCTCACCACCGGCCGGCACACGGTGACCGGGGTGGCCACCACCGGCGGGACGGACGAGGCGGTCGCCCTGGCGCTGGCCGGCGCGGTGGAGGCCGACAGCGAGCACCCGCTGGCCCGGGCGCTGGTGGCCGCCGCCGACGCCCGCGGCGCCCGTCCCGCCGCGCGCGGCTTCCGGGCGCTGACCGGCCGGGGCGTGCGCGCCACTGTGGACGGCGTGGACTGGGCGGTCGGCGGTCCGGCGCTGCTGCGCGAACTCGACGCACGGGTGCCGGACGACCTGGCCCGGGCCGCGCGGGAGTGGTCGGGCCGGGGCGCCGCGGTGCTGCACCTGGTCCGCCTGCCCGAGGGCGGCCCGCCGGAGGTGACCGCCGCGTTCGGGCTGGAGGACCAGGTCCGCCCGGAGGCGCGGGCCGCCGTGGCCGAGCTGCGCGACCTCGGCGTACGCAAAATCGTGATGATCACCGGGGACGCGCGCCCGGTCGCCGAGGCGGTGGCCGCCGACCTCGGGTTCCGGCCCGGCGTCGACGAGGTCTTCGCCGAGGTGCTCCCGGCCGACAAGGACAAGGCGGTGGCCGAGCTGCGCGGCCGGGGACTGACGGTGGCGATGGTCGGCGACGGCGTGAACGACGCACCGGCGCTCGCCCGCGCCGACGTCGGGCTGGCCATCGGCGCGGGCACCGACGTGGCGATCGAGTCCGCCGGGGTGGTGCTCGCCGGCTCCGACCCGCGCGGCGTCGGTGGCGTGATCCGGCTGTCCCGCGCCTCGTACCGGAAGATGCGGCAGAACCTGGCCTGGGCGGCCGGCTACAACGTGGCGGCGATCCCGCTCGCCGCCGGTGTCCTCGCCTGGGCGGGGATCGCGCTCAGTCCGGCGCTGGGTGCGGTGCTGATGTCCGCCTCGACGATCGTGGTGGCGCTCAACGCCCAGCTGCTGCGGCGGGTCCGGATCACCCCGGCCGACTGAACCGCAGTTCCGGGCACCGAGGCGCATCGCGGCTCGCGGGTGCGAGCCACCTCGCCCCTTCCGGCTCGCACCTGCGGGCCGCTAGGGTGAGCGCGTGACGGTGTTCCGGATCGGCGAGGCAGCCGAACTGCTCGGGGTCAGCGCGGACACGGTCCGCCGCTGGATCGACGCAGGCAAGCTGCCGGCCACCCGCGACGAGCACGGCCACCGGGTGCTCGACGGCGCCGACGTGGCAGCGTTCGTCCGCGCGCCCGGCCACCCCGAGCTGTCCTCGGCCCGCAACCGGCTGCGCGGCATCGTCACCGCCGTCGTCAAGGACACCGTGATGGCCCAGGTGGACATCCAGGCCGGGCCGTTCCGTGTGGTGTCGCTGATGAGCCGCGAGGCCGTGGACGACCTCGACCTCCAGGTCGGCTCCGTCGCCGTCGCGGTGATCAAGTCGACCACCGTCGTGGTCGAGCGCGCCCCCGCCACCACCCCCAGGGGAAGGACAAGCCCGTGACCGTACGGTGGATCCGCGCCGCGCTCGCCGCCGCGCTGGTGGGGGCGCTGGGCCTGACCGCCTGCGGCGGCGCGGACGAACCGGCCGGTCCCGACGGTGCCGGTCCGGTGACCGTGTTCGCCGCCGCCTCGCTCACCGAGTCGTTCACCACGCTCGGCAAGGAGTACGAGGCCGCCCACCCGGGCAGCAGCGTCACGTTCAACTTCGGCGGCAGCTCGGGCCTCGCCACCCAGATCACCCAGGGCGCACCCGCCGACGTGTTCGCGGCCGCCTCCCCGGCCACCATGAAGACGGTCACCGACGCCGGTGACGCCGACGGCGAACCTGCTGTGCTGGTCCGCAACCAGCTCGTCGTCGCCGTACCCCGTGGTAACCCGGCCCGGGTCGGCGGCCTGGCCGACCTCGCCCGCCCCGGCGTCAAGGTGGCGCTCTGCGCCGAGCAGGTGCCCTGCGGCGCCGCCGCGCGTACCGCCCTGGACGCCGCGGGCGTGCGGCTCACCCCCGCCACGCTCGAACAGGACGTCAAGGGCGCGCTGGCCAAGCTGCGTCTCGGCGAGGTCGACGCGGCACTGGTCTACCGCACCGACGTCCGCGCCGCACCCGGACTCGACGCGGTCGAGTTCCCCGAGTCGGCGCGCGCGGTGAACGACTACCCGATCGTGGTGCTGCGCGCCGCCGGGAACCCGGCCGGCGCCCGCGCCTTCGTCGACTTCGTCCGCTCCGACGCCGGGATCGCCGTGCTCACCGCCGCCGGGTTCCAGGCGCCGCCCGGCGCATGAGCCGCACCGTACGCCGGCAGCGGGTGCCGATCGCCCTGCTCGTGCCCGCCGGGCTGGGACTGACCTTCCTCGTCCTGCCGCTCGCCGGCCTGCTGCTCCGGACGCCCTGGACCACGCTGCCCCAGCGGCTGGCCGAGCCGGGTGTGCTCACCGCGCTGCGGCTGTCGCTGGAGACCGCCACCGTCGCCACGCTGCTCTGCGTGGCGCTCGGCGTACCCCTGGCCTGGCTCTTGGCGCGGGTGGAGTTCCCCGGCCGGCGGCTGGTCCGGGCGCTGGTCACGGTGCCGCTGGTGCTGCCGCCGGTGGTCGGCGGCGTGGCGCTGCTGCTGGTCTTCGGCCGGCGCGGGCTGGTCGGGTCGTGGCTCGACGAGACGTTCGGGGTGACGCTGCCGTTCACCACCGCCGGGGTGGTGCTGGCCGAGGCGTTCGTGGCCATGCCGTTCCTGGTCATCGCCGTCGAGGGGGCGCTTCGCGGCGCCGACCTCCGGTACGAGGAGGCCGCCGCCACGCTCGGCGCCGGACGGTTCACCACCTTCACCCGGGTCACGCTGCCGCTCGTCGCCCCGGGCGTGGCGGCCGGGGCGGTGCTGTGCTGGGCTCGCGCGCTCGGGGAGTTCGGCGCCACCATCACGTTCGCCGGCAACTATCCCGGCCGCACCCAGACCATGCCGCTGGCGGTCTACCTGGCGCTGGAGACCGACCTGCAGGCCGCGATCGTGCTGAGCCTGATCCTGCTCACCGTCTCCGTGGTCATCCTCGCCGCCCTGCGCGACAAATGGGTCGGGACGACATGAGTGTGCTGGACGCGCATCTGGTCGCCGAGCGGGACGGGTTCACCCTCGACGTGCGGCTGCGCATCGCCGCCGGTGAGGTGGTGGCGCTGCTCGGCCCCAACGGCGCCGGCAAGACCACAGCGCTGCGGGTGCTCGCCGGGCTGCACCCCCTCACCGCCGGGCACCTCACGCTCGGCGGCGCCGACCTGGACCGGCCGGACCGCCGGGTGTGGACGCCGCCGGAGCGGCGGCCGGTCGGCGTGGTGTTCCAGGACTACCTGCTGTTCCCGCACCTCAGCGCGCTGGACAACGTGGCGTTCGGGCCGCGCCGCCGGGGCGCGGACAAGCGCGCCGCCCGCGCCCGTGCCCAGGAGTGGCTGGACCGGGTCGGCCTCGGTGACCAGGCCCGGCGCCGGCCCCGGCAGCTCTCCGGCGGGCAGGCGCAGCGGGTCGCGCTGGCCCGCGCGCTCGCCGTCGACCCGGCGCTGCTGCTGCTCGACGAGCCGCTCGCCGCGCTCGACGCCCGGACCCGGCTGGACACCCGCGCCGAACTCCAGCGCCACCTCGGCGCGCACCCCGGCGCGACGCTGCTCGTCACCCACGACCCCCTCGACGCCCTGGTGCTCGCCGACCGACTGGTCATCGTGGAGCACGGCCGGGTGGTGCAGGAGGGCGACGCCGCAACCGTCACGGCCCGGCCGCGCACCGACTACGTGGCCCGGCTGGTCGGCCTCAACCTGCACCGCGGCCGCGCCGACGGACACACCGTGACCGTCGGTGAGCTGACGCTCACCACCGCCGACACCGTCCACGGTGAGGTGTTCGTCGCGTACCCGCCGGCCGCCGTCGCGCTGCACCCGTCCCGGCCGGAGGGCAGCCCGCGCAACGTGTGGGCCGCCACCGTCACCGGCGTGCAACGCCACGGCGACAACCTGCGCGTGCAGCTGGCCGGGCCGGTCGAGGTCGCCGCCGACGTCACGCCCGCCGCCGCGGCCCATCTCGGACTGATCCCCGGCCGCGCGGTCTGGGCGGCGGTCAAGGCAGCCGAGACGCGCGCCTATCCGGCGTGACAAACACCGCTGGTCGCGACGTGTCCGCAGGTGAGAGGTTTGATCTGCGCTCAACCGGTCACTGGGACGGTAGCGACGACGCAAAGGGGGACACGGTGCCCGACACGATCCGCAACAGGTCCAGTCTGGACGCCGACCTGCCACGGGGAGTCACCGACCCGTTGCTCTGGCGGGCCGCGTACGACGTTGCAGTCGCCCACCGGCCCGACGAGGCCGGCCGGTGCGAGAGCCTGCTGTGTGACGGTCAGGTCGCGCCGTGTGACGCGCTGACCGCTGCCCACCGCGCGATGGAACTGGCCGGGGACCGCCACGCCGACCGGGCCGATCCGGAGACCTGGCGTACGGAGCAGCGCCGGCGCGCCGCCTGAGCATCGGGTCGCGGGCGGTTCGAACCGCGGACGCCCCGCTTCCGTGTTTATGATCGATAACTCGGTCGGAATGCGGGGAAGAGGAGAGTTCGTGACGGTCGACGCCCACGCGTTCTGGCTCCGCGCCCCCGGCGAGGGCGAGATCCGGCCGGTCCGGCTCGCCGCCCCCGGCCCCGGCGAGGTGCTGGTCCGGACCCGCTTCTCCGGGGTCAGCCGCGGCACCGAGACGCTGGTGTTCACCGGCCGCGTCCCGGCCGACCAGCACGACGCCATGCGCGCGCCGTTCCAGGAGGGCGACTTCCCGGCCCCGGTGAAATACGGCTACCTCAGCGTCGGCACCGTCGAGGCGGGCGACGAGCGGCTGCTCGGCCGTACCGTCTTCTGCCTCTACCCGCACCAGAGCGCGTACGTGGTCCCGGCCGACGCCGTGACCGTCGTGCCGGGCGGCGTACCGGCCGAGCGCGCCGTGCTGGCCGGCACCGTGGAGACCGCTGTGAACGCGCTCTGGGACGCCGCCCCGCTGGTCGGCGACCGGGTGACGGTGATCGGCGGCGGGATGGTCGGCTGCGCGGTGACCGCGCTGCTGGCCCGCTTCCCCGGCGTACGCGTCGAACTCGTCGACGCCGACCCGGCCCGCGCCGCGGTGGCCGCCGCGCTCGGCGCCGGCTTCGCCACGCCCGCCGACGCCACCGGCGAGCGCGACCTGGTGGTGCACGCCAGCGCCACCGCCGACGGGCTGCAACGCGGCCTGGAGCTGCTGCGCCCCGAGGGCACCGTGCTGGAACTGAGCTGGTACGGCGACCGGCCGGTCACGCTGGCGCTGGGCGGCGCGTTCCACTCCCGACGGCTGGGCATCCGCAGCAGCCAGGTCGGCACCGTGTCGCCCCGGCGGGCCGACCGCAGCTACGCCGACCGGCTCGCGCTCGCCCTCGACCTGCTGGCCGACCCGGCGTTCGACGCGCTGCTCACCGGCCGGTCCCGCTTCGACGACCTGCCCGACGTGCTGGACCGGCTCGCCTCGGGCGAGCTGCCGGCGCTGTGTCATCTCATCACCTACGGCGAGGAGTGATCGTGTTCAGCGTGACCGTCCGGGACCACATGATGGTCGCCCACAGCTTCCGCGGCGAGGTCTTCGGCCCGGCGCAGCGGCTGCACGGGGCGACGTTCGTCGTCGACGCCACGTTCCGCCGCGCCGAGCTGGACGACGACGGGATCGTGGTCGACATCGGGCTGGCCACCGAGCAGCTCAAGGCCGTGCTCGCCGAGCTGAACTACCGCAACCTCGACGACGAGCCCGCCTTCGCCGGGGTGAACACCACCACCGAGGTGCTCGCGCGGACGATCGCCGACCGGCTCGCCGACGCGGTGCACGCCGGCCGGCTGGGGGAGGGCGCGCGCGGTCTCGCCGGGATCACCGTCACCCTGCACGAGTCGCACATCGCGTGGGCGAGCTACGAGCGGTCGCTCTGACCGGATGACAGTCGTCCACGTGGTGCTGCCGGGCGACATCGACGACCCGGCGGACCCCAGCGGCGGCAACGCCTACGACCGGCACGCCTGCCGGGGCCTGGCCGCGCGCGGCTGGACGGTACGCGAACACCAGGTCCCCGGCGGCTGGCCACACCCGGGGCCACGGGAACGCGCCGACCTGGCCGGACTGCTCGGCGGGCTGCCCGACGGCGTGCCGGTGCTGCTCGACGGCCTGGTGGCCTCGACCGTGCCGGACGTGCTCGCCCCGCACGCCGCGCGGCTGCGCCTGGTGATCCTGGTGCACCTGCCGATCGAGGGCGAGACGGAGGCGCGGTCACTGGCGGCGGCCACCGCAGTGGTCGCCACCAGCGAGTGGACCCGCGACCGGCTGCTCGACCGCTACCGGCTGCGCCCCGAACGGGTGACCGTCGCGCCACCGGGCGTCGCCCCGGCGCCCGTCGCCGACGGCACGCCCGGCGGGGGACGGCTGCTCTGCGTCGCGGCGGTCACCCCGGTGAAGGGCCACGACGTGCTCGCCGCCGCGCTCACCGAGGTGGCCGACCTGGACTGGACCTGCGACTGGGTGGGTCCGACGGACCGGGACCGCGCGTTCGCCGACCGGCTGCGCGGACAGCTCACCGCTACCGGTCTCGCCGGCCGGGTCCGGCTCACCGGTCCGCGCACCGGACCCGACCTGGCCGCCACGTACGCGGCAGCCGATCTGCTGGTTCAGCCCTCCCGGCGGGAGACGTACGGGATGGTGGTCACCGAGGCGCTGGCCCGGGGCGTACCGGTGCTGGCGAGCGACACCGGCGGCCTGCCGGACACGCTCGGGCACGCCCCCGGCGGCGACCGGCCCGGCCTGCTGGTGCCGCCGGGCGACCCGGGCGCGACCGCCGCGGCGCTGCGCCGCTGGCTCACCGACCCGGGCCTGCGGGACCGGCTGCGCCGCGCCGCCCGGCAGCGGCGGCACACCCTCACCGGCTGGCCGGTCACCGTGGACCGGCTGGCGACGGTACTCAAGGAGGCGACCGCGGCATGACCACCTCACTCCCGCCCGGCTTCGCGGACTGGCTACGACTGCGCGAGCCCGCCGACGCGGCGGCCCGCAGCGCCGAGCTGGCCGACGCGGTCCGCGACCGGCTGCCCGCCGGCCGGCCGATCGTCGTGCACGACCTGGGCAGCGGCACCGGCTCGATGGCCCGCTGGCTCGCGCCCCGGCTGCCCGGCCCGCAGCGCTGGGTGCTGCACGAACGCGACGCGGACCTGCTGGCGCTGGCCCGGGCCGGACGGCTCACCGCCGCCGACGGCACCGAGGTCTCGGTGACCACGCGCGGCTCCGACGTCACCCGGCTGACCGCCGCCGACCTGGCCGACGCCCACCTGGTCACCGCGTCCGCGCTGCTGGACATGCTCACCGCCGAGGGGGTCGAGCGGATGGCGGCGGCCTGCGCCGGCCACC
Source organism: Micromonospora sp. CNZ296 (assembly GCF_007827635.1). Lineage (NCBI taxonomy): Bacteria > Bacillati > Actinomycetota > Actinomycetes > Micromonosporales > Micromonosporaceae > Micromonospora > Micromonospora sp. CNZ296. The sequence goes on from NZ_VISW01000006.1 coordinate 211,861, forward strand.
CGACGCTGTTCGCGCTCACCGTGACCGGACGGGCCGAGTTCACCCCGCCGGACCCGCTGGACGCCGAGCTGACCGCCGCGTTCAACGCCCACCAGCGTCGTACCGTCGACGGCCGGGTCCTGCTCGGGCCGGACGCCGTGGACGTCACGGTGGCCGCGTTCCGCCGTCACGGCGTCGAGACGCTCGTGCGGCCGACCCCGTGGCGGCTGGGCCCGGAGCAGGCGGAACTGGCCGCGGAGTGGCTCACCGGCTGGGTCGACGCGGCGGTCGAGGAACGACCGCATCTGTCCGGGCCCGCCGCGACGTATCAGAAGTGGCGGCTCACCGAGGCCGCCGCCGGCCGGCTCGAGGTGGTGCTGCACCACGCCGACCTGCTCGCCGGCTGAACCGTACCGGCTGCTGGCACGTGACAACCGGTGGGAACAAGGGAGGACCGTTTGTCACACGTCGCCGTCGCCGGACCCGTACCGGCCGTCGCATCCGTACCGATCCGGCCACGCCGGGCCCGGCTGAACGGAGCCTGGATACGCCCGCTGCTCGGGCTGGCGGTGCTCGCCGCGCTCGTCGCCTCGGTGGGCACGGGCCCGTTCCTGGCCGGGCTGCGGCTGATCGACGCGCCGGCGCTGGCCGCCGCGCTCGGCATCGGCGTGATCACCACCGTCTGCTGCGCCTGGCGCTGGTCGCTCGTCGCCGGTGGGCTGGGCGTACGGCTGCCGATGCGCGCCGCGGTGGCGCACTGCTACCGGGCGGTCTTCCTCAACTCCACGCTCCCCGGCGGCGTGCTCGGCGACGTGCACCGGGCGGTACGGCACGGCCGTGACGCCGGGGACGTGGCCCGCGGCGTCCGGGCGGTGGTGTGGGAGCGCACCGCCGGGCAGGTGGTGCAGGTGGTCATCGCGGTGGCGCTGCTCGCCGCGTTCCCGTCGCCGGTACGCCGGTACCTGCCGGCCCTCGCGGCCGTGCTCGCCGTGGTCGCGCTGGCGCTGGTGCTCGCCGCCCGCGCGGTGCCCCGCTCCGGGGCGTCCCGGCTCGCCCGGGCCGCCCGGACGGCTGTCGCCGACGTCCGCTCCGGAGTGCTCGGCCGCCGGACCTGGGCCGGCGTGGTGGTCGCCTCGACCGTGGTGTTCGCCGGTCACCTGGCCACGTTCGTGGTGGCGGCCCGCACGGCCGGCGCGGAGGCACCGCTGTCGCACCTGCTGCCGCTGACGCTGCTCGCCCTGCTGGCCATGGCGGTGCCGTTGAACGTCGGTGGTTTCGGGCCGCGCGAGGGAGTGGCCGCGTGGGCGTTCGCCTCGGCCGGGCTGACCGCCGCGCAGGGTGTGGCGACCGGCACGGTGTACGGCGCGCTGGTCCTCGTGGCCAGCCTTCCCGGCGCCACGGTGCTGCTGGCACGGCGGATGCCTCGGCGCGAGCCCGGCAACTGTCGGTGATCCCGCCTACGGTGGGGGAGCGAGGTGTGCGTCGCCGGGTCCGCCCGGCGACCGGAGGACAGGAGAACCATGGACGAAACGCTGCCCACCGCGACGGTCCGGACCCGCGTGACGGTTCCGCTCCGGTTCCCCGACGGCTACGTGACCACGGCCCGCGTGCACACCTTCCACGGTCTCGTCGACGGCCGCGAGCACCTGGCGTTCGGGCTCGGTGAGCACGTCGACGCCGACCCGCCGCTGGTCCGCCCGCACAGCGAGTGCCTCACCGGGGACGTGTTCGGCAGCCAGCGCTGCGACTGCGGCCCGCAGTTGCGCGAGGCGGTCGAGCGGATCGCCGAGGCCGGTGGCTACCTGCTCTACCTGCGGCAGGAGGGGCGTGGCATCGGCCTGTACGCCAAGCTCGACGCGTACGCCCTCCAGGACGGCGGCCTCGACACGTACGAGGCGAACCTGGCGCTCGGGCGCGGTGCGGACGAGCGCGACTACACGGTGGCCGCGCAGATGCTCGCCGCGCTGGGCGTGGACCGGGTGGCCCTGCTCAGCAACAACCCGGACAAGGCGGCGCAGCTCGAACGGCTGGGCGTGACGGTGGCCGACCGGGTGTCCACCGGTGTGCACCTGTCACCGGCGAACGCGGGCTATCTGGCGGCCAAGGTGACCCGCGCCGACCATGCCCTCGACCTGCCGTTCGTGCCGTGACGACCCGCCCGTACGTGCTGCTCAGCTGCGCGATGTCGATCGACGGCTACATCGACGACGCGACGACCGAGCGGCTGCTGCTGTCGAACGACGACGACCTGGACCGGGTCGACGCGACCCGGGCCGGGTGCGACGCGATCATGGTGGGCGCGGCCACCGTCCGCCGCGACGACCCTCGCCTGCTGGTGCGCAGCGAGCGCCGGCGCGCCGAGCGGGTGGCGCGCGGGTTGCCGCCGTCGCCGGTGAAGGTGACTGTCACCGGCAGCGGCGACCTCGATCCGCGGGCCCGGTTCTTCACCGCCGGTGACGGGCTCAAGCTGGTGTACTGCCCGAGCGGCGTGGTGGACAAGGCCCGCGAGCAGGTGGGCGCGGTGTCCACGGTGGTGGACGCCGGTGATCCGGCCACTCCGGAGGCGGTGGTGGCCGACCTGGCCGGGCGCGGGGTGGCGCGCCTGATGGTGGAGGGCGGCGGCTCGGTGCACCGCCAGTTCCTGACCGCCGGCCTGGCCGACGAGTTGCACCTGGTGGTGGCGCCGTTCTTCGTGGGGGACGGGCGGGCGCCGCGCTTCGTCGGGGACGGCCACTTCCCGTGGCACCCGGGGCGCCGGGCCCGGGTGGTCGAGGTGCGCCAGATCGGCGACGTGGTCCTCACCCGCTACGCGTTGTCCGACCGCTGCCCGGCCTGACCGCCGTGTCGATCCGGTCCGCCCTTGTGCAAGCTCATCGACGTGATTAGTTTGTTGACCATCCATACGAACTAATCCACTGCGCTTCCCTTCCCGAAGGGGGACCGATGACCGCGCACCACCCCGACCCGGGCTCCTCCCGCCGCCGCTTCCTCGGCCTGGTCGGCCTCGGCGTGGCCGCCACCGCCACCGGCCCGCTGCTCGCCGGCTGCTCGGAGAAGCCGGCCGGCTCCGGCGCCGCCCAGGACCTCGACGCCGTCTCCGGCCTGCTGCCCACCCGCAAGGACCTGCCCGGCGCCGTCAAGCCCGACATCGTGGGCACCCGTCCGGTGCCCGACGGCTACACCCGCTATCCGGCGAACCTCGTCGACGCCATCACCGACAAGCCCGGCACCAGCGGCAAGCAGGTCACCGCGATGACCCCCGCCTGGGGGCCGGCGCCGCCCGGAGTCGCGCAGAGCGCCTACCTCCAGGCCGTGAACGCCGAGCTGGGCGTGCCCGTCAACTTCACCATCCAGGACGGCGCCACGTACGCCGACAAGCTCAACGCGATGCTCGGCGCGCGGGACGTACCGGACCTGCTGTGCGTGCCGGGGTGGGAGGTGGAGAAGATCCCGCGCTTCGCCGAGGCGATCAAGGTGCTCTTCGAGGACCTGACCGACCACCTCAAGGGCGACGCCGCCGGCGCGTACCCGATGCTGGCGAGCTTCCCCACCGGGGCCTGGCGGCGCGCGGTCTGGAACGAGCGGATCATGTCCGTGCCGAACCCCACGGACGGGCCGTTCCCCTGGGCGCTGTTCACCCGCAAGGACCTGCTCGACGCGCGCGGCCTGGCCGTGCCGGCGAACCTCGACGACCTGCTCGCCGTGGCCAAGCAGGTCACCGACCCGGCGCGCAAGGTGTGGGCGTTCAACGACGTCTTCGCCATGATCCAGATGTTCCACGAGGTGCCGGGCCACAAGGGCGGGTGGCGGGTCAAGCCTGACGGCACCCCCGAGTTCAAGTACGAGACCCCGGAGTTCCGCCGCGCACTGGAGGTCATGGCCAAGATCTACGCGGACGGCCTGGTCCACCCGGACATCGTGGCCAGCAAGGGCGCGGACGCCAAGCAGCTGTTCGCCAAGAACGGCGCGATCGTGTTCCACCAGGACGGCGTCGGATTCTGGCAGGGCGCCCAGGCCGAGCACCAGAAGACCAACCCCAGGCTGAACATCCAGCCGGTGCCGATCTTCTCCGCCACCGGCGGTGACCCGCTGGTCTGGGGCGACGACGAGCCGATCTCCTACACCTTCGTCAAGAAGGGCCTCGGCAAGGACCGGGTCCAGGAACTGCTGCGGATCATCAACTGGTGCTCCGCGCCGCTGGGCAGCCAGGAGGCCCAGCTACGGGACTTCGGCGTGGCGGGCAAACACCACACCCCGTCGCCGAACGGTCCCGTCAAGACCGACCTGGCGTTCAAGGAGATCGCCAACCAGTACTTCTTCATCAGCGGCCGCAACCCCACCATCGGGCCGTTCCCGGACACCCCGCGCTTCGTGCCGGACGTGCTCGCGTACTCCAACGAGATGGTCAAGCACATGGAGCCCAACCCCTGGGCCGGGGTGAAGCTGGAGATGCCCGCGGCCTACAAGGCCAACCAGGTGCCCACCGAGGACAAGTTCACCGACGTGCTGCGCGGCCGCCGCCCGCTGAGCGACGTGGACGCCATCGTCGCGGAGTGGAAGGCGAACGGCGGCGAGGAGGCCCGCAAACTGCTCGCCGACTCGCTGCCCAAGGAGGGCCGGTGAACGAGCCGGCCGTCCTGGCCGGGCCCGAACGGGCCCGGCCGGACGCGCCGGCCCCACCGGGCCGTCCGCCCCGCCGTCGCCCGTCCCGCCGCCGGGTGCCGCTGCGCACCCGGCTGCGCCGGGACTGGCAACTGCTCGCCATGGTGGTGCCCGGCTTCCTCGTGCTGCTGATCTTCAGTTACCTGCCGATCGCCGGCAACGTGATCGCGTTCCAGGACTACAACCCCTACCTGGGCGACAACCCGTGGCAGGCGTTCCTGCACAGCGACTGGATCGGCTTCGGGCAGTTCCAGCTGCTGTTCGACGACCCGGCGTTCTGGGACGCGTTCCGCAACACGCTGGCGATCACCGCGTTCCAGCTCGTCTTCTTCTTCCCGCTGCCGATCCTGCTGGCCATCGCGCTGCACAACCTGATGTCCAGCCGGCTGCGCGGCCTGATCCAGACGATCGTCTACCTGCCGCACTTCTTCAGCTGGGTGCTGGTGGTGACGTTCTTCGTCGCGATGCTCGGCGGTGCCGGGCTGCTCGCCCAGAGCATGCGCGAGGCCGGGCTGCAACCGTGGAACGTGATGACCAACCCGGACACGTTCATCGTCCTGGTCACCGTCGAGGCGGTGTGGAAGGACGTCGGCTGGGGCACCATCGTCTTCCTCGCCGCGCTGTCCACCATCGACCAGAATCTCTACGAGGCCGCCGCCGCGGACGGCGCCGGCCGGTGGCGGCGGCTGTGGCACATCACGCTGCCCGGCCTGCGCCCGGTGATCGTGCTGCTGCTCATCCTGCGCCTGGGCGACGCGCTCTCGGTCGGCTTCGAGCAGTTCCTGCTGCAACGCGACGCCGTCGGCCGGCAGGCCGCCGAGGTGCTCGACACCTTCGTCTACCACTTCTCCATCGCCACCGGGAACTACGGCTACGGTGCGGCGGCCGGACTGTTCAAGGCTGTCATCGGGCTGGTGCTGATCCTGGCCGCGAACCGCGTGGCGCACATGCTCGGCGAACGAGGGATCTACTCGAAGTCATGACCACGCTCATCCGCCGGGCGTCCGGCACCCGATCCCGCCGGCCGGTGTGGCAGGAACCGCCCACCCCGGTCGGCCAGGGGCTCAAGGCCGTCGCGCTCACACTGCTGGTGGCGGGCGTGCTGTTCCCGCTCTGGGTGATCCTGGTGACCAGCCTCTCCTCCCGGGAGACCATCGCGCGGGCCGGCGGCCTGGTGGTCGTGCCCCGGGGGATCGACACGTCCGCGTACGAGACCATCTTCGCCGGTGGCGCGGTCACCCGGGCGCTGTGGATCAGCACGCTCGTCACCGTGATCGGCACCGCCATCGCGCTGACGGTCACCGTGCTCGCCGCGTACGGGCTGTCCCGGCCGGGCTCGCTGGGCCACCGCTGGCTGCTGGCGTACTTCCTGATCCCGTTCCTGGTCTATCCGCCGCTGGTGCCGCGCTACCTGGTGGTCACCGGGCTGGGCCTGAAGGACACCATCTGGGCGCTGGTCCTGCCGCCGGCGATCAGCGTGTTCAACCTGGTCGTGGTGCGCGGGTTCTTCCAGGGCATCCCGTCGGAGCTGCTGGACAGCGCCCGCATCGACGGCGCGAGCGACTTCCGTACGCTCGCGCGCATCGTGCTGCCGCTGTCCCGCGCGGTGATCGCCGTGGTCGGCCTGTTCTACGCGGTCAGCTACTGGAACGTCTGGTTCGACGCGCTGCTGTTCATCGACCGTAACGACATGTACCCGATCCAGCGGGTGCTCCAGAGCTACCTGCTGGCCGGGCAGGCCCCGCACACCTCCGGCGCGAGCAGCGGGGTGACCATGCCGCCGACCGAGGCGATCAAGATGGCGGTGGTGGTGCTGACGGTCGCCCCGATCGTCGCTGTCTACCCGTTCATCCAGCGGCACTTCGTCAAGGGCGTGCTGATCGGCGCGGTGAAGGGCTGAGGCGGCGCGGCGCTTCACCGCGTCGTGGCGCTTCACCGTGCTGGGGCGTGTCAGAGCACCTGGGACAGGAAGCGTCGCAGCCGCGGGTGCTCCGGCGCCTCGAACACCGCCTCCGGCGGCCCGGCCTCCAGCACCACGCCCGCGTCCATGAACGCCACCGTGTCGGCGACGCTGCGCGCGAACCCCATCTCGTGGGTGACCACGACCATCGTCATCCCGGCGGCGGCCAGGTCCGCCATCACCGCCAGTACGCCCTTGACCAGCTCCGGGTCCAGCGCGCTGGTCGCCTCGTCGAACAGCATCACCTGCGGGCGCAGCGCGAGCGCCCGTGCGATGGCGACGCGCTGCTGCTGGCCGCCGGAGAGCTGCGCCGGCCGCGCGTCCGCCTTGCCGGCCAGGCCGACCAGGTCGAGCTGGGCGCGGGCCAGCGCCACCGCCTCGTCCTCGCTCAGCTTCTTGAGCTTGCGCAGCGCCAGCGTGATGTTGCGCAGCACGCTCAGGTGCGGGAACAGGTTGAACTGCTGGAACACCATGCCGATGCGCTGACGCAGCGCGTCCGGGTCGTCGCGCAGCACGCTGCGCCCGTCCAGCAGCACGTCACCGCGGTCCGGCTCGATCAGCCGGTTGACGGTGCGCAGCAGCGTCGACTTGCCGGAGCCGGACGGGCCGATGACGCAGGCCGCGCGGCCCCGGGCCACGTCGAGGTCCGCGCCACGCAGCACCCGGTGCGCGCCGAAGGCCAGGTGCACGTCGCGGACGGCCAGGCTGACCGAGGTCGTGGTGGTCATCGCGGGTCCTTTCCGGACGGGGTGAGGTCGGCCGGCTCGGTGTCCGGCTCGGGCGGCGCGGCGGGGCGGCCCTGCCGCAGGCGCCGGTCCAGCCAGTTGACCGCGTGGGTCAGCGGCACGGTCAGCACCAGGTAGAACAACCCGGCCAGCAGCAGCGCGGACTGGTTGCCGGTGTTCGCCGCGTAGTCCTGCCCGATCCGGAACAGCTCTCGCTGGCTGGCCAGCAGGCCGAGGAAGTAGACCAGGCTGGAGTCCTTGATCAGCGCGATGAGCTGGTTGACCCAGGCGGGCAGCACCCGGCGTACGCCCTGCGGGATGATCACCAGGCGCATCGCCTCGCCCCACGAGAAGCCGAGCGCCCGGGCGCCCTCCAACTGGGCGGCCTCCACGCTCAGGATGCCGGCCCGGAAGATCTCACCGAGGTAGGCGGCGGCGATCAGGGACAGCGCCAGCACGCCCAGCGGATAGGGGTTCGGGCCCCACACCTGCATGCCGAGCGGCGCCAGGCCCACGCCGATGAGCAGGATGGTCGCCGCGGCCGGCAGGCCGCGGAACACGTCGGTGTAGACCCGCGCCGGCCACCGCAACCATCGGGTACGCGAGATGCCGGCGACGGCCAGCAGCATGCCCAGCACCGAGCCGAGCAGGGCGGCGGAGACCGCCAGGGTGAGCGTGTTGGGCAGCCCGACGGTGAGCATCTCGGGCAGCGCCTCGCGCATCGAGTCCCAGTCGAAGAACGTCTCCCACAGCGTGCTCAGTGGATCCATGTCCGCTCCGTCCGCCCCGCTCGTGCTCGGTTACCGGTTCAGGAGGCGGCCGACGGCGACGGCACCGCCACCGACCCGCTGCCCGGCTTGAAGCCGGCCGGGACCGGCCGCCCCGGGTAGTACTCGGCCTGCAGGCGGCTCCACGTGCCGTCGGCGATGACCTCGTCGAGGCCCTTGTTCAGCGCCTCGCGCAGCTTGTCGTCGCCCTTCGCCACCGCGTACGCGGTCGGGGTGGGGCTGAGCTGCTTCGCCGCGACCTTGATCTTGCCGTTGCTGTCGGCGGCGGACTTGTCGCCGATCTCGGCCGGGGCGATCCAGGCGTCGGCGGTACCGGCCTTGAGCTGGTTGATCGCGCTGTTGTAGTCGGGCACCCGCACCGGATCGAGGTTCTGCTTGGTGGCGTAGTCGTCCTGCACGGTGCCCTGGACCACCACCACGCGCTTGCCGGCGAGCTGGTCGAAGCCGGTGATCGAGGAGCCGGCCGGCACGTCCAGGCCGAAGTAGCCGAAGTCGTAGCCGTTGCCGAAGTCCACTGTCTTCTTCCGCGCCTCGGTGATCGTGATCGAGGAGCTGCCCACGTCGAACTTGCCGCTGTTGACCTGGGCGAGCAGGCCGGAGAAGTCGGTGCCGACGAACTCCACCTTCAGGTCGATCTTGGCGGCCACGGCACGCAGCAGCTCGTTGTCGAAGCCGGTGAACTTGCCGTCCTTCAGGAAGACGTTCGGCGGGGCGTCGGTGAGCGTGCCGGCGCGGATCACGCCGGGCTGAAGCAGGCCGTACGGGTTGTCGGCCGCGGTGGTGTCGTCGTTGCCGCAGGCGGTGAGCGCGGTGACGGCGAGCAGGGCGGCCGCGCCGACGGCGGCGGCACGGGTGAGGACGGTACGGAAACGCACGATGTCTCTCCAGAGTGGATGGACGCGCGAGGTGCGCGTCGGCGCCGGCCCGCCGGACGGACGGCCGGGCCGGAGAAGGGTGGATCGGGGAAAGGAGGGTGGCGTTCGCTCAGCGCGCGAGGCGACAGGCGTCGCTGCACACCCGCATCAGGTCGACGTGACGGCGCTTGACCAGCGCGAAGCGGGCCGGGTACGCGGCGACGTCGCCGGATGGGGTGGAGGGTGGTGCGGACATCGGTCTCCCTGGTCTGTTGCTGACCTGGGTGCCAGGCCACGCTTGCACCGGCGGCTGCCGGTGCCTGGTCTTCACCCGGGGCACCCCACCGCGGAGGAGGGTTGCCGGCCAGCGAGCCGGGGCTTCGCGCTGGCGCTCATGACCTGCCCAGAAGGCTAGCAGCACCGCCGCGGCGGTCGTCCAGCGGTTATGACCACCCTCACGCGCCGGGGCCTTCAGCCGGTTCCGTTCCGGCCGGACCGCGGAGCCGGTCCTCGATGTCCGGGATGACGAAGCAGATCTCCAACGTCTTCAACTCGGCCCAGAACCGCAGCACGACGCTCCGCCAGGCGGCGCCACCCGCGACGGCGAGCAGAGCCGGCCCGGCGAGGACCGCCGCGGTCCCGCCGAACCCGCGACCGGCTTCGACAACGGCCAGGACCGCGCCGAGAAGCAGCGGCACCGTGGCGTTCCGCATCATCAGCCCGATCGCCCGCATCCGTGTCGCCTCGGCGGCCACCTCCCGGTTGTGCAACTCGGCCGCTGCGAGCAGCACCCCCCAGGGCGCGGTGAGCATCCGCGAGCCGGCCGCGCCGAGGGCCTGCTCCGCGAACACCCGGCGGGCGTCGAATCGGCCCCAGTTCCAGAACGGCAGTGCCCGGTCGACGACACGACCGAGGCCGTACGTGGCGTTGCCCAGCACGTAGGCGAGCAGCAGGGCCAGGAGCAGGAGCAGCGGCGTGGGCTGCCGGCTCAGGTCGTCCAGCCGCACCCAGTCCTGCCGGACCGCGAGGTAGGCGGACAGCGTGAGGTAGAGCGACCCGGGGGTGAGGTAGGTGAAGAGGTCGAAGATGCCGATGCTGAAGGTCATCAGTCCTCGCAGGGCCCGGAGGTGGCGACGCGGAAGGGGGCCGGTCCCGGTCCACGCTAGGTGACCGGCACAACGCCGCCCGTCACGACCACCTCACGCCCGGGGCCTCACCGCCGGGCCGGGACGACCGGCGCGTCCCGGCCGGTGCCGTGCCGCGACGGGCTGCGCTGCTCGTGGTAGTCCTGCTCGACGTTGACGGTCCAGACGTCGTGCTCCGCGCCGTGCGCGATGTTCTCCGCGGTCAGCATCGCCGTCAGCATGGAGTGGTCGGCGTTGTTGTACCGGTGCATGCCGTTGCGGCCGACCGGGTGCACGTTCGGCACGTTCGCTGCGAGCCAGTCCCGGATCACGTCGACGTTGCGCTGGTACCGCTCGTCGTAGACCGGGTACGCCTTCGGCATCCGGACCACGTAGCCCGCCTCCACGCACCCGGGCTTGACCAGGCCCAGCCGTTCCAGCTCGGCGGTGGCGAACGCGATCAGCTCGGCGTCCGGCGTCCGCCACATCTCGTCGCCCTCGAACACGAAGTACTCCAGCCCCAGGCAGGTCCGCCCGTCCTTCACCAGGTACGGCGACCAGGAGCCGAAGTTCTGGATCCGGCCCACCCGGGCCGCCGGGTCGTGCACGTAGATCCAGTTGTCCGGGAACGAGAACTCCTCCGGCACCACCAGCGCCACGGTCAGGAAGTCCCGATACCGCAGGTCGTCGGCGGCGGCCCGCACCTCGGGCGGCGCCTCCGGGCGCATCGCCCGCACCAGCGCGGAGATCGGCATCGAGGAGATCACGTGCGCAGCCGGCTCGGTGCGCTTCCCGCCCGCGTCGGCCACCGTCACGGCGGTGGCCCGCCGCGCGGCCGGATCCCGGTGCACCTCGGTCACCCAGACGCCGGTACGAACGGTGCCGCCGCGCTTGGCGACCTCCTCGGCGCAGCGCTCCCACATCATCCCGGGGCCGTGCTTCGGGTACTGGAACTCCTCGATCAGGCTGGTCACGTCGGTGCGGTTGCGCCGGGGCAGCAGCGCGTTGCGCATCGCCGTGGCCAGCGACAGGTTCTTGATCCGCTGGGCGGCCCAGTCGGCCTGCAACCGGTCCGCCGGCATCCCCCAGACCTTCTCCGTGTACGTCTTGAAGAAGATCGAGTAGAGCCGCCAGCCGAACCGCGCCGACACCCACCCCTCGAAGTGCGACTGGTCCTTCGGCGGGCGCAGCCGGGCCCGGCCGTACGAGCCCAGACAGCGCGCCGCCTCCAGCAGGCCGAGGTTGCGCAGCGCGTTGCCGGCGCTGAGCGGGTAGTCGAACAGCGCGCCCCGGTAGTAGATCCGGCTCATCCGTGGCCGGAGCAGGAAGTCCTCGTCGGGGAGGATCTCGTGCCAGAAGTCCTCGACCCGGGACACCTTGGTGAAGAAGCGGTGCCCGCCGATGTCGAAGCGCCAGCCGTCGCGCTCCACCGTCCGGCTGATCCCGCCCACCACGTCGTCGGCCTCGTAGACCCGGACCGGCTCGCCGTGCCGCAGCAGCTCGTACGCGGCGGTCAGCCCGGCCGGCCCCGCCCCGATGATCACGGTCCCGTCGCCGTCGCCCATGCCGTACGCGCCCCCCGCCTGCCGATGCGGCAGCGCGCATACCCACCCTGGCGGCGTCCTCACCTGCCGATCAGCGCCGATCCGCGACGGCTGCGCGGGGTGTGGACCGGTCCGGACGGGGAACGCGCACCGGGTTTTGCGGCCGGGCGAGTCGGCCCGAGGGCCGGACGGTGGGAGCGCGATGGCGGACGAACGGCGGGTCGACCCCGGCGGCGGGGCGCGCGCCGGGCGTACCCGGTGGTGGTCGCGGGGAGTCTCGGTCGCCCGCCGGCTGCCCGAGCCGTGGGGATTCGTGCTCGCCGTCTTCGCCGGTTCGAAGCTCGTGCTCAGCCTGATCGGCGTGCTGGTGCTCACCGCCTGGGACGGGGTGCCGGGCGCGCCGCCGGCCGACGAGACCGCGATGTGGGCCCAGCAGGACGCGATCTCGTCCCACCGTTGGTTCTCGCTCTGGTTCGCCTGGGACTCGTTCCTCTACGAGCACCTGGCCCGGCTGCCGCTGGACCGGCCCTGGCCCGACTTCGGCTTCCCGCTGCTGTACCCGTTCCTGGCCCGGCCGCTCGCGCCGCTGCTCGGCGGGCACACCGCATGGGCGCTGCTGCTCGTGAGCAACGTGGCGCTGGTGTTCCAGCTCTACTACGCGTACCGGCTGGGGGGCCGGCTGCTCGGCGGCGCGGGAGCGGCCGACGGCCGGCGAGCGGTCCGGTACCTGCTGCTCCTGCCGACGGCGTTCCTGTTCCAGGCGGCGCTGACCGAGTCGCTGTTCGTCTGCCTGGCGCTGGCCGCCTTCTGGTACGCCGAGCGGAGCCGCTGGCTGCTCGTCGGCGTCGTCGGCTACTTCCTGGCGATGAGCCGCTCGGTCGGCTTCCTCGTGGTGGTGCCGCTGGCGCTGGTACTGCTGCGTGAACACGGCTGGCGAGCCGGACCCCGGGCGTGGCCGCGGCTGCTGCGGCAGGGCTGGCCGCTGCTGCTGGTCCCGGCGGGCTGGCTGACGTTCATGGCCTTCTGCCGCTGGCAGAGCGGCGACTGGTTCGCCTACCAGCACGCCCAGGAGACCGGCTGGGGGATCCGGCTGCAGAACCCGATCGCGACGGCCGCATCCGCGCTGACCGGCGGCAACTCGGCCGACGCGCTGCGGGTCTGGATCGCGGTGGCGACGCTGGCGGTGGCGGTCGTCGGGCTGCGCCGCCGCGCCGACTGGCCGTACCTGGTCTACACGCTCGTCATGGTGCTGGTGCCGCTGTCGATGGGGCCGCCGGTGTACAAGAGCCTGCTGCGCTACCTGCTCGCCGCCTTCCCGGTCGCGTTCGTGCTGGCCCGCTGGTCGCGGCGGCCCGGCCTCGACGGCTGGCTCACCGCCGCGCTGGCGCTGCTCCAGGGCGCGTTGTTCGCGGTCTGGCTCACGTACTGGACCCACCTGATCATCTGACCGCCGTGGCGGTGGCCGTGGGCGCTGCCCGGCGGTTGACACCCGACGACGCCAGCCCGCGCGACGACGTGCCGGCTCAGGCGGCCAGGGCGGTGGTGAGCCGGCGGGCCTCGGCGACGAGCCGGCTGCCGCCGCCCCGGGCCACCACGTCGGCCAGCCCCGGTACCTCGATCCGCACGCCCGTCGCGGTCGCCGTGTCCGCCGCCAGCGCCAGCAGGTCCGGCGTGCCCCGGGGCGGCGTCGGCGCGCCGAGCAGCGGCGGCAACGCCGAGGCGAGCAGCCGCCACACGCTCAGCGGGGCGCCCGCCGCCACCGCGTCGCGCAGCGGCGTGACCGCCCGGGTCAGCGTCACCTGCCCGCCGGCCGCCAGCGCGCCGAGGTGCCCGCCGGTCGCCGGCGCGTCCAGGTCACCGGCGGCGGCCAGGATCAGCACCGCGTCGAGCGCGGCCACCCGGTCCGCCTCGTGGCGGGCGCACAACCCGTAGGCCAGCGCGAGATCGAGGGCCGGTCCGCCCGCGCCCGTGCACTCGGCCAGCACCGGCAGGGCCGCGGCGTGCCCGAGGGTGTCCTCCTGCGCCGCGCCGGCCACCTCGGGCAGCAGGTGAGCGGCGACCACGCCCCGGTGGCCGGGCAGGACGGCCGGCCAGACGTCACCCCAGCCGTCGGTCCACCGGCCGATCGGCGTGGGCGTCAGGGTGAGCAGGCCGAGCCGGTCCTCGACGCCGTCCGGCGGGGTGAGCGCGACGAGCGTCCGGCCCTCGGGCAACTGGTCGTAGCCCCAGTCGTACCCGGCCGACCGCGCCCGCCGGCCCACCGTCACCACCTGCTGCGCGGGGGCCGGCACGGCGTCGCCGCGCAGCCAGCGGGCCAGCTCGTCACCGGCCGGCGTGCGCAGCGCCGCGGCGCGTTCGGCAAGCGGCCCGTCGACGCCGGCCGGCAGGCGCAGCAGAGCCTGCGCGAGATCCCAGCGCCACACCGGACGGTCACCCAGCGCCGCCAGCCGTTCGTAGAGCGCCACCGGCTCGATCGCCCCGGTGACCGAGGTCGGCGCGGACAGCAGGCCCGGATCGTCGCGTCCGTCCAGCCGCTGCCCGATCTCGGCCAGCCGGGTGCAGGCGAGCTGGACGGGCGCGGGCCGGCGTGTGGCCGGAACCGGCGGACCACCCCGGAACGGGAGCGGCGCGCGCGGGCGGGACTCGGCCAGCAGCGTGCTCCACTGGTCGCGCCGGGTCGCCGCCTCGGCCGCGCCGCAGACGGCCAGCAGGAGCCCGTGCATCTGGACCGAGATGTTGAACACCGACCAGGGATGGTCGTACGCGCCGACCCGCTCGCGGCGCACCACAGGCGGGAGCGCCGCCGCGAGCCGTTCGCGGTCGGCGGTGCCGAGCCGGACCAGCCCGTCCATGACGCGTTCCGCCGTCAGCGCGGGCCAGCGTCGGCCGAGCGACGCCGCGACCTCCTCCACCAGTTCGTCCACGTCCTGGATCGGCGGCGGCGCGGCCGCTGCCGGCAGCGGCGGCGGCAGGTCGTCGCGGGCCTCGGCCACTGAGGCGACGGCCACCGGCCGGTGACCGTGGCGCTGCGCCAGCGTCAGCGCGCGCTCACGCAGGCCGGCGTCCGGATGGCCGGCCGCCACGGCGAGCACCGCACCGATCTCCGGGGCCCGGTCCGGGTGCTGCCGGGCCAGCCGGTCGAGCCAGGACACCTGCGCCCGGACCAGCGCCTTCTCCGGCCGGGCCAGCACCGTCCGGGCGGCCTCCCACAGCGCCTCGGGCTCGGCGACGTCACCGGCCTGCCGCAGCGTCCGCTGGGCGGCGCGGGCCACCGGCCCGGGGCCGTCGGCGAGCAGCCGCAGGTAGGCGCTCGACCGCACGGCCACCTCGTCCGGGGTCGGCGCCAGCAGGTCGTGCAGGACCAGGAACGGGCGCAGCGCGCCCGGCCGGTCGCCGCGCAGCAGCCTGCCCAGGACGCCGTTGAGCAGGACCGCCCGGTCGAGCCGGCCCTCCGCGGCCAGCGCCACCAGTGCCCGGGGCACCGCCTCCGTGCCCGTACCGTCGCCGCGGGCCAGCTCGGTGCCCACCCCGTCCACCTCGAACAGGCGCGGCAACAGCGCGTCGAGGAACGGGTCCGCGCGCAGCCGGTCCACGGTCGGCGGTCGCGTCCCGCGCGGGTCCGGCCAGCCCTGCGCCGCGGCCCAGCCTCGCACGAAGTCGTCCCCGGTCGGCGGCGGAGCCTTCTCGGCCGTCAGGAGGCCGGCGACGAACCGCCAGCCCGCGACCATCCGGTCCCGGGGGAGCCGGTCGGCCAGCTTGTACGCCACGTCGGCCAGCCAGGTCACCCCGCGTTCCCGGGCGACGTCGACCACCGGCGCCGCGTCGACGCCGTTCAGCCAGACCGAGCGGCGGCCGAGCAGCGCGGCCACCTTCGTCGGGGTGCTCAGCGTCCCCACCGCTGCGACCGCCAGCGTCGCCGCCTCGCCCTGCCACCACCAGGCGTCCCGCCTGCGGCGCACGTCGGCGACCAGCTCGTCGCCGAGTGCCCGCCGGGCCGGCTCGTCCAACCCGGCCAGGGCCGACCGGACCTGCGACATCCTGCCGCGCACCACCGCCTCGGCGAAGCCGGTCACGACAGCGCCCCCACCGGCGCCGCGACCATCGACACGGCCAGCGCGTGCCGGCACGGCCCCCGCTGCCCGCGGTGCCGCGCCCACCAGCGGCAGGAACAGGAGTACGCGCCGTCCGGGTGCCGGCGTACCCGGTAGGTCTCGGCATCGGTGCGTACCGTCGCGTTCTCGCCGTCGCGCTCGACGGCGCCGCGCTCGACGAGCGCACGCGCGCCGACCAGCCGCGGGTTGTCCCGCTCCGCGCGGCCCGCGTCGTAGGGCATCACCCGGTGGAAGTACGCCCCGTCCGCCACGTCGTACCCGACCCGCCCGGCGGTGCCCAGCTGGGCGAGCGCGGCACGCACCCGCTCGTCGGGCAGCGCGGCGGCGTCGGCCAGCGCGGCGACGTCGATCGCCGGATCCCAGTTGAGCAGCGCGCCGACCAGCTCCGCGTCGTCGACCACGTCGTCACCGGCGAGCGCCGCCAGTGCGGCGCCCTCACCGGAGAACCCCCGGTACGGCTCGGGGGACAGCGTCAGCGACAGCCGCAACGCCCCGGTGTCCAGCTCCCACGTGCTCGGCACGGCGGGGGAACCGGTGCGCACCGCCGGGCCGTACACCCGCAGGGTGCGCGCGTGCCGCAGCACGCCGCGCAGCGCCGCGAGCCGGCCCGCGCCGGCCAGGCAGACAGCGCCCGGCACCGGGCGGGAGGTCAGCCGCAGCGTACGCCCGGCGGGCACCGCCCACAGCACACTCCGGTCACCGGCGGCGGGCAGCCGGCGCAGGAACGCCGCCGCCTCCGCCGCCGCGATCTCGGCGCGCGGCTCGAAGCCGGCGGTGAGCACGTGCACCTCGGCGAAGCCGCGCAGCCAGCGGCCGGGCAGCGGCACCTTCCGCTCGACCACCGAGCCGTCCATGGTGGAGACGGTCAGGTCGTCCGGGCCGACCGCCACGTGCAGCGGCTCGATGCCGCCCACCCGGGCCAGCGCCTCCCGCAGCGGCGGGTTCACGTCCACGTTCGTGGTGCCGTGGCCGCTGATCTCCCCGTCCAGCCCGGCCGGCAGCACGTCCATCCGCGCGTACACCCCGCAGCAGCCGGAGAACGACTCGAACCGCAGGCGGCCGCGGCTGCCGGTCACCACCGGGTCCAGACTGGCCGGGTTGACCGGCTGGTGGTAGCGGGTGCGGGCCACCTCGGCGACGGCGAGCAGCCCGGCCGCCGCCGCGGCGGGAGCGGTGAGGAAACCGGCGAAGAAGCGCGGGTTGGCCGCCGGGCCGCCGCAGGTCTGCAGGTCGAGACCGGCGGCGCGCAGCGCGGACGGCTGAAGATATCGGTACGTCTGGACGGCGTTCACGGCGCAGACCGTAGAGGGACCGACCGACAAAAGCGCGACGGTCCTGCTAGCTTCCCCTGATGTTCGCCCACGCCCTCACCGACGACGCCGAGCTGCGTCCACTGTCGCCCTGGCACGCCGACGAGTTCCTGGCCAACCTCGACCGCTGCCGCGACCACATCTCGCCCTGGGTCGGCGCGTCCTTCGTCGCCACCGACGCCGAGTCGGCCCGCAAGGTCCTCCAGGCGTACGCCGACCGGTGGGCCCGCGACGACGGCGGCATCTGGGGCATCTGGCAGCGCGGCACGCTCGTCGGCGGCGTGCTGTTCGTGTCGCTGAGCACCGAACGCGGGGTGTGCGAGGCCGGCTGCTGGCTGGAACCCGGCGCCGAGGGACAGGGCCTGGTCACCCGCGCCGCCCGCTTCGTCATCGACTGGGCGGTACGGGAGCGCGGCATCCACCGCGTCGAGTGGGTCACGAAGGCCGGCAACGAGCGCAGCATCGCCGTCGCGCGGCGGCTCGGCATGAGCCGCGACGGCGTCATGCGCGGCGCCGCACCGATGCCCGACGGCCGCGCCGACCTGGAGGTCTGGTCCGTGCTGGCGCCGGAGTGGACCGCCTGACCGGGAAATTGTCGTACCCGGACGTGAACATCTGTCCATGGCTGTCCCCGCACTGGCCGACCGGTCCCCCCAGCCGCGCGCCCTGCCGCTGCGCGAGGTCCGCACCCGGCTCACCCAGCTCGTCTCCCTGGCCGAGCTGACCGACACCGTCACAGTCGTCACCCGCGACGGCGACCCCCGGCCGGTCGCCGCGATCGTGCCCGCGTCCGCCGCCCGCACCGGCGCCCAGGCCCGCGCCGACGCCGAACGCGTCGCCGCGATCAGCGCCGGCTGGGCCCGCCGCCTGGAGGAGCTGCACCGGCAGTCCAGCCGGCGGCACGCCGCCGAGCTGCGGGCGCTGGCCGACGCGCTCGCCGAGGCGTGGGCCGAACTCGACCGCCGCGCGCCGGCCGGCGACGCGGGGCTGACCCGGCTGCGCGCCGCGCACGCCGACCTGCTGCGGCGCTGACCCGTGGCGTCCCGCCCGGTCTACGCGGGACGCCACGGGCGTGCGGTCAGCTCCGGCCGCGCTCGGCCCGGTAGCGGCGGATCAGCTCGGCGGTCGAGGTGTCCACGTCGGCCAGGTCCGGGTCCGGCCCGGTGAGCTTCGGCGCGAGCTGGTTGGCCATCACCTTGCCCAGCTCCACACCCCACTGGTCGAAGGCGTTGATGTCCCAGATCGCGGCCTCGGTGAACGTGATGTGCTCGTAGAGCGCGATCAGCTGGCCCAGCGTCGCCGGGGTGAGCTTCGGCGCCAGGATCGAGGTGGTCGGGTGGTTGCCCGCCATCACCCGGTGCGCCACCACCTCGGGCGCGGTGCCCTCGGCCTCCACCTGCTCCCGGGTCCGCCCGAACGCCAGCGCGGCGGTCTGGGCGAAGAAGTTCGACATGAACAGGTCGTGCATGTCGCCCAGGTCGTGGTTGGGCCGGCTGAACGCGATGAAGTCCGCCGGGATCAGCCGGGTGCCCTGGTGGATGAGCTGGTAGAACGCGTGCTGCCCGTTGGTGCCCGGCTCGCCCCAGAAGATCTCCCCGGTCGGGTACGTCACCGGCGAGCCGTCGACGCGTACCGACTTGCCGTTGCTCTCCATGGTGAGCTGCTGGAGGTAGGCGGGGAACCGGTGCAGGTACTGCGAGTAGGGCAGCACCGCGTGGGTCTCCGCGCCGAGGAAGTCGGTGTACCAGACGTTGAGCAGGCCGAGCAGCGCCGGCACGTTGCGCTCCACCGGGGCGGACCGGAAGTGCTCGTCGACCGCGTGGTAGCCGGCCAGCATCTCGCGGAACCGGTCCGGCCCGATCGCCAGCATGACCGACAGGCCGACCGCGGACGGCAGCGAGTAGCGTCCGCCCACCCAGTCCCAGAAGCCGAACATGTTCTCCGGGTCGATGCCGAAGTCGCGGACCCGCTGCTCGTTGGTGCTGACCGCGACGAAGTGCCGGGCGATCGCGTCGTCGTCGGCGTCCAGCCCGGCCAGCAGCCAGCGCCGCGCCTGGTCGGCGTTGGCGAGCGTCTCCTGGGTGGAGAACGTCTTGGACACCACGACGAACAGCGTGCTCGCCGGGTCCAGGTCGGCGGTCTTGTCGTGGATGTCGGTCGGGTCGATGTTCGACACGAACCGGCAGCTGATGCCCGCGTCGCGGTACGCCTTGAGCGCCTCGTACGCCATCACCGGCCCGAGGTCCGACCCGCCGATGCCGATGTTCACGACGGTGGTGATCCGCTCGCCGGTGTGGCCCCGCCACGAGCCGGAGCGCACCCGCTGCGCGAACGCCGACATGCGGTCCAGCACGGCGTGCACGTCGGCGACCACGTCCTGGCCGTCCACGGTGAGCGACGCGTCCGCCGGCAGGCGCAGCGCGGTGTGCAGCACCGCCCGGTCCTCGGTGACGTTGATGTGCCGGCCGGCGAACATGGCCGCGATCCGGTCGGTCAGGCCGACCCGCTCGGCGAGCGCGCCGAGCAGCGCGATGGTCTCGTCGGTGACCAGGTTCTTGCTGTAGTCCACGTGCAGGTCGGCGACCTCACCGGTGAGCCGCTCACCCCGCTGCCCGTCGGCGGCGAACAGGTCGCGCAGGTGCGTGGCGCGCATCGCCTCGGCGTGCTTGCGCAGCGCCTGCCATTCGTCGGTGGTGGTGACGTCCACAGCCATCGGGTCGATCTTCTCCTTCACGACGGGCGGTCGGCCGGCGCGCGCCGGCGAACCCCACAAGCCTGCCACCCGGACCGGTCGCGCGCGACGCGACCCGGCGGCGACCACCGTGCGGGCGGGTCTTTCCGGTCACCGCCGCGGGACACGCCGTTGGGACGCCTGTACGACACGCCGGTTACTGAATGACATATTTCGATAGCGGAACGTAGTATCCAGCGTTGCTGCCCGAACGCGTCGAGGGGGTGCCATGGCCGGGGTGATCCACCCTCGTCCACCGTCCGACCCGGAGGAGCCGGCGGGGGAGACGACCCTGCCCGAGCTGGTCGATCCGCACTGGATGCACCGGGCCACCGAGCTGGCCCACACCGGATTCTGGTCGGTGGCACGCCGGCTGCCCGCGTTGATCCGCGAGGCGATCACCCTCGCCTGGGCGACCAGCCGCCGGGACACCGCCGCGTCGCTGGGTCTCAACGTCGCCGCCGGTGTGCTCACCACGCTGGGCCTGCTCGCCACCACCGGAGTGCTCCACCAGCTGTTCGCCGCCGGCCCGACACCGGACCGCATCCGGGCGGCGCTGCCCGCCCTGACGCTGGCGGCGGCCGCCGTCGCCGGGCGCGGCGCACTGACCATCGCCGCCGGATGGGCGCAGGCCCGGCTCGTACCGCAGATCAACTTCACAGTGGAGCGGCGGCTGTTCGAGACGACCTCAGCGGTGGAACTGGCCGCCTTCGACGACGCCGGTTTCGCCGAGGAGATGGACCGCGCCCGCGACCGGGGACTGGTCGAGGCGGGCTCCCTGGTCAACGACACGGTCAACCTGGTCACCGGTGTGGTCGGCGTGATCGCCACGGCTACCGCGGTGACGATCATCCACCCGCTTCTGCTGCCCTGCCTGGTCGTCGCCGCCGCGCCGGAGGCGGTGACGGCGGTGCGGATGGCCCGCCGCCAGCACGTCGACTGGCTCGCCCGGATCACCCGGCGGCGACGCAAGTGGATGCTGGGCGACCTGATGGCCAACCGGCACACCGCGGCCGAGATCCGCGCCTACCAGATGCGCGACTTCCTGCTCTCGGAGTACCACCTCATGACGCGCCTGGAGACCCGCGCCGAGTTGCGCCTGGCCCGGGCGCAGACGATCACCCGGGCGATCGGCCTGTCCGTCACTGGGATCGCCACGTTCGGGCTCTACGCGGTTCTGGGGACGTTGCTCGTCGGGGGCGTGGTGGCGCTCGCGGCGGCGGCCACCGCGCTGCTGGCGCTCCAGTCCGCGCGTACGAGCCTGCGCACGGCGATCTTCGCCACCAACTCGCTCTACGAGGACGCCCTCTACTACCAGGACTACCGCGACTTCCTCGACCGGGCGACCCGGCGGATCCCGGCCGGCGGGCACCTGCCGGTCGACGGGTTCACGCGCATCGACGTCGAACGGGTCAGCCTGCGCTACCCGGACACCGACAGCGCGGCGGTCGACGAGGTCAGCCTCACGGTCCGGCGCGGTGAGGTGATCGCGCTGGTGGGGGAGAACGGCTCCGGCAAGACCACGCTCGCGAAGCTGATCGCCGGCCTCTACCGGCCCACCGGCGGCACGATCCGCTGGGACGGCGTGGACGCCGCCGAACTGGATCCACGCCAGACCGCCGCCCAGGTCGCGGTGATGAGCCAGGACTGGTGGAGGTTCCCGTTCACCGCCCGGCAGAACATCCGCGTCGGCCGCCACGACCGAGCCGGCGGGCCCGGGCCCAGCGTGGAGACCGCCGCCCGCGACGCCGCCGCCCACGACATGATCAGCGAGCTGCCGTTCGGGTACGACACGTTGCTGGACCGGCAGTTCAAGGACGGCCAGGACCTGTCCGGTGGGCAGTGGCAGCGGCTGGTGGCCGCACGCGGCCTCTACCGTGACGCCCGGCTGCTGATCTGCGACGAGCCGTCCGCGGCGCTTGACGCGCGTGCCGAACACGCCCTCTTCCAGCACCTGCGGCGGCACCCGGACCGGGCCGTCGTGCTGATCACCCACCGGCTCGCCAACGTCCGGCACGCCGACCGGATCTTCGTGATGGACCACGGCCGGCTCGTGCAGTCAGGCGACCACGACACGCTGATGGCCCAGGGCGGGCTCTACCGAGAGCTGTTCGAGTTGCAGGCGGCCGGCTACCTCGCCGGCAGCGCGGAACCCGCGGCCGAGAGTTGACCTCCAGCGCACTCGAACTCCTACCGTGACCGGACCGCGCGCCACCCGGCCGGCGCGGTGCAACCCAGGGAGTTCACATGCGCTATCGCGTCCTCGGCGGCACCGGCATCGAGGTCAGCGTCCACTGCCTCGGCACCATGATGTTCGGCGCGGTCGGCAACCCCGACCACGACGACTGTGCCCGGATCGTCCACAAGGCACTCGATCAGGGGATCAACTTCGTGGACACCGCCGACATGTACTCGGCCGGCGAATCGGAGGAGATCGTCGGCAAGGCTCTGCGCGGCCGCCGCGACGACGTGGTGCTCGCCACGAAGGTCCACTTCCCGATGGGTGAGGGGCCCAACCGGGGCGGCAACTCGCGACGCTGGATCGTCCGGGCGGTCGAGGACAGCCTGCGTCGGCTCGGCACCGACTGGATCGACCTCTACCAGGTGCACCGTCCCGACCACACCACTGACGTCGAGGAGACGCTCGGCGCGTTGACCGACCTGGTCCGGGCCGGGAAGATCCGCGCGTTCGGCTGCTCGGCCTTCCCGGCCGAGGAGATCGTGGAGGCGCACCACGTCGCCGAGCGGCGGGCGCTCGGCCGCTTCCGCACCGAGCAGCCGCCGTACTCGATCCTGGCGCGCGGCATCGAGACGTCGGTGCTGCCGGTCTGCCGCCGCTACCGGATGGGTGTGCTGGTGTGGAGCCCGCTGGCCTCCGGGTTCCTGTCCGGCCGGTACCGGCAGGGCCGGCCCGTCGACCTCGGCGCGGGCCGCCCGGCGCTCACCCCGGCCCGGTTCGACCCGGCGCTGCCGGGCAACACCGCCAAGTACGCCGCCGTGGAGGAACTGGTCGCGCTCGCCGACGAGGTGGGCTGCACGCTGCCGCAGCTCGCCGTGGCGTTCGCCGCCGCGCACCCGGCGGTCACCTCGACCATCATCGGACCGCGCACGATGGAGCAACTGGACGCGCTGCTCGCCGGGGCGGAGCTGACGCTCGACGACGCGGTGCTGGACCGGATCGACGAGATCGTCCCGCCCGGTACGAACCTCTACCAGCCCGACGGCGCCTGGTCCCCGCCCACGCTGACCGACCCGTCCCACCGCCGCCGCCCCCTCCCGGAGCGGGCCGCAGCCTGACCCTCGCCCCTTCCGCCCGTCCCGCCTCCGTCCCGACCCTCGGCTCCCCGGCTCGTCGATCATGGGCTTCCTGCCCCGGCAAAGAGTGCGAACCGGGCATCCGAGGGGCCGAAACCGCAAGATCGACGGGGCGAGGCGGGGCGAGGCGAAGCAGGGCAGGGAGGGGCGAGGGCGAGGGGAGGGCGGGCAGGGGAACTGCGTCGACAAGGGGACGGCTGCGGAATCAGACTGGGCGGGTGGAACATCGCGATCTCGTTCGGGTGAGCAAGCGGCTGTCGCTGGCATTGCGGCACCGGCCTGACACGTTCGGGCTTCTCCTCGACCGGGCGGGCTGGGTGCCGGTGGCCGACGTGCTCGCCGGGCTGAGGATCAGCCGCGCCCAGCTGGACGCCGTGGTCGTGGGCAACGACAAGCAGCGCTTCGCCGTGGAGGCCGGTCCGGACGGGGCCGACCGGATCCGCGCCAACCAGGGGCACTCGATTCCGGTCGACCTCGGCCTCACCCCGGCCGCGCCGCCGCCCCGGCTGTTCCACGGCACCGGTGAGGCCGTGCTGGACGCGATCCGGGCGCAGGGGCTGCGCCGGGGCGGGCGGCACCACGTACACCTGTCGCCTGACGTGGCGACGGCCCGGCGCGTCGGTGCGCGCCGGGGCGGCGCGGTGGTGGTGCTGACCGTGGACGCGGCGGCGATGGCCGAGGCCGGGTACCTGTTCTACCGCTCGGCCAACGGGGTGTGGCTCACCGACACCGTGCCGCCGCCCTACCTCAGCACCACCTGAGCGGCGGTCAGCAGGCGGTCACCGGGTGAGCCACGACGGCGTCGAACAGGTACGCGAGGTCGTTCGGCGCGGCCCGGTCGGGCTGGACGGCGCCCGTGCAGTCGGTGGCGCGGGCGCGCAGGACGTGCCGGCCCGCTGCCGGGGAGCACCACCTGACGGTCCAGCGCTGCCAGGCTCCGCCCCGGTCGGCGGCGACCAGGTCGGCGGGGCGCCATCCGTCGCCGGTGTCCACCTCGACGTGCGCGATCGGGCCGTTGCCGGACCAGGAACGGCCGGTCAGCAGCATCTCCTCGCCGGCCGGCACCCGGGCGTCCCAGGGCAGCTCGAACGCGCTGCGCACCGGCTGGGCGGTGAGCACTGTGCCGTCGGCCGGGTGGCCGGGGCCGAACATCCGGTAGAACTGCGTGTTCCACGGCGAGAACAGGGGAGTGGTGGAGACCTCGATCGCGCCGACCCACTTGATCGAGGAGATGCCGACCCAGCCGGGCACCACGACCCGCACCGGGAAGCCGTGGTCGGGGGGCAGCGGCTCGCCGTTCATCTCGTACGCCAGCAGCACGTCGTCGAGCGCCTTCGCGACCGGCATCGGGCGGCGTACCCGGCCGAGGTTGACCCCGCCGGAGACGTAGTCCGGGTCGAGGCCCTCGGGCATCACGTCGACCGCCTCGTCGCGCAGCCCGGCCAGGCGCAGCACCGTGCCGAGCCGCACGCCCCGCCACCGCGCCACGCCGACGCTGCCCAGCCCCCACGCCACGCCCGGGGTCGGCTCGTCCTGCTGCTCGGCGAAGTAGCGCCGCCCGTTGCCGGCGCACTCCAGCAGCGCCGCGTGCTCCTCGGCGGGCAGCCGGCGCAGCTCGTCGAGGTCGAACTCGACCGGGTTGTCCCGGGTCGGTGCGCCGCGCAGGCCGTCGCCGAACAGGCGCAGCCGCCAGGTGGCCGCGTCCAGGTGCGGCGTGACCGTGTGGTTGCGGACGAAGAAGCGGTCGATCGGGACCACGTACCCCTGGCCGGCCATCGACGGCCAGCGCATCTCGGCGTTGGTGTCCAGCGGGCGCAGCAGGTCCGCCGGCAGCGGCTTGACGATCGGCGCGCCGGGGTCGACGCCGACCGGCGCGGACGCCACCGCGACCGGCTCGCGTTCCGCGGCGGCGGCGGTCACCGCGGCCATGGCCGCGCCCACCTCCAGCAGTCGGTCGCGGTCGACGCCCGGCCCGTGCGCCTGCCCGGCGAGCCACTGCCGGCTGCGGTCGGCGTCGTGGACGGCTTCGGCGGGGGACGGGGACTGACTCACGGCTGACCTCCGGGGTAGGCGACGCTGCCTTTCCTATTCAATCAGTAGGACTTTTCATCGATCCGTCGCAGGTGGCGGCGACCTCACGCCGCGCCGATCAGCGTCACCACGCCGGCCGCCACGAGCACACCGGCCCACAGCCGGTCGACGTTGAACCAGGCCCGGCGGAGCACACCGACGCCGAGCACCTCGTACACCAGCAGGGCCACGACCAGCGCGACGGCGAGCATGGCGACTGTGTGCACGGCGGCGGCGAGCAGGCCGGTCAGCGCGCCGGCCGGCGCGGCGGCGAGGTGCCCGGCGTGCGGGCCGGCGCCGGCCGCCGGTTCGGCGAGCAGCACCGGCAGCAGCATCAGGCCCGCGCCGTGCGCCGCGGACATCAGGAACGACCAGGCGGTGAGCTGCGCCGCCGACAGCCGCATCCCGGCCCACCGGAAGTGCCGCTCGGACAGCAGCCGCCACAGCCCGAACCCGACAAGCAGCACCCCGCCGGTCACCGCGACCAGCGTGCTCGCCGTCACCGACCGGGTGGCGCTGACCAGCGCGGCGACCACCGCCACCGACGCCAGGTGACCGGTCGCGATCGGCGGCAGGGCCGCCAGCAGCGCGGCCCGGCGGCGCTCCTGCAGGCCCCGGGCCACCGCGAACAGCCACCCCATCGCCGGGTTCAGGCCGTGGAACGCGCCGAGGCCGGCCAGCGCCGCCCAGGTCGCGCCGGTCACGGGAAGCAGTACGAGTCGGACGAGGCGTCGCCGCCCTGCAACCGGGTCTGGTGTACGCGCAGGCCGCGGAACTCCTCGCCGCGCGGGAAGAACCGCGGGTCCGGCACGAGGCCGCCGTGCTCCGGGTCGACGTCGAGCTTCGCCACCCAGGCGCCCACCCCGTCGGGGTAGAACTGGTCGTCCCAGGCGCCGTAGAGCGAGTTGCTGACGTAGACGCGGCGGCCGTCGCGGCTGATCTCGACCATCTGCGGCCCGCCGGCCAGCGGCTCGTCCGGGAACGCCGGGTGCGGGGTGCGGTTGACGATGCCGCCGAGGCGTACCGAGCCGACGCGTACCGGGTGGAACGGGTCGCTGACGTCGTAGCGGATCAGTTCGCCGGTGCCCCAGCAGGAGACGTGCAGGAACCTGTCGTCAACGGACAGGTCGATGTCGGTGACCAGCGGCGGCACCGCCCCGAACGGCTTGAGCAGCTCCGGCAGGTCGGCCGGGTCGGCCGGCTCGGCGGGGATGTCGATCACCTTGGTGACCGCCCAGGCGTCGCCGTCGCGGTGCCACAGCCAGATCGACGCGGACAGGTCCTCGACGCTGATCACCACGCCGACGAAGCCGTACGACTTCGTCGGGTCGTGCGCGGGCCGCAGCTCCAGCGGCATCTGGTACTGGTCGCCGAGGTCGACGCGCTGCACGTGCCGGCGCCTCGCCAGGTCCCAGAAGTGGATCGCGTGCCCGTACCTGCGGCCCAGCAGCAGCTCACCGACGATGCCGTCCTCGATCATCGACGGCGTGCCCCACTCGCTGGTGACCAGCACGTCCTGCGTGTAGTGCCACCAGAAGTCGTACGCCAGGAACTGCGGCCCGCGGTCGGCCTCCCACGCGCCGCGTACCTCGAACGTGGTGTGGTCGAGCACGGCGATGCCGCCCGGCCCCTCCTGCCCGTCGGCGCCGCCGAGCGCGGAGACGTAGATGCCGTCCGGCCCGCAGTGCACCGTGTGCGGGCGGGAGTACCCGGCACGCCTGCCGAGTTCCTCCGCTCCGATCACCTTGACCAGCTCGGGGCGGCGCGGGTCGGGCTTGGTGTCGAGCACGTGGATCCGGGACGAGCGCAGGCCCGGCACGATCAGGTAGCGGCGCTCCACGTGCGGGTGCGGCGCGGTCGGGCAGAGTGCGCTGCTGCACGCGTTCCACCCGAAGTGGTGCAGCTCGTCGCCGGTGTCCGGCAGCTCGGTCCAGCCCACCACCCGGCCGTACGAGCCGGAGTCCGGGTCGGTGTCGAGCACCGCGATGGCGTCGGGGCGCTGCCCGGCGCGGTCGAACGCGGCGACGTACGCGAGTTTCTCGGCCGGCGCGGCGGCGGCGAGCGCGGGGGAGGGGTAGAAGGTCGGGTCGGGTGTCCAGCGGGTCATGGGTTCTCCCTCGCGGTCAGCCGGCGGGTACGCCGAGGCGGTCGAGCAGGTGGCGGCGCAGCGCGCCGAGGGCCGGGTCGTCGGGGCTCGGGGACGGCCCGAGGCGTACCGGCACCTCTTCGGCGATCACGCCGTCGTCGAGGAGCAGGACGCGGTCGGCCAGCAGCAGCGCCTCCTCCACGTCGTGGGTGACCAGCAGCGCGGCGAAGCCGTGCTGGGCGCGCAGCGGCCGCAGCAGCCCCTGCATGCGCAGCCGGGTCAGCGCGTCCAGCGCGCCGAACGGCTCGTCCAGCAGCAGCAGGTCCGGTTCGCGGACCAGCGCGCGGGCCACCGCGACCCGCTGCGCCTGCCCGCCGGACAGTTCGGCCGGCCAGGCCCGGCCCCGGTCGGCGAGACCCACCTCGGCCAGCGCGCGGCCGACCCGGTCGCCCACGTCCGGTCCGGTCAGCCCGAGCGCCACGTTGTCTGCCACCCGCTTCCACGGCAGCAGCCGGTGCTCCTGGAACACCACGGCGGAGGTGCCGTGCAGCACGTGCTCGCCGCCCGCGTCGCCGTCGAGCCCGGCGAGCACGCGCAGCAGCGTGCTCTTGCCGGATCCGCTGCCGCCGAGCAGCGCCACCGTCTCGCCGTCGCCGATGGTCAGGTCGACCCCGGCCAGCACCACCGCCGGGCCGAAGGACCGGGTCACCGCGCGTGCGGTGAGCACCGGCCCGGTCAGGTCGCGCGCAGTCCGCGTCGCCACGCCAGCGTCCTCCTCTCCGCGTACCGGATGAGCAGGTCGGAGGCCAGCCCCAGCAGTGCGTAGATGAGCAGGCCGAGCACGACGACGTCGGTCTGGCTGAACTCGCGCGCCTCCATCATCAGGAAGCCGACGCCGGTCTGCGCGTTGACCTGCTCGCCGACGACCAGGCTGAGCCAGGCCGCGCCGATGGCCAGCCGCAGCCCGAGGAACAGCGCCGGCAGCGCGCCGGGCAGCACCACGTGCCGCAGCCGGGCCGCCGCCCCGAGACCGCAGGTGCGCGCCGCCTCCACCAGCCGCTCGTCGATGTCGCGGATGCCGGCGTACGTGTTGAAGTAGATCGGGAAGAACGCGCCGAGCGCCACGAGCGTGACTTTCAACGACTCGCCGATGCCCACCCAGATGATCAGCAGCGGGACCAGGCCCAGGTGCGGCAGCATCCGGGCCATCTGCACCGGCGGGTCGACCAGGTCGTCGCCGAGGCGCAGCAGCCCCGCCGCCGCGCCGAGCACGAGCGCCAGGCCGCCGCCGATGAGCAGGCCGAGCGCGGCGCGGGTGAGCGAGTCGAGCAGGTGCACGCCGAGCGTCCCGTCGCTCGCCAGCCGCCACCCGGTCGCCAGCACCGCGCTGGGCGCGGGCAGCTTCTCCGGCGCGAGCAGCCCGGTCTGCGCGGCGGCCTCCCAGGCGAGAACCAGCACGACCGGGCTCACCGTGCGCCGCCACCGCCGCGGGGCGCGGGCCCGCGACCGCCGCGGCGTCACCCGATCGGGTACGACCGCAGGACTCGCCTCGGCCAGCGCCGGACCGCTCACTGGAACGCCTCGTTGAACCGGCCGTCCACCCGCCCGGCGATGTCGACCGGTCCGGGCACCAGCTTCAGCTCCACGAAGCTGTCCGCGATGGCCTGCAACTCGGCGCCGATCTCCGGCGTGACCGGGGCGAGCGGCTTGGCGCTGCGGGCCAGCGCCCGGGTGGTCACGTCGAGCGGGATCTTCAGCTCCGGGGCGAGGACGGCGGCCCGCTCGGCCGGATGGGCGATGCCCCAGTCGGTGGTCTGCCGGTACGTATCCAGGAACGCCCGTACGTCGTCGGTGCGGTTCTTCACCGCGTCCGGCGCGGCCAGCACGTACTCGCGGTTGCCGGCCAGGCCGGTCGCGTCGGCGAGCACCCGTACGCCGGGCTGCTCGGCCAGCGCGAAGTAGGGATCCCAGATGATCCACGCGTCGACCTGCCCGTTGTCGAACGCGGGCCGTCCCTCGGCGGGCTTGAGGTACTTCACCTTGATGTCGGCGAGCGTCATCCGGTTCGCCTCCAGCAGCTTCACCAGCAGCCAGTGCACGTTGGAGCCCTTGTTCAGCGCTACCGTCTTCCCGCGCAGGTCGGCGAATCCACGATACGGGCTGTCCGCCTTGACCAGAACCGCCTCGCCCTGCGGGATCGGCTGGGAGGTGCCGACCACGGAGAACGGGATCTTCCCGGCGGCGGCGAACACCGGCGGCGCCTCGCCCACCTGGCCGATGTCGATCGAACCGGCCTTGAGCGCCTCGGTCAGGGCCGGGCCGCTCTCGAACAGCGACCAGGTGACGTTCTTCGCGTCGCCGCGCGCCTTGACCAGGCTGAGCCCGCCGAAGCGCTGATAGCCGATCCGCAGCGGGCCGTCGCCGCCGCCACTGGCGTCGGCCGCCTCGCCGCCGCAGGCCGTCAGCGCCGTCGCGGCGAGCAGCGCGAGGGTGGTGAGCAGCGCGGCCACCGGCCGGCGGCGCGATCTGGGGGTACGCATGGCGACTCCTCGGGGAGGGATGGGCCCGGCCGTCGGCGGGCGACAGCAACCTACCAACCCGATAGGTTTTATGGGTAGTGTGTCGGCGTGGTCGTCCCACCACTCAGGAGGCGACCCGCCCGATCCCGCACCGGAGGTACACCATGTCGCTCACCTTCCACTGGTTCCTGCCGACCTACGGCGACAGCCGGGACATCGTGGGCGGCGGCCACGGCGTACCGGTCGGCACCGCCGGCGGCGCCCGGTCCGCGAGCGTCGCGTACCTGGGGCAGATCGCCCGCACCGCCGAGCAGCTCGGCTTCGCCGGGGCGCTCACCCCCACCGGCGCCTGGTGCGAGGACGCCTGGCTGACCACCGCCATGCTCACCGAGGTCACCGAGCGGCTGAAGTTCCTCGTCGCGTTCCGGCCCGGCCTGCTCTCACCCACCCTCGCCGCGCAGATGGCGTCCACGTTCCAGCGCCTGTCCGGCGGGCGGCTGCTGCTCAACGTGGTCACCGGCGGCGAGTCCGCCGAGCAGCGCGCGTACGGCGACTTCCTGGACAAGGACGCCCGCTACGCGCGTACCGACGAGTTCCTGCACGTGGTGCGGTCGCTGTGGCGCGGCGAGACGGTCGACCACGACGGCGCCCACGTGCGGGTCGAGGGAGCCCGGCTCGACCGGGTGCCCGACCCGGTGCCGCCGGTCTACTTCGGCGGTTCGTCCGGCGCGGCCGGGCCGGTGGCGGTACGGCACAGCGACGTGTACCTGACCTGGGGTGAGCCGCCCGCGCAGGTGGCCGGCAAGCTGGACTGGATCCGCGGGCTCGCCGCCGAGGCCGGCCGCGAGCTGCGGTACGGCATCCGGCTGCACGTGATCAGCCGGGACACCGCCGAGGAGGCGTGGGCCCAGGCGCGCAAGCTGCTCGACGGCATCCCCGAGGCCGACGTGCGCGCCGTGCAGGAAGGGCTGCGGCGCAGCGAGTCCGAGGGGCAGCGGCGGATGCTCGACCTGCACGGCGGCTCCCGCGACGGGCTGGAGGTCTCGCCGAACCTGTGGGCCGGATTCGGCCTGGTACGCGGCGGCGCGGGCACCGCGCTGGTCGGCAGCCACACCGAGGTCGCCGACCGGATCGCCGAGTACCACGCGCTCGGTCTGGACGAGTTCATCCTCTCCGGCCACCCGCACCTGGAGGAGGCGTACTGGTTCGGCGAGGGCGTGCTGCCGATCCTGCGGCGGCGCGGGCTGTGGCGGCACCCGGCCGGCGAGCCGGAGACCGAGGCGCCGGCCGCCGTGCCGTTCTCACCCCAGCCGGTCCCGGCCCGCGTCTGACCCCGCCGCGCCCGTTTCCGGGCTGGAGCGTGCCGGGCCGTCCGGCGCTGCCGGATTCGTCGCGGTCAGGGCCGGGCGCTGCCCGGGGTCGCCTCGGTCAGATCGGGCGGCCCCCGGGTTCCGGTCAGATCGGGCGGCCCCGGTTCCGGTCAGATCGGGCGTTGCTCGGCGAGGAAGTCGGCCAGCACCCGGGTGTGCGTGGAGAAGGCCAGCTCGACCGGATCGGTGAGCACCAGCCACTCGGTGGCATCCTCGGTCGGCGCCGACGGCGGCAGGTCACCGAGCGGCCGCTCGGGCAGCACGCCGAAGACCATCATGGTGCCGCCCGCCGGAGCGCCGTGCACCGCGAACAGTCGCGCCTCGCCGGCCTCGGCCCGCAGCCCGGTCTCCTCGCGCAGCTCACGCACGAGCGCCTCGGACCACTCCTCGCCGTACTCGATGAAGCCGCCCGGCAGCGCGAGCTGCCCCCGGGCCGGTTCGATGTCGCGGCGTACCACCACCACGCCGAGCCCCTCCGGCGTGCGGACCGGCAGCACCGCCACCGCCACCGGCAGCGGATTGCGCCACACCGTCTCGCCGCAGGAGGAACAGACACGCGGCCACCCGGAGTCCGCCGGGTAGGCCGCGCCGCAGAACGAGCAGTGCGAGTACGCGGTCACGCCGCAGCACGTTACCCGGACCCCCGGCCCGGGGTCAGGCGTCACCCCCTCGGCCGGCGAGCGTGGCGCGCGCCTCCATCAGGGCGAACCCGAGCAGGTTGTCGCCCCGCCAGGTAGCCGGGTCGGCAGCCCGTGGATCGTCGGCGGTCAGGCCGATGCCCCAGATCCGGTCGGTCGGGCTGGCCTCGACGAGCACCCGGTCGCCGGTGCCGAGCAGGAACCGCCGCAACGGCTCGTGCCGGCCGAACTTGGCGACGCTGCCGGCCACCACGATCTCGTAGCGGCGGGCCGTCCAGATCGCCTCGTCGAAGTCGCGGACCTGCCGGCCGAGCGCCTTGGCCCGGTGCGGATGCCCGGCGGCCAGCACCCGCTCGGCGATCGCGTGGTCCCCGAAGAGCGTGGCCTTGTGCCACATCATCCAGTGCTCGGCGGTGGCGAACTCCCGGCCGTCGACTGTGAACGCCGCCGGCCACCACTGGCTCAGGCAGCTCGCGCCGACGCTGCCGTCAGGCCGTGGCCGGTGCCCCCAGAAGCGCAGGTACTTGACCGTCTGACCCGCGTCGAGCGCAGTGGTCAGGTCGGTGACGGAGCGGATCGGCATGCCCCGCAGTCTGCCCCACCCCACCGACATCCCACCGCCGCATTTCACCCCGGGGACGGCACACCGACGTCACCGTCCACCACGGACATCTTCGTCCGGCCCCGCCCTCCCCGCCCGCTGCCTCGGCTCGTCCGCTCACGTCGACATTCCGACCACGCGCGCCTCGCGACGTCGAGCCGCATTCGC
This sequence comes from Micromonospora sp. CNZ296, assembly GCF_007827635.1. NCBI lineage: Bacteria > Bacillati > Actinomycetota > Actinomycetes > Micromonosporales > Micromonosporaceae > Micromonospora > Micromonospora sp. CNZ296. The sequence continues at coordinate 244,417 of NZ_VISW01000006.1, forward strand.
CTGCCCGAGCGGCCCGCGCATCTTGACTGCAGACGCATCACGAGATCCCGAGAGATCTTGGAGCGAACGGGCCCCCATGAGGGCCATTTCCTACCAAGATCTCCAAGACCTGAGCCGCCCTCATCGTCGATCTTGCGCTTTGGTGCCCTTCATAACGTGCGTATCGGACATTCTGCGGGCGCAAAGTGCAAGATCGACGGGGAGAGGGGGGCGGGGAGAGGGGGGCGGGGAGGGGAGGGGCGGGGTGGTCAGGGAGTGGGGGCGCCTGTGTAGAACGCGGTTACTCGGGTGCCTGCGGTTTGGGCCTGCTCGGTGGGAGTGCCGGCCTCGATGCTTGCCGTCGTCCAGCTTCTGCTGGACTCGGTGACGAAGCGCAGGCCCTCGGGTGAGGCCATCCAGTCGGCTGCGGCGGCCGGGTCGACGCCCGTGCCGTCGATGGCGAAGTGGGAGGCCAGACCGACCAGTGCCAGGTCCCAGCCGATGCCGACCGCGCCCGGACCGTACTCGGCCCACCGCTGGTCGTCGACGTGCGCGACGTGTTCCAGCTCGAAGCGGGTACGCCCCGGTCCCGCCTCGCGCAGCCGTACCTCGATCCAGCTCACCTCGCCGCCGAACTCCCAGGTGGCGGCGAAGCCGTGCGGCGGGTCGCAGCGTTCGACGGTGCCGCCCGCGTTGCCCTCCAGCTGGTACCGGCCGCCGAGGCTCAGGTCGCCGGAGACCGGCAGGAACCAGCGGGGTATCCGTTCCGGGTTCGTGCACGCGTCGAAGACGTCGGCCACCAGCGCGTCGTACGTCTGGGCGATGGTGAGCACCCGCGCGTGCCCGGCGGGGAGCGTACGGTCGCCGATGCGGCGCTCGACGGCGCTGATCTGTCCGGTCACGTCGATCATGGTTCGGTCCTCTCGTCGTCGGTGGTGTCCTCACGCAGCCGTCGTTCGCGGCGGCCCCGGGCCAGCTCGGTGGCGAGCGCCGCCAGTGGCGGCGTCCAGAAGCGGCGGAACCCGTCCAGCCACGCGTCTATCTCGCGCAGCGGGCCGGGATCCACGGCGTAGAGGCGGCGGGTGCCCTCGGCGCGCACAGTGGCGAAGCCGTGCTCGCGCAGCACCTTGAGGTGCTGGGAGACGGCGGGCTGGCTGATGCCGAACTCGCGCCGCACGGTCTCGCCGAGCGTGCCGGCGGGCTGCTCGCCGTCCGCGAGCAGTTCCAGGATCCGGCGGCGGACCGGGTCGCCGAGAACGTCGAAGGCGTGCACGACCCCTTTGTATCAGACCCAGCTTATATAAGCGAGCGCTGACGCAGCGAGCGCTGACACAGTGGGCGCGCGCAACGCGGGGCGCCCGTCGCACCCGGGCGCCCCGCGTACCCCCGTGGTCAGCCGCCGAGACGGGCGGCGACGGTACGGCGCAGCTCCGGCAGGCGGTCGTGCAGCAGCCCCGGGCACTGCGTGTTGTTGAAGTCCTTGTGCCCGTAGATCTCGGTGGGTGCGATGCCGTACTGCTGGCAGGTGAACGCGCAGAACGTGACGAGGCTGTTCCAGAGCGCCTGGGGCGGCTGCACGTCCAGGTAGATGCCGTCGTTCTCGATGCCGATGGCCTGGCTGTTCTGCCCGACGCAGTGCGCGCCCTGCACCATCGTCTGGCCGTGCAGCAGCGCGTAGAGGCTGCCGTGCCGGCCCTCGGTCAGGTAGCCGCCCCGGCTGTTGGTGAAGTGCTGTCCGGAGTCGAGCCAGCCGTTGCCGTCCATGTGCAGGTTCTGGATGTCGCGGGAGTTGCGGTACGCCTGGGCGAGGCTGTAGTCGGTGGTGTTCGGGAATGCCGTGTGATGGACGATGATCTTGTTGGGCCGGCTGGTCACCACGCTCACCGGCGACGAGGGCGGGCGGGCGCCCCAGGTCGCGCAGTTGGCGATGGTCGGCTGGTCGACCCGGGTGGCGGCGGCCCGCGCGCCGGGGCCGGAGCCGATCTGGGTCAGCGCGCCGACGCCGGCGGCGGCACCGAGCAGGACCGCGCCGCGCAGCACGGTCCGCCGGGGTACGGGAACGGACATCGCAACCTCCTCGCGGAAGGGGAGCGCCGGATCGGCCGGTACGCCGGGCGTGGCGGGACCGGCACCGCCCGCCACGCCCGGGCCGGGGTCAGCAGGGTCCGTTGCAGGCCAGTACGCGCAGCCGGTCGAGCGAGCCGTTCCAGACGTTCTGGTCACCGGGGAAGACGCCGGAGGACGACCACTGCCAGAACGAGTACGTGCCCCAGCCCGCAGGCAGCGTGCCGACGCTGCTTGCGTACCGGGCGATCCACAGTGGGTTGTTGGCGGCGAACTGCGAGGTGTTGCCGGTGCAGGTGCTCCACCAGTCGGTGGTGGTGTAGATGGTGGCCCACCGGCCGGTGCGGGCGTAGTACTGGTTGACGAACGAGGCGATCCAGCTGCGCATCGACGCCTGGCTCAGGCCGTAGCAGGTCGCGCCGTACGGGTTGTACTCGATGTCCAGCGCGCCGGGCAGCGTCCGCCCGTCCTTCGACCAGCCGCCGCCGTGGTCGACGAAGTAGTTGGCCTGGGTGGCGCCGCTCGTGGTGTCGGGGCGGGCGAAGTGGTACGAGCCGCGGATCATCCCGACGTTGTACGAGCCGTTGTACTGCTGGGCGAAGTACGGGTTGGTGTAGTACGTGCCCTCGGTCGCCTTGACGTACGCGAACCGGGCGCCGTTGGCCCACGCCCCGGACCAGTTCACGTTGCCCTGGTGGCTGGAGACGTCCATGCCGGGCAGTCCGGCCGGGGCGGCGGAGGCGGGTGCCGCCCCGGACAGCGCCGCGGCGGCGACGGTGACGGTGGCGAGCAGCGCGGCTCCGGCCGCGCGCAGCGCCGATCGGATCGAACTGTGCATCTGTCCTCCCTGGGGGTTGCCGCGCTCCGGCGGCGGGAGTATGACGAAAGGAACTGTCGTCATTAGGGCACAGGGCGGAGAAACTTTTCAATAGACTCCATCGAAGAATCTCACTGGACAGGGTGCTCAGCCGAGCTGGGCGAGCGCCTCGGCGGCGGCGCGCTCGCCCGCGGTCACCGCGCCCTCCAGGTATCCGCTCCACCGGGTCGCGGTCTCGGTGCCGGCCCAGTGCACCCGGCCCACGGGCGTGCGCAGTTCCGGGCCGTACGCGCACCACGCGCCGGGTGGCAGGACGCCGCAGAAGCAGCCGCGCGTCCACTCGTCGGCCGACCAGTCGTACTCGACGAGGTCGTCGGGGCGCGCGGCGGCCGGGCCGAAGATCGCGGTGAGCGCCTCGCACAGCGCCTCCCGGCGCGCGTCCTCCGGCAGCCGGCGCAGCGCCCGGGCCTGCGCGCCGTAGCTGAACGCGGTGAGCACCCCGCCCGGCGCGTCCGGCAGCGAGTTGTCCACCGTCTCGGTGAGCGGCCCGGTGTCGGTGCTGGACACGCCGGAGCGGCCGTCGGCCCGCCAGAACGGCTCCGGATAGAGCGCGTGCACCTTGAGCGCCACACCCATCGGCATCCGCTGGGTCAGCCCGTCGCGCAGCGGCGGCAGCGGCGGGTCGTACCGGATCCGCCCGGCCAGCGTCGGCGCCAGCGCGATCACCACCGCGTCGCCGCGGTACGTCTCGCCGCCGACGCGCACCCGCACGCCGTCGCCGTCCTGCGCGACGCCGTCCACCGGGGCGCGCAGGCACAGGCTCCCCGGCGGCAGCGCGGCGGCCATCAGCTCGGCCAGCGCGGCCGGACCGCCGACCAGCCGGTCCTGCTGGGCGCCACCGGCCATGCGCAGCAGCGACCCGGTGCCGCCGCCGCTGCGCAGGTAGAACAGCATGTGCAGCAGAGAGACCTCGTCCGGTGAGGCGGCCAGCAGCCCACCGGCGAGCATCCGGCCCGCGTACCCGGCGGTGACCGGGTCGGCAGCGCTCGCGTCGAGCCAGCCGCCGAACGTGATCCGGTCCCACCGGGCCGCGTCGTCCGCCCGCCACGGCGCGGCCGGGTCGAGCCCGCCCGCCATCTCGTTGAGCGTGTCCAGCAGCGCGGACAGCCCGGGCGGCTCGCCGGTGGCCGGGCGTCCGCCGAGCAGCAGCGCCGCCGCGCCGTGCGCGGGGGAGGAGAACGTGGTCATTCCGTACGCGGCGACGAGCGCGTACATCCGGTCCTGGGTCGGGCCGATCCACTGCGCGCCGAGATCGAGCCAGCCGCCGCCGGGCAGCGGGCGGCTCAGCGTCCGGCCGCCCACCCGGTCCCGGGCCTCCAGCACCCGCACCTCGGCGCCTGCCGCGTCCAGCGCGAGCGCGCAGGCCAGACCGGAGAACCCGGCGCCCACGACGACGACCCGGTGGCGGCGCACGGGACGGCGTACCCCGCTCCCGGCCGGATTCACCCGGCCCGGCGTGTCGAAACGGGCATCAGTCGTTCGTGTGGAGGGTGAGAGGGCGGCGCGGGGCCGTCCGGTGACGAGGAGAAGCCGATGAAGCAGTACCTGATCAGCATGTACCAGCCGGCCGGCGAGGGCCGCCCGGACCCGGAGTTCCTGGCCGGGGTGATGCGCGAGGTCGAGGCCATCGGCCGCGACCTGCGGGAGGCGGGGTGCTGGGTGTTCGGCAACGGCCTGCACGACCCGCAGACCGCCACCGTGCTGCGCCCGGCCGGTGACGAGGTGCTGGTCACCGACGGGCCGTTCGCCGAGGGCAAGGAGTACCTGGGCGGCGTCACCATCATCCGGGCGCCCGACCTGGACGCCGCGCTGGACTGGGGCCGCCGGTACGCCCTCGCCACCACGCTGCCGATCGAGGTCCGCCCGTTCCAGGGCGAGGGATGACCGACGTCGAACGCGTCTTCCGGGCCGAGTACGGCCGCGCGGTTGCCGTCCTGGTCCGTCTCCTCGGCGACATCGACCTCGCCGAGGAGGCGGTCCAGGAGGCGTTCACTGTCGCCGTGTCGCGGTGGGCCGCCGACGGGCCGCCGCCCAGCCCGGCCGGCTGGATCATCACCACCGCCCGGAACCGGGCGGTCGACAGGTTGCGGCGCGAGGCGACCCGGGCGGCCCGGCACGCCGAGGCCGCCCTGCTGCACGCCGCCGACCCGCCCGCCGAGGAGGGGCCCGTGCCCGACGACCGCCTGCGCCTGATCTTCACCTGCTGCCACCCGGCGCTCGCCGCTCCCGCCCGGGTGGCGTTGACGCTTCGCCTGCTCGGTGGCCTGAGCACCGCCGAGATCGCGCGGGCCTTCCTGGTGCCGGAGCCCACCATGTCGCAGCGCCTGGTCCGGGCCAAGGCGAAGATCCGCGACGCCGGTATCCCGTACCGGGTGCCGCGCGACGCGGACCTGCCGGACCGGCTGCGCGGGGTGCTGGCAGTGGTGTACCTGATCTTCAACGAGGGGCACACGGCGAGCGCGGGGGAGCGGCTGGGCCGCGCCGAGCTGGGCGCCGAGGCGATCCGGCTGGGCCGCCTGCTGGTGACGCTGATGCCGGACGAGCCGGAGGCGCTCGGCCTGCTCGCGCTGATGCTGCTCACCGAGGCGCGCCGCGCCGCCCGGACCGGCCCGGACGGGGTGCCGGTGTCGCTGTCCGAGCAGGACCGCGGCAGGTGGGACCGGGAGCTGATCGCGGAGGGACAGAACCTGGTCCGCCGGTGCCTGCGCCGGGACCGGCCCGGGCCGTACCAGATCCAGGCCGCGATCGGCGCTGTGCACGCGGACGCGCCCACCGCCGCCGTCACCGACTGGACCCAGATCCTCGCGCTCTACGACCAGCTCGCCGCCGTCGCGCCCGGGCCGGTGGTGGCGCTCAACCGGGCGGTCGCGCTGGCCGAGGTACGCGGACCGGCGGCGGGACTGGCCGAGGTGGAGCGTCTGGACCTGGCCGGTTACCACGTGTGGCACGCGATCCGGGCCGACCTGCTGCGCCGGCTGGACCGTCCGAAGCAGGCACGGGTCGCGTACGACGCGGCGATCGCCGGCACCGGCAACGCGGCGGAGCAGACGTTCCTGCGCCGCGCCCGCGACCGCATGCCGGGATGATCGCACCGACCGTGCACGTAGGAGGGCGGTAACCCCCGTAAGCGAGCGGTGATCGTCGGGGCATTGACGCGGCGGCAGAGAAAAGTACACTCCCGATGTAATTAGTTTTTCCGCGCTCCGTCGACCGGCACGAGGTGACGATGAGCCCACCGGCCACAGCCGCCGACGAACCGGGCCTGGCGCTGCACCACGTCGGCGTACGCTTCGGCGGCCTGGTCGCCCTCGACGACGTCTCGCTGCGGGTGCCGCCCGGCCGGATCGTCGGCGTGATCGGCCCCAACGGCGCCGGCAAGACCACGCTGTTCAACGTGGTCTGCGGCTTCGTCCGGCCGACCGAGGGTTCACTCACCCTCGACGGCCGGTCGTTCCGGCCCCGCCCGCACGCCCTCACCCGGCTCGGCATCGCCCGCACGCTTCAGGGCGTCGGCCTGTTCGCCGGGCTGAGCGTGCTGGAGAACGTGGTCGCAGGCGCCAGTCACACGGCCCGCGCCGGATTCGCCGCCGCGCTGTTCGGCCTGCCCCGCAGCGACCGGGACGAGCGACGGCTGCACGTCCGGGCCCTGGACCTGCTCACCGAGCTGGGCATCGAGAAGTACGCCGACGCGGCGCCCGCCACCCTGCCCTATCCGGTGCGCAAGCGGGTCGCGCTGGCCCGCGCGCTGATCGCCCGGCCCCGGCTGCTGCTGCTCGACGAACCGGCCGGCGGTCTCGGCGCCGACGACGTGGCCGAGCTGGCCGACCTGGTCCGCGCGCTGCCCGACCGGGAGGACGGCTGTGCCGTGCTGCTCGTCGAGCACCACATGGACCTGGTCATGTCCGTCTGCCAGGAACTGGTGGTGCTCGACTTCGGCAAGGTGATCGCGGCCGGGCCGCCGGACCGCATCCGCGACGACCCCCGGGTCACCGAGGCGTACCTGGGCGCGGACGTGCCCGCCGAGCCGACCGGGAGCGCGTCGTGACAGCCGTGCTGGAGGTGGAGGCGCTCAGCTGCGGCTACGGACCCGTGCCGGTGCTGCGCGACGTCGCGTTCACCGTCCCGGCCGGCACCGTAACCGCCGTCCTCGGCGCCAACGGCGCGGGCAAGACCACGCTGCTGCGTACCCTCTCGGGTCTGCTGCGGCCCACCGGCGGCCGCGTCCGGTACGCGGGCGAGGACCTGCGCGGCGTCCGGGTGGAACACCTGGTCCGACGCGGCCTGGCGCACGTGCCGGAGGGGCGCGGCGTGGTCACCGAGCTGACAGTGGCGGAGAACCTGCGCCTGGGCGGGCTGTGGCGGCGCGACCGGGCCGACGCCCGCCGCGCGCTCGACGAGGTGTATGAGCTGTTCCCCGCCCTGGCCCGCCGCCGCGACCACGCCGGGCACCAGCTCTCCGGCGGCGAGCGGCAGATGCTCGCCATCGGCCGGGCGCTGATCGCCCGGCCCCGGCTGCTGCTGCTCGACGAGCCGTCGCTCGGGCTGGCGCCCAAGGTGGCCGCGCAGATCATGGCGCTGCTGCGGCGGCTGCGCGACGAACGGGGGCTCACCGTGCTGCTCGTCGAGCAGAACGTGCGCACCGCGTTGTCAGTCGCCGACCAGGGCATCGTCATGTCGCTCGGGCGGGTGGTGACGGCCGCGCCGGCCGCCCGGCTGCGCGACGACGACCAGCTCCGGCACGCGTACCTCGGATTCTAGGAAGGGGTCGCGGATGGAGCGGTTCTGGTTCCTCACCTTCGACGGGCTCGCCGCCGGGGCGGTCTACGCGGCGTTCGCGCTCGCGCTCGTACTCATCTGGCGGGCCGCCCGGGTGGTCAACTTCGCCCAGGGTGCGATGGCCGTGGCCACCGCCTACGTCGGGTACGCGGTCGTCTCCGCCACCGGCTCGTACTGGCTGGGCCTGGCCGCCGCGATCCTGTCCGGGCTGGCCCTGGGCGCGCTCGTGGAGCGGGTGCTGATGCGGTTCGCCGGCCCCGGCGGCCCGCTCAACCAGGTGATCGTCGCGCTCGGGCTGGTGCTGGTCATCCAGGCGGTGCTCGGCATGGTCTTCGGCAACGACTACCGGCCCGCACCGGCGCCGTTCGACACCGACGCGCTCACCATCGGCGGGGTGGCCGCGCTGTCCCCGTACGACCTGTGGGTGCTCGGCGCGGCGCTGACTGTGGTGGCGCTGCTCGCGCTGCTGTTCACCCGTACCCCCGTGGGCCTGCGGATGCGGGCCGCCGCCTTCGCGCCAGAGGTGTCCCGGCTGCTCGGCGTCAGCGTCGGCCGGATGCTCACGCTGGGCTGGGCGCTCGCCGCCGGGGTCGGCGCGCTCGCCGGGATGCTCGTCGTCCCCACCGGACTCGGCCTGCACTCGCACGCCATGGACCTGGTCTTCGTGGTCGCGTTCACCGCCGCCGTGGTCGGCGGCCTGGACAGCCCTGTGGGCGCGGTGGTCGGCGGCCTGCTGGTCGGCCTGATCCTGTCCTACGTCACCGGCTACCTGGGACCGGACACCACCCCGCTGGCCGTCCTGGTGCTGCTGCTGTCCGTCCTGCTGGTCCGCCCCGGCGGACTCTTCTCCGCGGCGAGAGCGAGGCACGTGTGACGAGCACCCCCACCGAGATCGCGCCCGCCGCGCCGTCCCCGCTGCGGCGGCTGCTTCCCGGCGCCCCCGCCGGACGCGAGGCGCGCGGCTCCACGCTGCTGCGCCACCTGGCCGTGGCCGTGTTCGCCGGCACGCTCGTCGTGCTGGTGACCAACCAGCTCGCGCCGTACCAGAACCTCCAGGTGGCGCGCGTCTGCGCGTTCCTCTGCGTCACCGCCGGGCACACCGTCCTGGTCGGACTCAACGGCCAGCTCTCGCTCGGGCACGGCGCGCTGATGGCCACCGGCGCGTACACCGTGGCGCTGACCCAGCAGGCCCTCGACGAGCGGGCCGTACGCGGCTGGTGGACGCTGCCCGCGTCACTGCTCGTCGCCGTCGCGGTGACAGCGCTCGGCGGGCTTGTCGTCGGGCTGGCGGCGGCCCGGCTGCGCGGCCCCTACCTGGCCGGCGTGACGCTCGCGGTGGCGACGCTCGTCCCGGCGGTCACCACGATCTTCACCGGCGTGTTCAACGGCGAGCAGGGGCTGCGGTTCCCGGCGCAGACGCCACCGGCGGCGCTCGGCGCCTACTTCCAGCCGGAACGCTGGCTCGCCTGGATCGCGCTGGGCGCCGCGCTGCTCACCATGCTGCTGCTGGCCAACCTGGTGCGCAGCCGCTTCGGCCGGTCGCTGCGGGCGGTCCGCGACGACGAGGTCGCGGCCCGGCTCGCCGGCATCCCGGTGGCCCGCACGCAGGTGCTCGCGTTCGTGGTGAGCGCCGCCTGCGCGGGCCTCGGCGGCGGCGTGTACGCCATGCTCACCGCCACTGTCGCACCCGGCAAGTTCCCGCTGGACCTGTCGCTGTTCCTGCTCATGGCGATCGTGATCGGCGGGCTGGGCAGCCTGGCCGGCGCGGTCTGGGGAGCGGTGCTGCTGGTCGCGCTCCAGGACCTGCCCGGCCTGCTCACCGAACACCTCAGCCTCTCCGCCGGGCTGGCCCAGCGGCTGGAGGGCAACCTCGCGCTCGCCGTGTTCGGCCTGATCCTCATCGTCGTCATGCTCGCCGCCCCGGGCGGCCTCCAGGGCGGGGTGCGTGCCGTCGGCGCCCGCCTGCCCAGGGCCGTCCGCCGTCGTCCCGCCACCCGCCGGTCGCCGGACCGCTGACCTCACCGGTTCCACCCACCGTTCGCACCGTCGCACCGGAATGGAGAACCATGCGCCCCACCACCCGCCGCGTTCTCGCGGCCGCCGCCGGCCTGGCCCTGCTGGCCGCGTTGCCGGCCTGCGCCGACGACGAGAAGCAGGCCGCCGAGAACGTCCCCGGCGTCAGCGACTCCGAGGTCGTCATCGGCACCCACCAACCGCTCACCGGACCGGCCGCGCCCGGCTACTCGAAGATCTCCGCCGCCACCAAGGCGTACTTCGAGCACGTCAACAGCAAGGGCGGCGTGCACGGCCGGAAGATCGTCTACAAGGTCATGGACGACGGCTACAACCCCGCCAACACCGAGAACGTGGTCCGCAAGCTGGTGCTCGACGACAAGGTCTTCGCGCTGCTCGGCGGCCTCGGCACGCCGACGCACACGAACGTGCTGGAGTTCGTCAAGACGCAGAAGGTGCCGGACTTGTTCGTCTCCTCCGGCAGCCGCAACTGGAACCAGCCGGACAAGTACCCGACGACGTTCGGCTGGCAGCCCGACTACACGGTCGAGGGCAAGATCCTGGCCAGCTACGTCAAGCGGGAGTTCCCCGGCGCGAAGGTCTGCCACTTCGGGCAGAACGACGACTTCGGGCGGGACTCGCTGGCCGGGGTCGAGCAGGTCCTCGGCCCGGTCGCGGCGAAGCAGACGTACACCACCACGAACCAGCAGGTTGGCCCGGCGATCGGGGCGCTGCGCGCGGCCGGCTGCCAGGTGGTCATCTCGGCGACCATCCCCGGCTTCACCGCGCTCGCCATGGGCCAGGCCGCCGGGCAGGGCTTCAAGGCGCAGTGGGTGGTCTCCAACGTGGGCGCGGACTACACCACGCTGTCGGCCCAGCTCGGCGACAAGAAGGTGATCCTCGAAGGCATGATCGCCGACAACTACCTGCCGATGGTGGGCGACACCGCGAACCCGTGGATCCAGGAGTTCACCAAGATTCACCAGAAGTACAACGCGGGCAACCCGGTCGACGGTAACGCCATCTACGGCTACTCGATGGCGTACACGTTCGTCCAGGCGATGCTCGCCGCCGGGCCCGACCCCACCCGGGAGAAGCTGGTCGAGGCCGTGCGCAAGGGCGGCTTCCGCGGCCCGGGCCTGACCCCCTTCCGGTACGCCGAGGGCGTGCACGCCGGCTACGGCGGTGTCCGGCTGACCAAGGTGAGCAACGGCGCGCAGGCGTACTTCGGTCCCGCGTACACCACCGACGACGGCGACGGCGCGATCACCGAGTTCACCGAGCCGCCGACGAACCCGCCGGCGGACGCCGTTCCGACGTCCTGACCGCCGTGCTGCCGCCGGGCGGCCGGGTGCCGGTCGCCCGGCGGCACGCACGTAGAGTGGCCGCCGGCAGACGAGCAACAGGAGAGCCCGTACCCATGATCGAGCTGGAGACCGACCCGCCGGAGCGGGTGGACGGCCGGGCGGCGCGGGCCGAGCGGACCCGGGCCGCGATCGTGGAGGCGCACCTGGCCCTGATCGACTCCGGTGACCTGCGGCCCACCGGGGAACGGATCGCCGAGCGGGCCGGGGTGTCGCTGCGCACGCTCTGGACCAACTTCAAGGACATGGAGACGCTGTTCGCCGCGACCGGACGGCGGGTCGGCGAGCGGCAGGCCACGCTCTGGCAGCCCGTGTCGCCGGAACTGCCGCTGACCGCCCGGATCGCCGCGTTCTGCGACCAGCGCGCCCGGCTGCTGGAGGTGCTGGCGCCCTCGGCCCGTGCGTCGGCGCTGCGGGAGCCGTTCTCCCCGCAGTTGCGGCGCAACCGGGAGGCGGCCATCGCCCGGGTACGCCAGGAGATCGAGTCGGTGTTCGGCGCGGAGCTGGCACACGCCGGGCCGGGCCGGGAGCAGTTGCTCGACGCGCTCACCGTGGCCGGCACCTGGTCGGCGTGGTCGATGATGCGTGACTCGATGGGGCTCGACGTCGACGCGGCCCGCGCGGTGATGGCCCGTACGCTCGGCGCGCTGCTGGTCGACGCGATCGCCGCCGGCCTGCGCTGACGCTTCCGGCGGCCGGTCTTCCGGCCGACTTGGCGCCGACGGCCGCCTTCCGCGCCGGTCCAGGTGCCCGGCCCTCGTTCAGTCCTCGCGCAGCAGGCGCAGGATGCGGGTCAGTTCGGCCCGGTCGTCCGGTGCGAGCGCGCCGAAGAACCGTTCCGCCTCGGTGGCCCGCGCCTGCCGGATCGCGGTGCCCACCCGCTCGCCCTCGGCGGTGGGCGCGACCAGCGTGGCCCGCCTGTCGCCCGGGTCGGGCCGTCGCTCGACCAGGCCCCGCTCCTGCAACCCGTCGACCACCTCGGTGGCCGAGCGCGGCGCGATGCGCAGGTGCTCGGCGAGCGCGCCGGGCCGCAGCGCGCCGTGACGCATCAGCACGCCCAGCGCCCGCGCCTGCCCGGGGCTGATCTCCCACGGCTCCAGCGCGCCCTTGGTCTGGTGCCGCAGGCGGCGGGTCACCGCCCAGAACGTCTCGGCCAGGCTCTCGTCGCTGCCGTTCACGGGGAATACGGTAACAGGCTTTCGTGTTGTTCCCTCATGTTGAGGTAACCTCAGCATTGTCCCCTGCACGAGGAGCACAGTTGGATCGCATCCCCGACGGCCGCCGTGACGGCCGGACCGTTTCCCCCGCCGAGAAGGCCCAGGCCCGCGAGGTGTCCCTGCGCCGGATCGGCGGCCTGTTCACCGCCCACCGCGGCCCGCTCGCCACAGTGGTGGCGATCATCGTGGCGTCCTCGATCATCGCGATGGCCACGCCGTTCCTGCTGCGTACCGTGATCGACAGGGCCCTGCCCGAGCGTGACCTGACCCTGCTGGCCTGGCTGGTCGCGGGCATGGTCGCGGTCGCTGCGGTCACCGCGGTGCTCGGCGTCGCCCAGACCTGGATCTCCACCCGCGTCGGCCAGGAGGTCATGCACCGGCTGCGCGCCGACGTCTTCGCCCACCTCCAGCGCCAGTCGATCGGCTTCTTCGTGCGCACCCGTACCGGCGAGGTCCAGTCGCGCATCACCAACGACATCGGCGGCATGCAGGCGGTGGTCACCTCCACCGCCACCTCGATCGCCGCCAACCTCACCACGGTGGTCGCCACCACCATCGCCATGCTGGCGCTGAGCTGGCGCCTCACCCTCGTCTCGGCGGTCGTGCTTCCGCCCGCGCTCTGGCTCACCCGCCGGGTCGCCCGGCTGCGCCGGGAGATCACCGCCCAGCGCCAGCGCGAACTGGCCGACCTCACAGTGACCATCGAGGAGGGGCTGTCGGTGAGCGGCGTACGGCTGGCCAAGACGCTCGGCACCGGCCCGGCCCTGGTCGACCGGTTCACCGCCTCCTCGGCCCGCCTGGTCGACCTGGAACTGCGCTCGGAACTGGCCGGCCGCTGGCGGATGGCCGCCATGAGCATCGTCTTCGCCGCCATCCCCGCGGTGATCTACCTGAGCGCCGGCCTGCCCGGCACCGCCGGCACGCTCACCATCGGCACGCTCGTCGCGTTCACCGCCCTCCAGGGCAACCTGTTCCGGCCGCTGATGGGCCTGCTCAACGTCGGCGTCACGCTCACCGCGTCGCTGGCGCTGTTCGCCCGCATCTTCGAATACCTCGACCTGCCCGTCGAGGTCGCCGAGCCGGCCCGCCCGGTCCCGCTCGATCCGGCCACCGCCCGCGGCCACCTGCGCGTCGAGGACGTCACCTTCAGCTACCCGGGCAGCGACACCGCCGCCCTCGCCGGCGTCAGCCTGGACGTCCCGGCCGGCACCAGCCTCGCCCTGGTGGGGGAGACCGGCTCCGGCAAGAGCACGCTCGCCGCGCTGATCAGCCGGCTGCACGACCCGGACGCCGGCCGCATCACGATCGACGGGATCGACCTGCGCGACCTGCGCCCGGCCGACCTGGCCGCCGTCGTGGGCGTGGTCAGCCAGGAGACGTACCTGCTGCACGGCACCGTGCGGGACAACCTCCGGTACGCGCGCCCGGACGCCACCGACACCGAGATCGAGGCCGCCGCCCGCGCCGCCCGCATCCACGACCTCGTCACCGCGCTGCCCGACGGGTACGACACCATGGTCGGCTCGCGCGGCCACCGGTTCTCCGGCGGCGAGCAGCAGCGCCTGGCGATCGCCCGGACCCTGCTGCGCGACCCGCGGATCCTGGTGCTGGACGAGGCGACGAGCGCGCTGGACACCGAGACCGAGCGCGCGGTCCAGCGGGCGCTGGACGAGCTGGCCAGGGGCCGCACCGTGGTGACCATCGCGCACCGGCTCTCCACTGTTCGCGACGCCGACCGTATCGCCGTGCTCGACCACGGCCGCATCGTCGAATCCGGCACCCACGACGCACTGCTGGACCGGCGCGGCCGCTACGCCGCCCTGGTCGGCTGAGCGTAGGAAAGTGACCACCGCCGCCCGGTGGCGCGTGCCGGCGCTGCGCACGACCGCTGTCGTCGCCGGGGCGATGCTGGGCGTGCAGCAGCCCGCGCAGGCCGCCCGGGCAGAAACGCCCGCCCCGAGAACGCCGCCGTCCCGGGCTGACCGTCCCGGCTCAGACCTGGGCCCGTCCCGGCTCAGACCTGGGGCGGCTCCGGCTCGCCCGGGCGGGGCCGCTGTCCCGGGGCCGGGCGCGGCGCGGGCGGGGGGAGCAGCGGCTCCAGCGGGGTGAACGACTCCACCGGTCCGTCCGGCCGCGATCCACGCCGCGCCCGCCCCGGCCCGCCGGGCATCCCTCGCGCGTCCCGTGCCGCGCCCGCCGGCCCGGTCCCGTCGGCCGGCGGTGCCGTGGCGGCCGGCTCGCCGTCCTTCCCGGCTCGCGCCGCCGTCGGCCGTTCACGGCGGTCGCGTTCCTCCGCGTACTCGGCGCGGCGGCGGGCCAGGTCGCGCTCGCACTCCAGCGCGATGCGCTGCTCCCAGTACGGCTGGAGCAGCTTGCGCACCCGCTCGTCCAGGTGCACCGTGACGTCCGGCTCGCAGGCGAACGTCACCTCGCCGCGCGCGTACGTCCAGGGCGGCGGGTCGTCGTCGGCGAGCGCCGCGGTCAACGCGGCGTGCAGGTCGCGCGGGCGGTGCGGCGGCACCTCCACCGCGTGCCGGACCGCGAGCCGGTGCAGGCGCTGCGTGGCCTGCTGCTGGAAGTAGTCGACGTACCAGCCGAACAGCTCCGGCCGGGCCGTCTCCGACGACCAGGTGTAGGTGGCGCGGACCAGGAACACGTACACCTGGCCCTGCGCCGGCACCGCGAGCGGCTCCGGGACGCGCCGGTCGACTGTGGTCACCGGCGTCACCGGCTCCTCGGTCCACCAGAGCTGCCGCAGCGTCGGCTGCGCGCCGTCCCAGAAGCGCCGGGTCCGCACGCGCGCCGCCTCGCCCAGCGCCCGCGCCCGTCCGGCCCACCGCCGCCGCCTGCTGTCCACCGGCGCGCCGGGCTTCGGCCGGCCGCCGCCCGGCGCGGGCCCTTCCGGCACCGCGGTCATCGCACCCCCTCCATGCCGGATCGCAGCACCGCGTCCCGCAGCGTCACCGGCGCGCGCGGGCCGTCGGGCGAGGGGTGGCCGGACCGCCGTGGCGGTCCGCGATCCACGCTAACAACCCGGGCCGGTGTACGCGCGCAGCCGCGCGGCGGTTCCGCCCGGCCCAGGGGCGGGCGCTGACCGATCGGACGAGCCGTCCCGTAGTCCTATCCGTGGGACTCGGGCTGTTTCGGTCCCGTTCACGGGACCGACCATCCAGAGTCGATCGGCGCGCCTTGATCCGTGATCGAAGCGCTTCGTAGCGTGAGGCTCCGCGATCCTTCGGGGAGGACCAGAACGCATGGGCGTAGACGCTCGTCAGGCCGCCGGCCAGACCGTGAATTTCCTGCGGTCCCTGGCGGAGCGGCAGTACGACCGGGTCTGGACCCCGGACTTCCTGCACCTCAGCCCGGACGTGCAGGGCTTCGCCGTGTTCCACCGCGGCGGCCTGGTGCTGGTCTACGGCGCGGTGTCGCCGGAGGACCCGGCCCGCTGGGTGTTCCGGATGGCCTGCGTGGCCGGCGCCGACGTGCCGGACATCTCCGGGGCGATGGCCTGGGCGAACATCCGCAACCGGCTGGCCGAGGCCGGGCGCTACTACTGCGTCGTGAAGGCCGACCAGAGCGCCTGCCACGTGGTGTTCGCGCTGGATGTCCGCAGCCCGCTGCTCGACGACGTCACGGCCCCCGACGCGCAGGCGGTGCGGGAACTGCTGCACTTCTCGCTCGCGGTGTGCGTCCACAACGCCGTGGCGGACTTCCGCGACCTGGCGTCCTATCTGCCGGCGCGACCGCTGGCGCCGACCGAGATCGACGCCTGGACGCTGTTCGCCGGCACCCAGGACTGATCGCGCGGCAACGGTTCGCCGGCTCGGCGCAGCCCGGCGAGCTGCACGAAGATCTCCCGCTTCGCAGTGGCGGTGCCGCGACTGTTGACCACGTACCCGGTCAGCCAGATCCACCCGGTATACGTCACCTCGGGCCCGACCGATACGACCCGGAACGTGAGCGCCCGACCGCCGCCGAACTGCACCGACGCGCGGCCGTCGACCCGTAGCAGGTCGCCGGGTTGCGGGCGCACCGCTACCAGTGGCCGTCGTTCGGTGGGCGGCACTCCCGGGCGTGCATGGCCTGCCAGTCCCGCAGGGCGCGCTTCAGCCTGTCGTTCTCCTGCGCGAGCAGGCGTACCCGGCGGTGCAGTTCGGCCAGTTCGTCGGCGACCCGGGCCTGGAACTCGCGTACCTGATCAGGGTCGACGCCGCGCCTGCGGGCGTCGAAGGCGTGCGTGCGCACCTCGTGCGGGGTCAGCCGGGCCGGCAGGCCGCTCAGGTAGAGGCGGCCGGATCGATGCAGCGTCACTTCGGTCCTTCCAGGAGCAGGGGACAGGTGCGGTGGAAGGGCGGGCCGTCCGCACGCCGGCTGCGGCCGGCCCGCCCGCTCCGCCCACCGCAGCCCGGATCGGCGGTACGGAGGCGGAGCAGTCCGGAGGGTCGGGACGGGTACGCGCACCCGCCCCGACCGGGGGATGGGCCGAACTCGTTGCCACGCGAGGATCGGCCCAGAATCAACTTATCTAGACATGTCAGATGAGTCAACGCTGCTTGTTAGGCGCGTCGCGGTGTGATCGAATCGGGTCGCCACGCGAGGAGTGCCATGCGAGAAGTGCCGGATTACTGGCGCATCGCCGACGATGTGATCGCCGACGTCAGAGGAAAGAAGCTGAAGCCCGGGGACAAGCTGCCCTCGATCGCTGCGCTGCGCGATCGCTACGGCGTGAGTCACGGCACCGTGCAGATGGCGTATGCGCGTCTCGAAGCGTTGCGGGTGATCCGGCGGCAGCAGGGCAAGGGTGTCTTCGTGACCGATCCGAAGACCTGGATGAGGGAGCCGTAACCGGCGTCAGTCCAGCAGGCCCACCGGTCGTCGTCCGACTCGCCATACTGTCGGCGATGACTGCGGACGTGCGTACCGAAGACGGTTGTCGCCTGTGGGCCGACCAGGTCGGCGCCGGGGCGCCGCTGGTGCTCTGTCACGGCGGTCCGGGCATCTGGGACTACCTCGGCCCGGTCGCCCGGCTGCTCGACGGGCACGCCCGTGTCATCCGGTGGGACCAGCGTGGTTGCGGGCGCTCCGAGCGGCGCGGCCCGTACACGATCGGCCGTTTCGTCGCCGACCTCGACGCGGTCCGCGAACACCTGGCCGGACCGCGGACGGCACTGCTGGGCCACTCGTGGGGCGCGCACCTGGCGCTGCGGTACGCGATCGAACACCCGGAGCGGGTCAGCCACCTGATCTACGTCTCCGGCACCGGCATCGACGCTGAACGCGGCTGGCATCCGCATTACGAACGGAATCTCCGGCGGCGGCTCGGGCCGCACCTGGGCCGGTGGGAGGCGCTTGGCGGGCGGGACCGCACCCCGGCGGAGGAACGGGAACGGGCGGTCCTGCAGTGGTCGGCCGACTTCGCCGATCCGGACGCCGCCATGACGCACGCCGAGGACATGGCCACGCCGTGGCTGGGCATCAACCGCGACTGCAACCGGGCCGTCAACGCCGAGGTCAAGCGGGAACTCCGTACCTCCGGGATCGCGGCGCGGTGCCGGACGCTCGACCTGCCCGTGCTGATCATCGACGGCCCCGATGACATCCGTCCCCGCTGGGGCGTCGACTCGCTGGAGAAGGCGCTGCCCAATTGTGAGCGGGTCAGCCTCCCCGGATCCGGCCACCTGCCGTGGGTCGAGAATCCACACGACTTCCATCGGGCCGTGGCCGCCTTCCTCGACGCGCCGGCATGAGCCGGCGTCCGGAACCTGAAAGCGGGAGCCTTCGGTAGCGGCCTGTCGCGGAGATCGGTACTTACGGGTACACCCGTCCCGTCGACGGGACGGCTAGAGTCTTCGCGTGATCGACCGGAGGCGCCCCTCGAGTCGGTCAAGAAGGTGCGAGTCGCTGATCTGATAGCGCCCTCTTAAGGCCACACAGCGAACAGAGTAGACAGCGTCGCTCTCCATCCTCCCACCCGTCAGGAGCCGACAATGGGTAACGAGATTCAGCTGATCAGCGACGGCGACGGGCTGGCGGTCATCGGAGATCCGACGGCTGTCGAACGCTTCCTGGTCTCCGAGGGCTTGCCGTCGAAGAACCTCGGGCTGCCTCGGCTCGGGTCTGTTCTCAAGGTCGGGGCGGCAGCGACTCAGGCTGGTTCCGAGATCGCCGCCAACTCCGGTCGTTGGGTGCAGCTGACCCAGGAGTCAGCGCAGCTCGTCCACAAATTCGGTCTGATGCCGACCAAGACCCCAGGGGTCAGCCACGCGATGGTGGGAGATCCAGGCTCGATCCAGAAATGGCTTCAGATCTCGAAGGGGCCCGGGGCGGTCGCAGGCAATCCGGCGTTGCTGGCCGGTGCGGCGGGGCTCATGGCGCAGCTTGCGATGCAACAGAGCATGAAGGAGATCACCGACTATCTCGCCACGATCGACGAGAAGGTCGACGATGTGCTCCGTGCCCAGAAGGACGCTGTGTTGGCCCGCATGATCGGCGTGGGCTTCGTCATCGAGGAGTCCATGACCATCCGTGAGCAGCGCGGCCGAGTCGACGAAGTCACATGGTCGAAGGTGCAGGGCGCGCCGGCGACGATCGCAGAAACCCAGGCGTACGCGTTGCGTCAGCTCGACGCGCTCGCGGAGAAGCTGGAGCGTAAAAGCGCGATCGGTGAGCTTGCCAGGGCAGCCAGGGAAGCGGAGTCCAAGGCGCAGGAGTGGCTTGTCGTCCTGGCCCGCTGCTTCCAACTGCAGGACGCGATCGCCGTGCTCGAACTCGACCGGGTGCTGGACGCGTCGCCGGACGAGTTGGACGGGCATCGCGTCGGGCTGAGGAATGCTCGGCAGAACCGACTCGAACTCATCTCCCGGTGCACCGAGCGCCTCCTTGCCCGCATGGAAGCGGCCGCGGGCAGGGCGAACGCCAAGGTTTTGCTGAACCCGATGGACTCACCGGCGGTGGTGAAGTCGAGCAACCACGTCTCGACAGCCATCGTCAACTTCCATGGGCGACTCGGTATCGAGAGCGCTCGGCAGTCGTCGGAGGCGAGACGATGGGCGGATGCGGCCAAGGAGGCGAGAGACAAGGCGCTTGAGACCGGAGCAGACGGCGTTGATGCCGCCAGGCGCCTCGGTAACGACACTTTCGACCGGGCTAAATGGGCGACGGGCAAGCTTTCCGGCCGGGTCGGCGGGTGGGCACTGCGTCGGCGCGGGGAGGACGACGAACTCAAGGAGAAGAGTGGCGACGCTTGATCAGGAGAGAGAACGTGACCTGACCCCCGCCACCTATCCGCGTCTGGTGCGGTGGAGGACTGACCGAGACCCGCTGTTTGCGTCTTCGTAACGGACCCGACGACGTGGATGCGCGAACTTTGACTGGTCGGGTTCGTGACGCCGGTCGGGGTAGCGACAAGATGCGTTCAATCGCGTCGTCGGCGGTGGCTTCTTCAGCGGCTTCACCCAGTTGAAAATCTCGGAAGCGTGGAACCTCTTCGGCGAGGGCAACGGCGTCGCGAGCCTCGACGAGATGAGGCGTAGCGTCGGGCGGTACCGGAAACAGCCGATCGAGCCGGGGGAGGATCCGGTGATCGGGTGCATCTTCGTTCGTGACAGCGTCTTCTTCGCCGACGGCTCGACGGTCGATCCGCCCCCTGGCTTCGCGCCGAACGTCGTACAGGGCAAGACGTACGACCTTGCTGATCCAGCCGCTGCGGACTACTTCGGTCTTGCCCTTCACCGCCTTCTGGGTGGAGAGGTCGATTTGGACCTTCGTGAGCCGTGGCATCGCCCCGGCCCGATCTACGGAGATCCACGGCTCGTTCCCCAGCGTCTCGGCCAGAAGTCGTTCAAGGCGGTGGTGCTCGGTGCGTACGGCCGCCGCTGTGCGATCACGGGCAACAAGTTGCAACCGGTGCTCCAGGCGGCGCACATCCGGCCACTGCCGGCGGGTGGCGAGCATCGGATCGACAACGGCATGCTGCTCAGATCCGATGTCCACATCCTCTTCGATCAGGGCTACCTGGGCGTGGACCCGAGGTACCGCCTGATGGTGAGTCCGCGCCTGCGAAGCGAGTTCGGCAACGGCGACCAGTTCTACGCGAAGGCCGGGTCCGTTATCGCGATCCCAGAGCGACGTGGAGACCGTCCCAAGGCCGAGTTCCTGGAGTGGCACCTGGAGTCAGTGTTCAAAGCGGCCTGACTGCTGAGCCGCCTCCCGCCTAGCAGCTGCTGACGCTGTGGAGATCTTGGTACGAAAGGGCCCTCATGGGGGCCGTTTCGTACCAAGATCTATTCGTGTCTCGTCTGGTGAGACGCGAGTCTCGAAGCTGCTCGGCCAGGGGCGCCGTGAGGGCCGCCGAGAAATCGACGCAACAACAATTATGGATGTTCGGATGGTGTCGGACGGTTGATCGTCCTGGTCGGATGGCGGAACGGACATCGCCGTTCGACGATGACAGGAGGGACCGTGCGCACACCATCCCGTGCGTTGACGGGGACCACCGCGCTGCTGCTCGCAGCCGGGCTGGTTCTGACCGCCGCTGGCGGCGGCCAGGCGGCACCCCGGGAACAGACCCGTACCCAGGCGCCACCCGACCACCTGCCGGGCGACCGGCACGACACCAAGGCCAAGGACAACCGCAAGGGCCGCGTCGCCGCCAGCGACCGGCAGCGGGACCGGGCCGCCGCGCTCGGCGCGCGCGTGCGCTGGACCGACTTCGGTACGCCCGCCACGCTCACGTCGACCGGCAAGCCCCTCGCCACCGGCCTGCCCGCCGACCCGGCCGCCGCCGCGCGCGCGTACGTGGCCGCCAACCGGGACGTGCTGGGCCTGACCGCCGAGGGCGCCGCCGCGCTGGAACTGCTCACAGTGGCGCCGATGGGGCAGGGCGCGACCGTCCTGTTCCGGCAGCGCTTCGGTGACCTGCCGGCTGCCGTCGACGGCATGCTGTCGATCGGCGTACGCGACGGAGCGGTGTGGCACGTCAGCTCCTCGCTCGCCCGCGACGCCGGTACGCCGGCCCCGGCCACGATCAGCGCCGAGCAGGCCCGCAAGGCCGCCGTCGCCGACGCCGGCCGCTCCGACGCGCAGGTCGTGCGTACCTCGTTGGTCGCGGTGCCCACCGCGGACCGGGGGCCGCGCGCGGCGTGGGAGGTGGTCCTCGGGGCGGACACCACCGGCGCGGACCCGGCCGCCTACGCCACCTACGTGGACGCCCGCGACAGCGCCGTGCTGGTCCGTGAGGACCTGATCGACCACGACGCCGACCACCCCTCGTGGGAGGTCTTCCCGAACTCGCCGCGGGTCGACAGGTCCTCGGTCGACACCCGCAAGCGGTGGTGCGCCGTGCCGGCGCGCGGCTGCGCCGAGGTGGTGGGCGTGCCCGGGCACCCGGCGTGGGACGTGGACCCGGCCACCGGCCAGTCCACCACCACGACCAAGGGCAACAACGCGATCGCGGTGCAGAACTGGTTCAGCAACGACCCGTTCAGCGTCGGCACCGAGACCGCGACGCCCCGCCCGGACCGCCGGTACGACTACCCGTGGACGAACCAGTGGCAGGAGCAGCGCTGCAACCCGGAGGTGTTCACGTCGCCGCAGGCGAACGACATCGACGCGGCGCGGGCGAACCTGTTCGCCATGCACAACCGGATGCACGACTGGACCTATCACCTCGGGTTCACCGAGGAGACCTGGAACATGCAGCAGGACAACCTCGGCCGCGGCGGGCTCGGTAACGACCCCGAGCAGGGCAACGCCCAGGCCGGCGGGGCCAGCGGCGGCCCGCCCAACTTCGCGGCCCGCAACAACGCCAACCAGATCACCCCGCCGGACGGCGTCGCGCCGACCACCAACATGTACCTGTGGCAGCCCATGGCGGGCTCGTTCTACGCGCCGTGCGTCGACGGCGACTTCGACATGTCGGTGATCGCCCACGAGTACGGCCACGCGGTCACCAACCGCATGATCGCCGGCCCGAGCGCCGGGGTCAGCTCGCCGCAGGGCATGAGCGAGAGCTGGTCCGACCAGCTCGCCATGGAGTACCTGTTCGAGCACGGATACGCCGCGCCCGGCCGGCGCGGGTTCACCATCGGCGAGTACACCACCCAGGACCCGAACGCGGGTATCCGCAACTACAACATGAGTGACAGCCCGCTCAACTACAGCTCGGTCGACTACGACTTCGTCGGCCTCCAGGTGCACGCCTCCGGTGAGGTGTGGAGCGCCACCAACACCGACATCCGCGCGGCCATGATGCGCCGGTGGGGCAGCGGCACCCCGGCCGTGCAGAAGGCGTGCGCCACCGGCGCCCGCGACGTGACCGCCTGCCCGGGTAACCGGCGCTGGATCCAACTGGTCTTCGACTCGTTCCTGCTGATGTCGGTCAGCCAGGTCAGCATGGTCGACGCCCGGGACGCGATGCTCGCCGCCGACCGGATCCGCTTCGGCGGCGCCAACCAGGACCTGCTCTGGAACGCGTTCGCCGGGCGCGGCCTCGGCGAGACCGCGGCCAGCGTCGGCCACACCGACGCCGACCCCACGCCGGGCTTCACCTCGCCGTACGCGCGGGAGGGCTCGCTGCGGTTCCTCCCGGTCGGCGAGCGCGGGCCGGTGGCGGGCGCGCAGCTGTTCGTCGGGCGCTACCAGGCCCGGGCGGTGCCGGTGGCGGACACCGACGCGGCCACCCCGCTCACCGACCGGGTGGATCTGGTGCCCGGCACGTACGAGTTCGTGGTGCGGGCACCCGGCTACGGCCACACTCGGATCGGCCCGGTGAAGGTCAAGGCGGGCCAGAACCGGACGCTGGCGGTGTCGTTGCGACCCAACCTGGCCTCGGCAACCGCGGGTGCGGCGGTCACCGGCGACGGGATCAACCTGCCGCAGATCGCCGACGACGACGAGGCCACGAACTGGGCCTCGCTGGGCGCGCCGGTCGCCGGCCGGCAGGTCACAGTCGACCTGGCCGGCGACGTCCAGCAGGTACGCCGGGTGCAGGTCAGCGCCATGCTGCGTCCGGCGGTCGCCGGTGACGCGGACGCCGGCACCCAGAGCCGGTACTCCGCGGTGCGGCAGTTCCGGGTCCTCGCGTGCACCGCGACCGGGCCGGTGACCTGCGCGGACGCGGCGGACTTCCGCCCGGTCTACACCAGCCGGCCGGACGCGTTCCCGGCTGTGGCGCCGCGTCCCCGGGCGCCCGAGCTGATCATGCGGTCGTTCGACATTCCGCGTACCAAGGCCACGCACCTGCGCGTCGAGGTGCTGACCAACCAGTGCACGGGCGCGCCGGACTACGCCGGTGAGCAGGACGACGACCCGCGGGCGGCGACCGACTGCGCCACCGCCAGCCCGCAGGCGCAGAACGTGCGGATCGCCGAGTTCCAGGCGTTCACGCGCTGACCCACACGGCGGGTGCGGACGGTCGGCTCGGGTCGTCCGTCCGCACCCGCCATCGTGTGTTCACCCGGGGTTCGGGGCGCCGTCGCCGGATCGGGGCTGTACCGCGGGCAGGATCCTCGACAGACTGAGCGGCGACCAGCGAACGACGTTGGTCGATGCCCTGCCGGCTCGCTCAAGGAGGATCCCTTGACCCCGTTCCGTGCCGCCGTCACCCGCGTGCGCCGCGCCCTCGCCGCGTCCGCCCTGGTCACCGCCGTGGCCGCCGCGGCGCTCGTCGCACCGTCCACTGTCTCCACCCGCCTCGCCGAACCCGCCGCGGCCGCCGTCTACGGCTCCTGCACGCAGTCCCGCTGCGCCGACGCGCGCACCGCGCGGTCCGGCTGGTCCGCGAAGAGCTTCCCGACCAGCCGTGGCTGGTACTCGTGGAGCGGCGGCCAGTGCAACTTCGCCGGCGGCCGGTTCTACAACTACGAGGGTCAGCTGCCCGCCGGCGCCACCTACTACGAGTACGACGTCTACCCGCGCGCCTGCAACGCCTCCCGGGACGCGTACCGGATCGTGGTCAACAAGAGCACCGGGGCGACCTGGTTCTCGCCCGACCACTACGCCAACTTCTACCGGCTCTGAGCAGCTCGGCGCCGGCCGGGCCCGCTACGCCCGGTCGGCGCCGTCGGGAAAGGACGGATCATGGGCGCAGCGTCCCCGCAGCCGCCGGCCTGGCTCGTGTACGACGGCGCGCCGCCCGAGCCGGACGGGGTGCCGGTCTCCGGCGCGGCCAGCCGCACCCGCGCCGGGCTGCACGAGACGCTGGCCGGGTCACTGGCGCTGCCCGGCTGGTACGGCCGCAACTGGGACGCCCTCGCCGACGCGCTCGCAGACCGCCTCGACTCCGGTCCGCTGACGCTGGTCGTGACCGACGCGGCGGACCTGCTCGCCGACGAGCCGCCCGCCCAGCTCGGCACGCTGCTGGACGTGCTCGGCGCGGTCGCCGCCGGTGGGCACGAGACGCTGCGGGTGGTCCTGCGCGACGACCCGGACCGACTGCGCGCCCTGCGTGACCGCGTGGCCGCCGTGCTCGGCGGGCGGGTGGGCGCCCCGCCTCCCGCAACCGGCTGACCGGGTGCCGTTTCGCCGCCCCCTCCCCGAAGCGGCGACCTCGTGCGGTGAGCATGGCCGCCAGCTCGGCGAGCTGGCGGGGTCTGGTGGGTGGGGATGCGGCCACTTCCCCGTAATGGCGGGCCGGGTGCCAGTTCGGGGTGGTGGCGGGGGTCTGGTGGGTGGGGATGCGGCCACTTCGGGGAGGTGGTGGGCCGATCGCCAGTTCGGGGAGGTGGTGGGGTTCGGTGGGGAGGGATGCCGCCACTTCGCCGTAGTGGCGGGCCGGGCGCCAGTTCGGGGTGGTGGTGAGGTCCGGTCGGTGGGGATGCAGCCAATTCGGGGTGGTGGCTTGCGCGGTCGCCAGTTCGGGGAGTGGCGGGGTCCGCTGGGTGAGGTTGTCGCCACTTCGCCGTAGTGGCGAGCCGGGCGTCAGCCTGGGGAGTGGCGGGCCTGGTGGGTGGGGGATGCCGCCACTTCGCGGTGGTGGCGGGCCGGGCGCCAGTTCGGGGAGGTGGTGGGGTCTGGCGGGTGGGAATGCCGCCACCTCGGGGTGGTGGTGGGCCGGGTGCCACTTCGGGGAGGTGGTGGGCCGGGTGCCAGTTCGGGGAGGTGGTGAGGTCTGGTGGGTGGGGATGCGGCCACCTCGGGGTGGTGGTGGGCCGGGCGCCGGTTCGGGGAAGTGGCGAAGGTGAGGGTGAGTGCGAGCCGGGTGGTGAGGGCGCGGGTCGCGTCGGCGGCCTGGGCGGGACACGCCGGACCGGGTGGGGTCAGGCGGGCTGGTCGAGGATGGCGCTGAAGCGCTCCTCGGCCAGGTCCAGCTGGGCGAGGATGTGCTGCTTGACCGGTGCCGACAGCGGCGTGTCAGGCCGGGCGACCAGGTCGCGGAAGACCGGCACCAGCGGGCGGTACTTGGTGGCGGCGCGGGTCACCTTCGGACCGACCGTGTGGATCACGCCCACGCCGTTGTCGGTGAAGTCGGACACCTTGATCACGCGGGCCCAGGGTTCCCGTTCCAGGCTGGCCGCCACGTGCTCCCGGTACTGCTCGTCGCGGTCCCGCCCCGGGTCGTACGCCGGGTTGGTGACCGCCGCGACCAGCCGGGCGACCCGCGCGCCGAACCGGTCGGACAGCGCGTCGAGCGCCGCCGGCGTGGCGTCCGCTGCCGACTCGGTGTCGAGCCCTGCGAGTTCGGCGGGGTGGTCCTCGACCGCGTCGTGCAGCAGCCCGGCGACGATCACGTCCACGTCCCGCACCTGGTAGTGGTGCATCAGCCGGATCGCCACCCGCAGCAGGTGGTTGAGGTACGGCTCGCGTACCCGGCGGTCGTCGCGGTGCAGGTCGGCAGCCAGGTCGAGCGCCTCGGTCAGCCGGTCGCGGGCGGCCTCGTCGAACGCCTCGATCTCCAGCCGGAACCGGGCCAGCAGGCCGGGCTCACCGTGGATCTCGGTGATCGCGTGCATCGGCATGGTGGCGAGGTACGCGGGGAACTCCATGCGTCCCTTATAGCTGATCTTCGCTAGATCCGGCGTCCGCCGGGCCGCTCACGTCGCCGGTGAGGCGCTTGACCAGGCGTACGCAGGTGCCCTCCGGCGTGCCGACGATGGTGGCCTCGTCCATCACCCGCGCCATGATCAGCCGTCCCCGGCCGCGGTCGCCGGTGTCGTCGCCGTCGGCCGCGCGCCAGCCGCCCCGGTCGCGTACCTCGATCTCCAGCCGGTCGCCGCGCAGCTCGGCCCGCAGCGTGGTGATGCCCTCCCGGGCGAAGCGGTAGCCGTGCTCGATGGCGTTGGCGCACGCCTCACCGGTGGCGATGAGGACGGTGTCGACGTCCCACTCACTCACGCCCCGGGCGTGCAGCCAGCCGCGCAACCGTTCCCGGGTGGCGGCGAGCCGGGCCGGGTCGGCCGGCAGGTCGATGGTGAGGACCGGGCCGACGTCGCCGGATGTCCCACCCGTCACGTCCGGCCCTCCGTCCCGTGCCCGTCCCCGGACCTGGGCGCCCACTCGCGCTGTCACCGCCTGATTCTCACCCTGTTGTCCCCGGTGGCCGCCGATTCATTCCCCCGGCGGCGGTGTCCGTCAAACGTGATCATTGCGCATCGGGGGCGGCGTGTCAGCCGGCGGCCCGGCAGAGGCGGCAACGCGGCGGGCCGGCGACCCCCCGAGGGGACGCCGGCCCGGGACGAGCGGTCGCGGTTGCCCCGACGGCGTCGAGCTGGTGCGCGTGCGGGCTCGGGCGCAGGTCAGAGCGGCAGCCGCCCGGCGCCGGCCCAGGCGTCGACGACGAACGGGACCAGCGGGGCCGGCAGCGGCCGGGCGGCGCGCAGCGTGGGCGTCCACCCGGCGTCGCCGCCGAGGTCGGGGTCGTGGGCGGCGTTGTACGCGGCGCGCAGGTCCACCGGCCGGGGCAGGCGGTCACCCTGCCGGACCCAGCTGCCCCGCTCGGTGAGCGCGGTGCCGCCCCAGTCGTACAGCAGGTCGGCGGGGCCGGTGTCGCCGGTGAGCGTGAAGAAGTTGTTCTCCGCGTACAGCGCGGACTGCACGCCGACGCCGAGGGCGTACGCGAAGCCGGGCCCGCCGAGCCGGTAGTGGTTCTCGTGCACGTCGACCTGGCCGAACCGGACCCGGGGCAGGCGTTGCAGCGTGCCGTCGAACAGGTTGTGCCGCACGGTGACGTTGAGCCGGCCCACGTCCGGGCCGACCGTGTTCGACGAGCCGATGAGCATCACCTTGTCCCGGCCGGTGAACCGGTTCCAGGACACGGTGACCAGGCTGGCGGTGTGCGTGACGTCCACCGAGCCGTCGTGCACCTGCCAGGGCCGGCCGAAGTAGACGGGCTGCGCGCTGTCCGGGTTGTCGCCGTCGGTGAACGTGTTGTGGTCGATCCAGACGTGCTCGCTGCGGCGCACGGAGATCTGGTCGTACTGGGAGTTCCAGTTGCCGGTGTCGCCGTCGGCAGGGGACCAGGCCGGGAAGCAGTCCCGGGCGTCGGCGAACTCGATGTTGCGCACGATCACGTTGGCCACCCGGTCGATCATCAGCGTCAGGCCGGTGAGCCGCGCGCCGCGCAGCCCGACGATAGTGGTGTTCGAGCCGACGTTGATCTGCGTCTGCCGGGTCTGCTCGGCCACCGAACGCACCCGGGCGGCCTCCAGCGGTCCGCTCGGGTTGACCCGGCCCCAGGTCGCCGGGTCGTACGCGGCCAGGTAAGCGGGCAGCGAGTACTCCGGGTCGGCGAGGTCGGCGCAGTCCAGCGGCGTGCCGTCCGGTCCCTCGAAACCGTCGACTGTCCCGGCCACGTACACGATCTTGGGGGTGGCGTCGGCGGCGTTCGTGGCGTTGTCGCCGCCGAGCGCGGCGACCAGCTCGGCGCGGGTCCGCACGACGCGTACCCGGTCCGGCGCGGCGGCCGACCCGCCGGTGGTGCCGGTGCCCGCGGCGGCCCAGCCGTCGTTCGCGGGAAGGGCCTGGCGGCCGATCAGCTCGGCGGCCCGGGACGGCTGACCGGGTGCGGCGGGCGCGGGCGCGGTGGTGGTGAGGACGAGCGCGGCGGCCAGCGCCGCGACGACTGCGGTTCGGGTACGCATGACTCGTTCCGTTCTCTCGGGGACATTCACTGCGCGGGCAGGTCCACCACGTACGGCGGGACCGCCCACGGCACGCCCGCCTCGGACGGCAGCGCGCCGGTTTCCGCGGCGGCCCGCAGCACCGCGCCGACGCCCCGCACCATCCGCACCCGCTGCAGGCCGTCGCCCGCCTCGCGCACCAGGTCCCCGTCGAGCAGCGCCGGGACGGGTGCGTCCCGCAGCGCGTCCAGCACCGCGGTGAACGGCTCGGTACGCGCCAGCGGCGCGATCAGCGGCGTGCCGTCCGCGCGGTGGTCGAGCAGGTTCGCCAGCAGCCCCCGGCGGCCGGGCACCGGGCGTGGCGCGTCGTCGCCGGGTAGCCGCAGCCGGTCGGTCGGGTACTCCAGCACCGCCCGGCCCCGCTCGCCGGTGACCAGCACCTCCCCGGGGACGTGTTCCTCGGCGGCGAGGGTGAGCGCGGCCAGCACCGGCGGCCCGGCGTGCGGGGTCAGCCGCAGCACACTGGTGTCGTCCACCTCGATCGGGCGGACGCGGTAGCGCTCCACTTCGATCCGGGCCGGGTGGACCGGCGCGCCGGTGACCGATTCGGCGACGGCGAGGCACTGCATCAGCGCGTGGGCGAGCGGGTTGGCGAGTGCGCCGTCCAGCGCCGGGCGGCCGTCGACCGACAGTCGCCCGGCCCAGGGGGAGCGGGCGTAGTAGGCGTCCGGGCGTTGCCAGGCGGCGAGCGTGGCGATGCCGGTGACCGGACCGAGCCGTCCGAGCGCGCCGGTCAGTTCGGTCAGCGCGGCCGAGCCGAGCGCCTGGAAGTTGACCTGCACGGCCCGGCCGGCCGCGGCGGCGGCTTCGGCGAGTGTCCGGTGTCCGGCCAGGTCGAGCACCGGCGGCTTCTCCAGCAGCAGGTCCGCCCCGGCGGCGAGTACGTCGAGCGCGATCGGCAGGTGGGTGTGCGGCGGTGTGCAGATCACCACCACGTCGGGCCGGGACTCGGCGAGCATGTCCCGGTGGTCGGTGAACACGCCGGTCTCCGGTGGGACCGGAGCCTCCGGTTCGTGCTCCAGCGGGCGCACGTCGACCAGCGCGACAAGGCGCGCACGCCCGGCCGCGTGCAGTTCGGCGATGGCCCGGCGGTGCCAGCGGCCGTGCCCGTTCGCCCCGATCAGCGCCACCCGCGGCGGGTCGTTGCCGCTCACCGGCGACCCCCGGCGGGTCGCCGCCCACCCGCCGGTCACCGGGCACCTGCCAGCGTGGCTCGGACGCCGTGGCGTTCCAGCGCGGTGAGCCAGCCGGTCACGTCGGCGCGGAACTCGTCGTCGGCGGCCAGGTCGGCGGGGAACACCTCGCGCAGTGCGAAGACCGCGTCCACCACCCCGGCCGGGGTGTGCGCTCCGGCGGCCAGCGCGGCGCGCAGCCGGTCGGCGAGCGGGTCGTCCAGCGGCAGCGGCCGGCCGTCGTCGGCGTACCCGAGCAGGAACCGCAGCCAGGCGGCCACCACGAGCGCGCTCCACCGCGCCGACCGGCCGGCGGCCCGCAGGTCGGCGACGGTGTGCAGCACCCGCTGCGGCAGCTTCTGCGAGCCGTCCATGGCGACCTGCGTCGTGCGGTACCGGATCGCCGGGTTGCCGAAACGGGCGAGTACCTGCTCGCCGTAGTCGGCCACGTCGGCGCCGGGCGGCGGGGTGAAGCTCGGCGCGATCTCCTCGGCGAGCAGCCGCCGCAGCACCGCGTCCAGGTGCGGCAGCGTCAGCGCCTCGGCCACCGTCTCCGCGCCGGCGAGCGCACCGAGGTACGCGGTGGCGGAGTGCACGCCGTTGAGTGCCCGCAGTTTCAGCCGCTCCCACGGGCCGGCGTCGCCGGTGAGGATCGCGCCGGAGCGTTCCCAGGCCGGACGGCCGCCGGGGAAGTCGTCCTCGATCACCCACTGCGACCACGGTTCGGCGGCGACCGCCGCCAGGTCGGTCACGCCCAGCGCCCGCCGCGCGGTGTCCCGCGTGGCGTCGGTGCTGGCCGGCACGATCCGGTCCACCATGGTGCCGGGGCAGGTCACCGCCGCCAGCACCCGTTCGGCGCTCGCGTCCGGCACCCGGGCCAGCGCGAGGCACTGCTCGACCAGCCCGCGTAGCCGCCGCCCGTTCGCGGGCAGGTTGTCGCAGCTCACCAGCGCGATCGGCCCGGCGTCGGCGGCGGCGCGGGCGAGCAGCCCGCGGACCAGCAGGCCCGGCACGGTACGCGGGGGACGGCCGGTGGTGAGGTCGGCGGTCAGGTCCGCGTCCACAGTCAGCGCGGCGGTCACCGGATCAAGCCGGTACGCCTTCTCGGTCACCGTCAGCGTGACCACCCGGATCGCCGGGTCGGCGAGCAGGCCGGCCACCGCGTCCGGGTCGCTCGCGGCGTGCCGTACCCCGGCGAGCGCGCCGACCACCCGCGTGGCCGCGCCTTCGGCGGCGAGCGTGGTGACGCTGAACAGGCAGTCCTGCGCGTCGAGGGCCTCGACCACGTCGGTGCTGCGCGGCGCGACGCCGATGATGCCCCAGTCGCCGCCGGCCGCGCCGACCGCCGCCTCGGTGTGCACGGCCTGGTGGGCGCGGTGGAACGCGCCGAGACCGAGGTGGACGATGCCGGCCGGCACGGTGCCGGGGCGCACCAGCGGCCGGGACTCCGGCGGCAGGTGGCGCAGCGTGGCCAGGCCGAGCCGGTCGGGGGTCAGCGCCATGCCGGTCCCTCCGGGAAGCGGAACTCCGCGATCGACTCCGGGCGCATGGTGGCGCTGTAGCCGGGCGCTGTGGGCAGCAGGTAGCGCCCGCCCCGGGTGCGGACCGGGTCGGTGAAGTGTTCGTGCAGGTGGTCGACGTACTCGACCATCCGGCCGTCCAGGCTCGTGCCGACCCGCAGGTAGTCGAAGATCGCGAGGTGCTGCACGTACTCGCACAGGCCGACGCCGCCGGCGTGCGGGCACACCGGCACGCCGAACTTCGCGGCCAGCAGCAGTTCGGCGAGCACCTCGTCCACCCCGCCGACCCGGCAGGCGTCGACCTGCATGACGCCGATCGCCTCGGCCTGGAGCAGCTGCTTGAAGATCACCTTGTTGGCGGCGACCTCGCCGGTGGCGACCCGGCAGCGGCCGCCGGTCAGCTCGGTGACCGCGCGGGCGATCCGGGCGTGCCCCAGGACGTCGTCGGCGTGCGTGGGCTCCTCGATCCAGTACGGGTCGACCTCGGCGAGCACGCCCATCGCGGCGATCGCCTCGTCCACGTCCCACACCTGGTTGGCGTCCATCATGAGCAGCGCGTCCGGGCCGATCTCGGCCCGGATGATCCGGGCCCGCCGCAGGTCGTCCTCGATCCGCCCGCCGACCTTCATCTTCATCGCGCGCCACCCCTGCGCGTACGCGTCGCGGGTCAGCGCGCGCACCTGCTCGTCCGGGTAGCCGAGCCAGCCCACCGACGTGGTGTACGAGGGGAACCCGTCGCGTTCCAGCGCGGCGAGCCGGTCGGTGAGCCCGTCGCGTCCCTTGTCCAGGATGGCCGCCGCCTCGTCGGGGGTGAGCGCGTCGGTGATGTGGTGGAAGTCGACTGTCGCGACCAGTTCGTCGGTGGGCGCCTCGGCGAGGAACCGCCACATCGGCTTGCCGGCGAGCTTGGCGCGCAGGTCCCACACGGCGTTGACGAGCGCGCCGGTGGCCATGTGGATCACGCCCTTCTCCGGGCCGAGCCAGCGCAGTTGCACGTCGGCGGTGAGCGAGCGCCAGAACGCCACGGGTTCGGCGGCGATCTCGGCGACGGTGCGCCCCCGGACGTGGTGGGCGAGTGCGCGGACCGCCGCGCAGGTGATCTCGTTGCCCCGGCCGTTGGTGAACGTGAACCCGGTGCCGGTCGGCCCGCCGTCGGTCGTCAGCTCCACGTACGTGGCCGAGTAGTCGCCCCTGTTGATCGCGTCCGAGCCGTCGCCGCTGGCGGCGGTGGGGAAGCGCACGTCGTGCACCTCGACGTCGACGATTGTGGTCATGCGGGCCCACCTCCGAACTTGAAGACCTGCTTCGGCAGCCGGTACGCCAGGTCGACGATGGTCTCGGCGGCCTCGTCCTCGGTCAGCCGGTGCTCGGCGACGAGGCGGGCGAGGAATCCGGCGTCGACCCGGCGGGCCACGTCGTGGCGTACCGGGATGGAACAGAACGCGCGGGTGTCGTCGACGAACCCGGCGGTGTTGTAGAAGCCCGCGGTCTCGGTGACCGCCTCGCGGAACCGGCGCAGCACCTCGGGGGAGTCCAGGAACCACCAGGGCGCGCCGAGGAGCAGCGCCGCGTACCCGCCGGCGAGCGGGGCGAGTTCCCTGGTGAACGTGTCCTCGTCGAGCGTGTAGAGCACCACTGTGAGCCGGGGGTCGTTGCCGTGCGCGTCGAGCAGCGGCGCGAGGCCGTGCACGTACTCGGTGGCCTGCGGCACGTCGCCGCCCACGTCGCGGCCGTGCCGGGCGTGCAGCCAGCGGTTGTGGTTGCGGACCGCGCCGGGGTGCAGCTGCATGACCAGGCCGTCGTCGAGCGACATCCGGGCGAACTCCAGCAGCATGTGCGCCCGGAACGCCTCGGCGTCGGCGGCGTCGGCCAGGCCGCGCCGGCCCTTGTCGTACAGCGCCGCGGCCTGCGCGGGACTGAGATCGAGGGTACGGGCGGTGGGGTGCCCGTGGTCGGACGAGGTGGCCCCGGCGGCGGCGAACGCCTCCCGCCGTGCCCGCAGCGCGGCGAGGTATCCGGCGTACGTGCCGGTGTCCTCGCCGGAGACCTCGGCGAGCCGGTCCACGTTCGCGGCCCAGTTGTCGAACTCCATGTCCACCACGTCGTCGGGGCGGAACGTGGTGACCACCCGGCCGCCCGGCCCGCCCCAGCCGTCGGCGGCGAGCTTGGCGTGCCGGCCCAGGTCGTCCAGCGGTGACTCGGTGGTGGCGAGCACCTCGATGCCGAAGCGTTCGAACAGCGCCCGGGGCCGGAAGCCCGGCTCGGCCAGGCGCGCGGCGAGCGCGTCGTAGACGGCGTCGGCGGTGGCCGGGCTCAGCGGCGTGTCGACGCCGAACACGTGCCGGAACGTCTGCTCCAGCCACAGTCGCGACGGGGTGCCGCGGAACAGGTGCCAGTGCGCGGCGAAGCGCCGCCAGATGGTCCGCCCGTCGGTCTCCACCGGGCTGCCGTCGACGCTCGGCACGCCCAGGTCGGCCGGGGGTACGCCCTGGCTGAGCAGCATCCGGGTCAGGTAGTGGTCGGGCACGATGAGCAGCCGGGCCGGGTCGGGGAACGGCTGGTCCTCGGCCAGCAGCCCGGGGTCGACGTGCCCGTGCGGGGAGATGAGCGGCTGCTCGGCGGCGAGCGCGTACAGCTCGCGGGCCAGGGCGCGCAGCCCGGGCTCGGCGGGCAGCAGCAGGTCGCCGCGGGGGATGATCGGCACAGCGAGGGCTCCTCGGTCAGGGCAGGGTGAGCAGGTCGGCGACCCGGACGGGCGCGCCGGTCTCCAGCGAGCGGTTGGCGGCCAGGCCGGTGAGCAGGGCGAGTGCGCCGTCGCGGGCGGTGGCGGCCCGGCCGAGCGGGTCGGGTTCGCCGCCGAGCAGCACCCGGGTCATCCGGGCGTCCGCGCCGCCGTGCCCGCGCCGGGTCCAGCCCTCGACCGGGATCTCCTGCGGCGGCGCCCAGAACGGGCGCAGCGTGAGCCGGGCCGCGCCCTGCTCCACGGCGGCCTCGTCGCCGTGCAGCGCCGCGCCCTTGAGTGCACCGGCGACGGACGGGCTGACGTGGTCGCTCTCGGTCACCTCCAGTTCGAGGCGGCCCCGGCTGCCGTTGACCATGACCCGGTAGCCCTCCCAGGGGGCGTACGCGGTGAGGTGGTAGGTCATCGTGGCGCCGGTGTCGTAGCGGGCCAGCACCGCGAGGTCGTCCTCGATGGTCACGCCGGGGGCGAAGACGTTGCGGTCGCGGTGGTAGCCGTCCTCGGCCTCGGCGTCGAGGTACAGCTCGCGCAGCCTCGGGTGGTCGGCCAGGCGCAGCGCGAACGGGTCGCCGTCGGCGGCGGGGGAGCCGTGTGCCCGGTCGTAGTCGCGGGCGTAGCCGTGCCGGCGGCCATCCTCGCCGTAGAAGAACAGCCGGCCGTACGCGTGCACCTCGACCGGGCGGGCGTCCAGCCACCAGTTGACCAGGTCGAAGTGGTGGCCGGACTTGTGCACGAGCAGGCCGCCGGAGACGGACTTGTCCCGGTGCCAGCGGCGGAAGTAGTCGGCGCCGTGGCGCACGTCGAGCAGCCACTCGAAGTGCACCGACCCGATCTCGCCGACCGCGCCGTCGGCCAGCAGCCGCCGGAACTGCTCGTGCAGCGGGTTGTAGCGGTAGTTGAACGCGACGGTGACGCGCCGGCCGGTCTCGGCGACCGCGTCCAGGATACGGCGGCACCGCTCCGCGTCGACGGTCATCGGCTTCTCCACGACCACGTCGCAGCCGGCCCGCAGCGCCGCCGTCACGTACTCGTCGTGGGTGGCGTCGACGCTGGTCACCAGCACCACGTCGACCCGCTCCTCGGCGAGCATCGCGGTGACGTCGGCGGCGGCGTACGTGGGCACCGGCGGGTGGCCCAGCTCGGCCAGCCAGCGGTTGTGGGCGTCCATCCGGATCTGGTTGACGTCGGCGAGCGCGACCAGCTCGGCGGTGTCGGCGTGGTCGAGCGCGAGGGCACGGACGAACATCTCGGCGCGTGCCCCGGCACCCACCAGGGCGTGGCGGACCCGTTTCCGGGCCGGTGGTGACATGACGTCGGCCTCCCCGGCAGTCGGCTGCAAAGGTTTGCAGCCGAAGAAACCATGACGGTGGATGCGTCGTCAACGGTTGCCGCCCAACCCGCCCTATCCATCCGTATTGATGGGCATTCATGCACGTGGCGGGAACGCCGGCGCAATCGAGCCGCAACAATGGACCGTTGACACGGGCGCAACCGTTTGCATTAATGGGCGGCACCCGTGACGCCCACCACATCGGACGAGGGAGCCCGCCGTGCCAGCCACCATCCGGGACGTCGCCCGCGCCTCCGGTGTGCACATCTCCACCGTGTCCCGGACGTTCTCGGCCCCGCACCTGGTCAACCCGGAGACCCGGGTCCGGGTGCTGGCCTGTGCGGAGGACCTCGGCTACCGGCCCAACCGGGCCGCCCGGGCCCTCATCACCGGCCGTACGCACAACATCGGCCTGATCGTGGCCGACATCGCCAACCCGTTCTTCCCGCCGCTGATCAAGGCGGCGGAGGGGCAGGCCCGGCACCGCGACTACCACGTGTTCGTGGCCGACACCAACGAGGACCCGGTCGCCGAGGAGGACCTGGTCCACGCCCTGGCCAAGCAGGTCGACGGTGTGCTGCTGTGCAGCCCCCGGATGAGCAACAGCCTGATCGAGCAGGTCAGCCGCGAGGTCCCGGTGGTGGTGATAAACCGCCAGATCGCCGGCCTGCCCTGCGTGATGATGGACGTCGGGCAGGGCGCCCGGGCCGCGATCGAGCACCTGCTCGGGCTCGGTCACCGCCGGATCGCGCTGCTCGGCGGCCCGCGCGGCTCCTGGACCGCCCGGGAGATGCGCCGCGCCGCGACCGCCGCCGCCCGGGGCGGGGGAGCGGAACTGACAGTCCTCGGACCCAACCAGCCCACCGAGACCGGCGGCGGCGCGCTCGCCGAGCAGGTACGCCGCAGCGGCGTCACCGCCGTGCTCGCCTACAACGACCTGATGGCGATCGGCCTGATCGAAGGGCTGGACGCGATCGGGGCGCGGGTGCCGCACGACGTGAGCGTCGTCGGCGTCGACGACATCGCGCTGAGCCGGCTCACCCGCCCCAAGTTGACGACGGTGGCCACGCCGACCGCGGCCGCCGGCCGGACGGCCGTCGACATGCTGCTGCAACTCGACTCCGACGCGCCACGCGGTGCCCGGGGCCGGGGCGCGGCGGCCGGCGACCGTCGCACCACCGCACAGGTAATGCTCCAGACCGAACTGGTCGTCCGCGACTCGACCGGGCCCGTCCCCGCGCCCGGCCGGGACGGCACCGGAGCCTGAGCAGGTGGCCCGGGCCCGCACAGCCTTGCGGACCCGGGCGGCCCGCGGACGGCCGCCGGTGACGTCGTCGCCTCCCACAGCCGAGGAGTGAGCGCAGATGCACCCCGCAACGTCCCCCACCGCCGGCGCACCCGCCGGGCGGGATCACCGTACCCCCCTGACCCGACGCCGACTCGTCCGCGGCCTGGCCGCCGTCGCGCTCGCCGTGCCCCTCGCCCTGGGCGCGGCCGGCTGCGGCGACGACTCCGCCGGCGGCGACGGCGGCCCGGTCAAGCTCTCCGTCTTCTGGTGGGGCGGAGAGGCCCGGGCCAAGCTCACCGAGGACGCCCTGGCCCTCTACACCAAGAAGCACCCGGACGTGACGTTCGAGAAGACCTGGCAGGCCAATCAGGGCTACTTCGACAAGCTCGCCACACTGACCGCCGGCGGCAACCCGCCGGACCTGTTCCAGATCGACGACAACTACCTGGCCGAGTACGCCGGCCGCAGCACCACGCTCGACCTGAGCAGCTACCGCGACTCCGGCAAGCTCGACGTGTCGAAGTTCCCCAAGAGCCTGCTGGAGTACGGCGTGGTCGACGGCAAGCTCGCCGGGGTCGCCGCCGGGGAGAACACGCAGGGCCTGGTCTACAACAAGACGCTGCTGACCAAGAACGGGCTGCCCGAGCCGACCACCGGGATGAGCTGGGAGGAGCACATCGCCTGGGCCGAGCAGGTGGCGAAGAAGACGAAGGTGCCCGGCACCCAGGACCCGAGCGCCGACTACAAGGCGCTCTGGGTGTGGCTGCGCCAGCAGGGCAAGGACCTGTACAAGGGCAAGGAGCTCGGCTTCACCGCCGAGGACGTGACGAAGTGGTTCGAGCTGTGGAAGGGCGCGCGGGACCGGGGCGCCACCCCGACGCCTGACGTCATCCACGAGGGCAACTCCAGCGACATCACCAAGCAGCTCGTGGTCACCGGCAAGTCGGCCACCTCCTGGGTCTGGGTCAACCAGATGCCGGACCTGAAGAAGAACACCAAGGACGAACTGGGCGTGGTCGCGTACCCGGGTGACCCGAGCGCGCAGTGGGCGCGCGCCTCGATGTACTGGTCGGTGTTCAAGGGCAGCAAGCACAAGGACGTCGCCGTCGATGTGATCAACTTCCTGAACAACGACCCGGAGGCGGTGGCGCTGCTCGGCACCGACCGCGGTCTGCCGTCGAACATGGATCTGCGCGCCAAGGTCAGCGAGACCGCCACCGACCCGGCCATGAAGCAGTCCATCCAGGTCGAGTCCGACCTGGCGCAGAAGTTCGGCGCCTCGCCCCAGGTCCCGATCAAGGGGCACAGCAAGGTCAAGTCCGAGCTGGTCAAGGCCGCCGAGAACGCCCAGTACGGCCGCGCCACCCCGGCCCAGGCGGCGGAGCAGTTCGTCGCCGCCTGCAAGTCCGCGATCGCCTGACCCCACGAAAGGACCGGTCCCGTGGCTCTCACCACGGCGCCCGGCCGGACCCCGCGCACCGGACCGGCCGGCCCTCGCCCCACGCGGCGTCGGGCCGGCCGGGCCCGGCTCGGCGAGGGCCTGGCGGGCTACGTCTTCCTCTCGCCCTGGCTCATCGGACTGATGGGCGTCACGGCGATCCCGATGGTGCTCTCGCTCTGGCTGAGCTTCACCGACTACGACATCCTCACCCCGCTGTCCGAGGTGCGGTGGGTGGGGCTGGCCAACTACGAGCGGATGTTCACCGCCGACCCGTCGTACTGGCACGCGGTGCGGGTCACGCTGACGTTCGCGCTGATCGCGGTGCCGCTGAAGCTGGCCGCCGCGCTCGGTGTGGCGCTGCTGCTCAACCGTGCCTGGCGCGGCGTCGGGCTGTTCCGCAGCCTGTTCTACCTGCCGTCGCTGCTCGGCGGCAGCGTCGCGCTGGCCATCGTCTGGGTCAACATGTTCAACCGGGACGGCGCGTTCAACTCGTTCCTCGCCCTGTTCGGCGTCGAAGGGCTGCCCTGGGTCAGCGACCCGGACTGGGCGCTGGAGACGCTGATGGTGCTGGCGATCTGGCAGTTCGGCGCACCCATGGTGATCTTCCTGGCCGGGCTCAAGCAGGTGCCCACCGAGCTGTACGAGGCGGCGGCCGTGGACGGCGCCGGGGCGTGGCGGCGCTTCCGCGCGGTCACGCTGCCCATGCTCTCCCCGGTGATCTTCTTCAACCTGGTGCTGGAGACCATCAACGGCTTCCAGGGCTTCACCGCCGCGTTCGTGCTCAGCAACGGCACCGGCGGCCCGGTCGACTCCACGTTGATGTACACGCTGAAGCTCTACATCTCCGGCTTCACCGACCTGGAGATGGGCTACGCGTCGGCGATGGCGTGGGTGTTCCTGGTGGCGATCGGCGTGGTCACCGCCGTCTTCTTCAGCACCGGCCGGTTCTGGGTGCACTACTCGGACGGAGACGACTCATGACGGCGCTTCCTGTCGCCCGCCGCCGGCCGGGCGGCGGGCGGAACGTCCTGCGGCTGATCGTGCTCGTGGCGATCGTCGCGGTGGTGCTCTACCCGCTGTTCTGGATGCTCGGCACCTCGGTCAAGTCGCAGGCCGAGATCGTCAACAACGTCGGCCTGCTGCCGGAACGGTTCACCCCCGGCAACTACCTCGACGGCTGGACCAACTTCGACATCAGCTTCGGCCGGTTCTTCCTCAACAGCGCGCTGGTCAGCGGGCTCACCGTCGTCGGCAACGCGCTGTCCTGCCTGCTCGCCGCGTACGCCCTGGGCCGGCTGCGGTTCCGGCTGCGCAAGATGTGGTTCACCGTCATGATCGGGACGCTGCTGCTGCCCGGGCACGTGCTGATCGTGCCGCAGTACATCCTGTTCCGCAGCCTCGGCCTGGTCGGCGGCGACTGGCCGTACCTGCCGCTGCTGGTGCCGCAGTTCCTGGCCACCGAGGCGTTCTTCGTCTTCCTCATGGTGCAGTTCATGCGCGGCATCCCGCGCGAGCTGGACGAGGCGGCCACCATCGACGGCGCGTCCCCGTACGGCGTGTTCCGGCACGTCATCCTGCCGCTGAGCCGCCCGGCGCTGGTCACCACCGCGATCTTCTCGTTCATCTGGACCTGGAACGACTTCTTCCGCCAGTTGGTGTTCCTGTCCAGCCTGGAGGACTACACGGTCCCGGTGGCGCTGACCCTGTTCATCGACTCGACAAGCCAGAGCGCTGTCGGCCCGATGTTCGCCATGTCGGTGCTGTCCCTGCTGCCGGTGTTCCTGTTCTTCCTGGCCTTCCAGCGGATGCTCGTCGAGGGCATCAACACCAGCGGACTGAAGGGATGACCGCCGTGCCTGCCTCCACCGACGTACCCGTTCACCCCGACACCGTGCCGGCCCGTGCCGACTGGCGGGACACGCTGCGCGAGGCGACCGACCTGGCGCTGCTCGGCTTCGCCGTGGCGCTCGCCGCGCTGCCGGTGCTCACGCTCGCCCCGGCGGTCGCCACCGCCAGTGCCGCGCTGCACGACAGGTCGGTCACCGGCGCCTGGCCCGACGCGCGGACCAGCCTGACCCGGTTCGGCCGCGCGCTGCCCGCCGGGTCGGCGGTGAGCGCCGTCGCCCTGGCCGCCGCCGCGCTGCTCGCCGCCGACCTGCTCGCGCTCACCACCGGCCGGGTACCCGGCGGCGGGCCCGCGCTCGCGCTCACCGCCGTCGTGGTGGCGGTCCTGCTCGGGTACGCGGGTCTTGTCGCCGTGGCGGTCGGACGCACCGGCGGCCGGGGCTGGCGGGCCGCCGCCCGCCGGGTGGCGCGTTCCTGCCCGGAGCGTCCCGGCGTGTGGGCCGCCGCCTCCGGCGTCTGCGCGCTCGCCGTGGTGCTGGGTGTGCTGGTCACGCCGGTGGCGGTGCCGATCCTCGGCGGGTACGCGCTCGCGGCGCTGCACGCGCTCGACGCCCGCCACCCGGTCCCCGCGCCGGAGCCGTCGTGACCGCCGAACCCCGTTCCGCCGCTGCCGAGCCGCGCCGGGCTGACGCCGAGTCGCGCCTTGCCGGGGGCGACGCGGAGTCGCGGCTTGCCGGCACCGACGCCGAGTCGCGGCTGGTCGTCGGTGGCGCCGAGGTGGCCCGGTACGTGGTCCGGCCCGACCTCGACCCGCGTCACGGACCCCGGCCGTACTTGCACCCGGTGCGGACCCGGGCCGGCACCCCGGTCACGGACGCGCTACCGGCCGACCACGTCTGGCACCTCGGCGCATCGCTGGCGGTGCAGGACGTCGACGGCGTCAACCTGTGGGGCGGCCGGACGTACGTGCGCGGCACCGGCTACACCTGGCGCGACGACCACGGCGTGATCGCGCACACCGGCTGGCGGGAGCGGGCCGCCGACCGGCTCGACCACGATCTGGAGTGGCGGGACCGGCACGGCCGGGTGCTGCTGCGCGAACACCGGCGGATCACCGCCGCTCCGGCCGGGGAGGACGCCTGGTGGCTGGACCTGTCCGCCACGCTCGCCTCCGCCACCGGCGCTGACGTGCATCTGGGCAGCCCGGCCACGAACGGCCGCCCGGGCGGCGCGGGGTACGGCGGCTTCTTCTGGCGTGCGGTGGCCGACGGCGAACCCCTCGTGCGTACCGCCGACGCGGAAGGCGAGGAGGCGGTGAACGGCTCGGCCGCGCCCTGGCTGGCGTTGTCCGCCACCGCGCCCGGAGGTGGCGCGTACACGCTGGTGTTCACCGGTCTGGGGCCGGGCGACAGGTGGTTCGTGCGCACCGCGATGTACCCGGGCGTCTGCGTCGCGTACGCGTTCGACAGCCCGGCGGTGGTCGCGGCCGGGCAGCCCCGGCACAACCGGCACCGGGTCCTCGTCGCCGACGGCCACCTCGACCCGGCCGACATCGCGGCCCGGCTGGACGCGGCGGTCATCCGGTGAGCGCGCGGTGTGAGCCGGTGTTGCGGGCCCCACGGTGAGCGCGGGGAGCGAGCCGCGTGCCTCCGGTACCGCGGTCGCGGCCGGGGGCGGGCCGGAGGTGGTCTGCGTGGGGGAGACGATGGTGGTGCTCGCCCCTGACGGCGGCGGGTCGCTGGAGGACGCCGCGCGGCTGACTGTCGGCGTGGGCGGCGCGGAGTCCAACGTGGCGGCCGGGCTGGCCCGGCTCGGGCACCGCGCGGCGTGGGTCAGCCGGGTCGGCGACGACCCGTTCGGGCGGCGGGTGGTGGCCGAGGTCGCCGCCGCGGGCGTGGACGTCTCCCCGGTCACCGTCGATCCGGACGCGCCGACCGGCCTCTACCTGAAGGATCCCGGCCCGGACGGTACCCGCGTCCACTACCACCGCGCCGGGTCGGCAGCGAGCCGCCTCGATGCGCACGACCTCGGGCGTCCCGCGCTGGCCGGGGCACGGCTGCTGCACCTGTCCGGGATCACCGCCGCGCTCTCCGGCACCTGCCGTGACCTGCTCGTATCAGCGCTGGACGGGCGGGCGCTGCCCGGTGCCCGGGTCAGCTTCGACGTGAACCACCGGCCGGCGCTCTGGCCCGCCGGCCGGGCCGGACCGGTCCTGCGTGACCTGGCCGACCGCGCCGACGTGGTGCTGGTCGGTCTGGACGAGGCGACCACCCTCTGGTCGGCGGGCGATCCGGCCGCTGTCCGTGCGCTGCTGCCCGGCCCGGAGCTGGTGGTGGTCAAGGACGGGCCGGTCGGCGCGACAGCGCTGCCGCGTACCGGACCGGCGGTGTTCGTGCCGGCGTTGCCGGTGGACGTGGTGGAGCCGGTCGGCGCGGGTGACGCGTTCGCCGCCGGGTTCCTCTCCGGGCTGCTGCGCGGCCTCGACCTGCGAGCCTGCCTGCGGCTGGGCCACCTGACCGCCGCGCCGGTGCTGACCGTGCCGGGCGACACCGCGCCGCCACCGGACGCGGAGACGATCGCGCAGGCGCTGGCGCTGCCGGACGCGGCGTGGACTGAGCAGGCGTCGATGCAGGTCAGGGGAGGGAGCGGGAGATGAGCGGGCACGACTTCGAGGCCCTGTTCGGCGGCGCGCGGGTGATGGTGATCCTGCGCG
Source organism: Micromonospora sp. CNZ296 (assembly GCF_007827635.1). NCBI lineage: Bacteria > Bacillati > Actinomycetota > Actinomycetes > Micromonosporales > Micromonosporaceae > Micromonospora > Micromonospora sp. CNZ296. Next base: position 286,871 of record NZ_VISW01000006.1, read on the forward strand.
ACCTGCCGCCCGGGGAGACGGTCCGGCTGGCGGAACTGGCCTGGGATCTCGGCATCGACGTGGTGGAGGTGCCCATCCGTACCCCGGAAGCGGTGCCGGCGCTGCACGCCGCCGTGACAGCCGGGCGTCGGCGGGGCCGGATCGTCGGCGCGGGCACTGTGCGTACCCCGGCGCAGGTCCACGACGCGGTGGCCGCCGGGGCGGCGTTCACAGTGGCGCCCGGCCTGGACCTGGCCGTCGCCGACGCGGCGGCCGGTCTCGGCGTGCCGCACCTGCCCGGCGTGGCCACCCCGACCGAGGCGCAGCGGGCGCTCGACCACGGCCTGGTGTGGCTCAAGGCGTTCCCGGCGGTCAGCCTCGGCCCGGCCTGGTTCCGGGCGGTGGCCGGGCCGCTGCCGGAGGCCCGGTTCGTGGCCACCGGCGGCGTCGACGCCGGCAACGCGGGTGACTTCCTCGCCGCCGGGGCGCGCGTGGTGGCGGTCGGGTCGGCGCTGACCGACCCGGAGCAGCTGCCCCGCCTGGCCACGCTCGCCGCCGGCGGCGCTATCACGTGACGGTACGGCCGGACGTGGTGGCGGTGGTCCGGATCGCCTTGACGATCGCCGGGATCGACCCGATCAGCAGCACCAGCGCCCAGATCAGCGCCACCACGGCGAACACCACGGCGCCCAGGTCGTCGAGGATGCTGACCAGGATCACCGGCACCAGGCCGTGCAGGAACTGCAACACCACAGTGCACAGCAGCGTGGTCAGCGCCAGCGCGACGAGGCCTTTGTTGCGCAGGAACCGGGGCTGGGCGGCGAGCAGCAGCGCGACCCAGACCAGTTTGAGCAGCAGCGCCAGCCCGAGCAGCACCGCCGCGTCGTCGACCGGGAAGAACCCCCACACCGCGAGGTACGCCAGCGTGCCGAACGGCGGGGCCAGGAACAGCGAGACCATCACCGTCAGTTCGACGAACGCGACGATCAGCAGGACCAGCGACACCAGCAGCAGCACGATCGAGAAGACGAGCGTGGCCACGCCCTGCACCCGGCCCTGCATCCGGTCCGGCAGCACCAGGCTCAGGCAGAACAGCCCGGTCGTCCAGAGCGCCACCACGTCGATCAGCGCCAGGTAGCCGATGCCGCGCCCGGACGGCTCGGACACCGCGCCGACGTCACCCAGCTCGACGCCGAGCCGGCCGGCGCTGTCCCGAAGCGCGCCACTGGCGTCCCCACCGCCGGTCAGCGCCGCCGCGCCCAGCTCCACGCCGACCACGAGCGCCACCGCGAGCAGGGCCAGCAGCAGGAACGGCTTGCGCAACTCACCCATGCCGCGTCTCCGTCCCGGTCAGGACCGGGCCAGCGTGACCGAACATCCGCCACCTCCCGGACAGCGCAGGAGCACCTCGGTCTCCCGGTCCACAGCCACCTTCGCCACCGCCGGGCCGTCCGCGTCCGGGGCGACCTCGTCGGTGACTGTGACGTCCGCGTCGCCGGGTGCTCGGGCGGTCACCTCGAACGGCGTCGTACCGCGCAGCACCAGCGTGCGCAGCGCGCCCGGGTCGGCCACCCGCAGCCGGCACGCGGTGCCGAAGGCGAGCGTCACCCCGTCGGCGGTGGTGGCCGGTTCGGCGGCCGGCGGCAGGCAGGTCACGGCCACCGTCGCCGGGTCCACAGTTCCGGACCCGCGCCCGAGCCGGGCCAGCGCGCCCGGCCCGGCCCCCGGGTCGCCCGGGTCGTCGCGGCGCCCGGCGACCGCCACCACGTACAGCGCCACCAGCAGCACGGCCACGGCCACCAGCAGCACCTTCTGCCGCCCGCTCACGTTGCCGTCCCGGTTCGCGACTGCGGGGCTCGCAACACCGGCTCACTCCTCGCGCTCACGGCCGGACGACGGGCGTGAAGCGGATCTCGTCCACGCCCGCGAAGTACCTGTCGGTGCCCTGCGTCTTGCTCACCGCCACGAGCGTCAGCTTGTGCGGACCGCGGGTCAGCTCCACGGTGCCCACGTCCACCTCGTCGGTGCGGACCACAGTCGGGCTGAACCCGAAGAACGTGTCGCCGACCTGCCGGCCGTCGACCAGCCAGATCGTGTTCGCGTAGTCGAACGAGGTGGTGCGCACGGTGGAGAACCGCCAGGTGCCGTCGGACGGCACGTCCACCTGCACTGTCACCCGGTCGCCCACGCCCCGGCCCAGGAAGAACAGTTGCGCGTCGCCGGACCACACCACGTCGCAGCAGTTCTCCTGCGCCACCACCTCCGCCTTCGCGCCGGTGGTGGACTGCACCGCCGCGCCGGAGACGAGCGTCTCCGCCTCCACCGTCACCGCGTCGGCGCGCGGCGGAGCCGGGGTGTCCGGGCCGCGGGTCACCAGCCAGGCCACCACCCCGGCCACGACCAGCACCAGCGCCGCGGCGGCGGCGATCCACGGCCACGGCGCGCGCTTCGCGGGTACGACGGCCCGCACGTCGTACGTGACCCGGCCGCTGGATCGGGAACTCTCCTCCGGCGCGGTGTTGGCCGAGTACGCGAACCCGGTCATGTCGTAGCGCCGGGGCGGCGTGCCGGGCGGCACGGCGAGCCGGACCAGGAACGACACCGAGCCCTGCCCCGGCACCACCCGCTGCGGCTCGGCCACCGTGAACCAGGCCCGCTGGCTGCCCTCGCCCGGCGCCACGTCGAAGACGACGGTGTCCGGCGCGGTACCCGGGTTGGACACGGTGAACGTCAGCTCGCCGGCGTTGCGGGCGTCCAGCGTGAACTGTTCGGCGGCGGCGACGACTGTCCATTCGGTGGTCATGACGGCTCCTCGGGCGGATCGTGGGGCAGGGGTGCTGGTACGTGCGCCCGGCCGACCGCGCGCACCGCAGCGACCCCTGCGGCGGGCTCGGCGGTGTCCGGCTCGGGCGGTCCGGAGTCGGGGGGCGGGCTCGGGGTGGCCGGGACCGGATCGGCCGGTTCCGCGTCGACCGGGGAGGCGAGCACCTCGACGGTGACCGCGGCCGGTTTCTCCGCCTCGACGATGCGGGTGACCAGCGCGAGCCGGTCGGCGGCGGCCGGCGGCACCCGCACCACGAGGTGGAACGGCCGTTCGGGCGGCTCGTCCAGCACGAACCCGGTCACGCCGGTGGCCAGTTCCAGCGCGGTCCGCATGCCGTACGGGGTGCCGCGCCACCGGGCCAGCAGCGCGCCGTGCGCCACCAGGTCCCGTAACCGGCCTGCCGGCAACGGCAGCGGCGCGTCGGCGCGGGGTGCGGCGACCACATGATCCATCGCCACCCAGCGGGTCAGGTACGCGACGAACCCGTCCGGCGTCCGGTACGGCCCGAACAGCGCGTCGACGTCGGCGAGCACCGCCTCGTCCGGGGCGTGCAGCGCCTCCATCACGTCCAGCAGCGCACCCAGCACGCTGCCCGGGCCGGCGGCCCGCTGGTACGCGGCCGGCAGCAGCCGCTCAATCGCCGCTCGGCGCATCCTGCCGCACCACCTCGATGTCGTGCTCGCCGGAGCAGAGCAGCCAGGTGCCGGGGACGGTGACCACGTCGGCGGTGGCCTGGTTGGCGCTCGCCGTCCAGTCCTCGCCGTCGCCGCTGCGGAACACGCCGCGCTCGCCGCCGGCCAGCACCAGCCGTCCGGCCCCGGACGTGCCGGTGGGCGCGGTGGCGGCGATGGCGTCGACCGGGACGAACCGGGTCCGGTCCCGCAGCGGCAGGCCGCAGTTGACCATCACCGGCGACCACTGCGGCTGCCCGGCGAGCGTGTCGAGCCGGACCACGCCGCCGCTCTGCGTCGCGGCGAGCGCGAGCGGGCCGCTGAACGTCAGGTCCCGGCAGGTGCCGCCGATCCAGCCTGATGCCATCGACTGCCACTTCACGTCCGACTCGAACAGCCGGGTCCGGTGGCAGCCCTGGCCGGGCTTCTTCGGGTCCGGCTCGCCCGCGCCGCACCACAGCAGCGTGGCCGGGCCGTCGTACTGCACGGCGAGCACCCGGTTGTCCACGTTGGCGAGGCCGACGTGGGTGAACGTGCCGGGGCGTCCGGCCGCTGTGGACAGGTAGACCCCGAATCCGGCCTGCGCGGCCACCGCCACCCCGGGTGCGCCGCGCTCGGAGACGAACGCGCGTACCGCGTAGAAGCCCCGGTCCGCGTCGGCCGGGTCGACCAGGATCTGCAACGGCACCGCGCCGGGTAGCAGCGGCACCTCGTACAGGCCGCTGTCGGTGGCCAGCAGCAGCGCGCCCGTGCCGTCCCGGTCGATCCAGGCCAGGTCGCGGACGCCGGAGTCGAGGTCGGTCAGCAGCGTCCACGTCTCACCCAGGTCGGTGCTCAGCCGGACCCGGGAGCCACCGGCGTCGCGGGTGGTCACCACCGCCACCGAACCGGCCCGGGGGACCACGCCGGGGCGTACCGGGGCGGGCGCGGGCACCACCCGGACCACCGTCTCGTCGTCGAACCGGCCGGCCGGTTCCCAGCCGGCGCCGGCGTTCGTGGAGCGGAACAGCACCGGGCCGCCGCCGGCGTACCAGGTGTCGGCCTGGTACTGGTCCACCGCCACGGTGCGAACCCGCGCGTCGGGTGCCTCGTCGACCACGAACCGCACCGACTCGACGTAGCGCACGCCCGGCTCGGCGTGCTCCAGCATCCGGTACACGTTGGAGGCGCGCAGCGGCTCGCCGAACGCCCAGCCGGCCGGGTTCAGCGGCGTGGGCAGCGGGCTGAGCGTCTGGTGCAGCCGGTCGTGGATGCGGCGGCGCACCGCGTCCACGTCCTCCTCGCGGCGCACCACCACCCGCGCCTGGATGGACACCGCCTTGTACCGGGCCCAGCCCGCCCGCACCGCCGTACCGAGGGCGCGGCGGCGTTCCAGGTCGGCCTCGACCCGGCGGCGGGCCTCCTCCACCTCGTGCTCGCGCAGCACCGCCACCGGCAGCCGTCCGCCGGGCCGGGCCGCCTCCGGCACGTACGGCACCAGCACCACCTCGACCTCGCCGGGCCGGGCGAAGCTGTAGACGGCGGCCCGTGTGAACGCCCGCGCCCGCGCCACCGCCCCGGAACCGGTGGCGAGGATCTCGAAGTCCCGGGCGGTCACCGCGCGCTGCTGGGCGAAGAACTCGTACGGCCCGCGCGCCAGCACCGACTCCAGCGACTCCAGGTCCCGGCCGCCGGTGGCCGGCTCAGGGTTGTCCACCTTCACCCCGGGCAGCGGGTCGCGCAGGCTGGTGAGCACGCCCGCCGCCACGTTCCCGGCGGGCCCGCCGCCGCAGCGGTACCAGAGCCGCACCTGCCGCCCGGCCGGCGGCACCGCCGCCACAGTGGTCGCCCCGGCCGCCCCCTCGACGGCCGGGGCGGCTCCGGTGTCCGGGCGCAGGTCCAGCGCCGGGGCGAACGTGACCACCCCGGAGGCCCGGTCCACCAGGTAGACCTTCGCCTGCGGCCCGACACCGGCGAAGCTGTCCACCGGCCGCCAGATCTCGTACGTGCGGCCCTCGTGCTCCCGGGCCGCGGCGCCCAACTCCACCGAGCCCGCCGGCACCTCCACGCCGAGCAGCAGATCGAGCGCCTCGGTGGTGCGGGTCAGCGGTGCGCGGGCGGCCCGGAACACCTGACCGGGCTGCCCGGTGCCGGTGCCCAGCAGCTCCGCCTCGACCGGTTCGCAGTGGTGCACGCGTACCGTCGTGGTGGTCTCCCCGGCGGGCAGCACCGCCGGCTCGGTGGTCACGAAGACGACCGGCCGGGGGTCGGCGCCGCGCGCCGCGGCGACCCGGGTGCCGGCCGGCACCCGCACCGGGCCGCGGTCCGGGCCGGTGCGGGTCAGGCGCACGTCGGCCCAGGCCGCCGCCGGTGGGTGCCGGGTGACGCCGAGCAGGTTCAGGAACGCGACGTACGCCTTCTCCGGCAACTGGTTCAGCCGGTAGATCATCACCTCGGTCAGGTAGGCGAACGCCTCCAGCAACGCCATCCCGGGGTCGTGCGCGGACAGGTCCGTCCAGTCCGGGCAGGACCGGGCGATGCGTTCCCGCGCCTCGGTGACCAGGTCGAGGAAGGCGCGGTCGTCCAGGTGCGGCACCGGCAGCGTCATGACGTGCCCTCCTCGTCGGGGGTGTCGCCGGGTTCCTCGTCGGCGGGGAGCAGGTCGACGGAGAACACCAGCTGGCCGGGGGAGAGGCTGGCCCGGACCCGGTAGTCCAGCCGGATCACCAGGCGCCACGGGTCGTCCGGGTCGGGACCGGCGTCCACGTCCAGCACCTCGACCCGGGGCTCCCAGCGCCGGATCGCCTGCCGCACGTAGTGGATCGCCAGCCCGGCGGTGGTGTCGTCGTTCGGCGCGAAGACCAGCCGGTGCAGCCGCGACCCGTACCCGGGACGCATCAGCCGCTCCCCGGGCGTGGTGGACAGCAGCAGGTACAGCGCCTGGCGTACCGTCTCGTCGCCGTCGGTCATGGCGAGCCCGCCGGCGGCGGTCAGCGCGAGACCACCGGCGCGGCCCGCGTCGAAGCCGGCGCCGACGAAGCGGAAGGCCCTCACGCGTCCGCCCCCAGGAAGCCCTGCCGCACGTCGCGGACCTGGTGGTGCACGGTGCCCGGCGGGGTGCCGTCGGTGAGGCCGTCGAGGTGTGACAGCACCACCGGCTGCCGGTCCACCCGCACCCACGTGCTGTAACCCACTGTCACGGTCAGCGTGTGCAGGCACGGTTTGATCGTCGGGCCGTAGTTCGGGCAGGCGGTGATGTCGCGCCCCTCCGGGTCGGGCCGCACCAGCACCGGCACGCCCCGGACCGTGACCCAGTCCTGCGACGGGCGGTTCTTCACCCGCCCGTCGTGTCCACAGGTGATCAGCGAGTCGCGGTGGATCCAGCGCATCAGCCACCTCCGGCGGAACGGGCGAGCGTACGGGCCTGCGCGGCGGCGGTCTCGGCGTCCTCGGCCGCCGGGGCGTGCAGGAAGTCGACTGTGCGGCCGCGCACCACGACGGCCCGGCCGGGCGCGGACAGCACCAGGTCACCGGCCGCGTGCACGGTGGTCAGCTCGGGACGCAGCTCGACGAAGCTGCCCGCGTCGGTGGCCAGCCGAAGCGTCCGCCCGTCGTCGTCGATCACGATGGACTGCCCGGTGCCGGTCCGCATCGACCAGCGGCGCGAGCGCCCGGAGACGATCCCCGCGTCGTACGGCTCGACCGCGCCGAACAGCGAACCGAGCACCACGCCCGAGGCGGGTTCGCCGCCGGGCAGCGCCACCAGCACGGTGTCGTCCGGGTCGGGCAGCGCGACGATCCCCTTGCCCCGGCCCGCGCCCGGGCACAGCACCGCGAGCCAGCCGGCGTCCAGATCGCCGTACGCCGGGAGCACCACGCGGGCCCGGCCCAGCCCGTCCGGGTCGTCGATGTCGGTGACGGTGCCGAGCGTGACTGTCGCCGCCGGGGGAGCGGCCGTCGGCGGTGGGCCGGGCGGCGCCGTGGAGAACCGGGTCAGGTGCCCGTCGGCGTCCACCGTGTGCACCACCTCGGTGAGCACGTACACCCCGGCCAGCGCGTCCGGGACGCCGGCGAGGGCGATCCGGCGGCCGGGCCGCAGCGCCGGGTCGCCCTCCGCGGTGCCCTCGGCGGTGACCATCGCCGCCACCCGGCTGTCCAGTCCGGCCTGGGCCAGCGCGGCCAGCTCGTCGTCGCTGCGGCCCGGCTGGTCCACAGCCGTGCGTACGCCGTCCGCGCCGACGTCGCCCGGGTCCGGGCGCAGCGGGATGCGCCGCCCGCTGCGCGCCTCGTCCGCCCGCTGGCTCAGCGGCTCGGCGCGCTGCGGATGCCAGCCGAGGACGGCGCACTCCGCGCCCGCCCGGTCCAGGTTCTCGGTGACCCGCAACGCGTGCACCGTCTCGCCGAGCGTCAACGGCAGCGGCTCCCCGTACCCGTCCAGCGTGAACAGCCGCAACCGGTCACCGTCGGCGCCCAGGTGCAGCCCGGCCCGGCCGGCCACCTCGCACAGCAGGTCCAGGTCGGTGTGCCGGTGCTGGAGCAGCCGGTCCAGGCGCGGCCCGTCCTCATCGGCCGTCACGCTCAACCCGAGCCCGGCGCACAGCTCACCGGCCAGCTCGGCGGCGGTCACCGACTCGAACACCCGCAGCTCCTGCCGCTTGCGCAGCCGGTGCAGCGGGTCGTACGCCCGGATCCGGGCCAGCGCGACGCCGTCACCGGCGTACTCCCGCTCGACTGCCGTCACCTCGCCGGTGAACAGCGCCTCCGACTGCCCGTCGAGGCGGACGTCGACTGTGGCGCCGGGGCGTACCGGCGGGTCGAGCGGGCCCGCTCCGGGGGCGGCGGTGAGCGTCAGCTCGCACTGCGCGGGCCGGTCCAGCCGGGCGGCGACGCGGATGCCGCGCAGCCGGGCCGGGTCGGCCAGCGGCCGGCCGTCCACGGTCACGAGGGCGGCCCGGCTCACGGCCTGCTCCCGATGGCCGCTTGCCGCGTCGGACTGGTCGCGTGGCGGGTCACGGGGTGCCTCCCGTGGTGACGGCATCCGGCGGGGCGGTGGCGGCGCCGACCGGGGGGACGGCGAGCGCGGTGCCCGCGGGCACGGTGAGCGGGTCGGTGATCCGGTTGTGCTCGGCGAGCAGCCGCCAGCGCAGCGGCGAGCCCAGCGCGTCGTGGGCGAGCAGGTCGAAGCGCACCCCGGACCAGCCCGGCTCGGCCGCGCCGTCGGCGGCGGCCACCACCGCCGACCCGGGCGCGACAGCGGGTGTGCTCGCCGCGGCCAGCTCCTCCTCGAACCCGGCGCGCGCCGCCTCCGCGCCCTCCGCGACCCGGACCAGCTTCAACCGCAGCCAGGACCGCCGGGGCGTACCGGTGAGGGTGAACGCGTCGAAGCGTTCCGCGATCGCCGTGATCACGCCCGGGACGTTCCAGGTCTTGCCCCAGACCAGGCGGACCAGCGGCGGGCGCAGCCAGCCGTGCTCGACCGCCGAGTTCTCGGCGAGCATCCACAGCGGCCGGGTCAGCGCACGGACGTCCTCGGGCCGGGCCGGCGACTCCACGAAGTCGACGTCGAAGAGCAGGTCCAGCACCAGCTCGGTACGTCCGCCGCCGGTGAAGACGAGCGGGTCGTCGGCCAGCCCGGCGCCGGTGAGCGGCCCGTCCGGTCCGCCGCGCGGGCGTACCCCGGCCAGCCGGGTCACCTGCACGGTCTCCGGGTTGAGCAGGCAGTCGACCCGGGTACCTGACTCGTCCACGAGGAAGGCGACGCGCTCCATCAGTCACCCGCCTGTTCCCGGTCCAGCCGGACCGTGTCACCCCACGGGGTCGGTGTCGGAAGCCATGCCGGTTCGGCCGGGAGCACCGGCCACGGATCCGCGTGTGCTCCGCCGTCGGCCGCCCGGGCCGCGTCGGCCGGGTTCGTCGTCCGGGCCGGGCCGGCGTCGTCCGGCAGGACCGGCCACGGGCTGCCGGACGGGGGCCGCGCGGGTCGCTGCCACTGTCGCGCCCGGAGCTCGCCGCCGGGAGCCGGGTCGTGCCCATCCGGGTACGGCGAGCCGGCGGCCCGTCCCGGGTGGTCGGCGACGGATCCGTCCCCGGTCCCGCCGCGACAGTTCGCCGACCCGGTTCGACCGCCCCTGGTGTGTGCGGCCGGTCCATGCGGCAACGACGGTGGCGCAGCCGCGAAGACGAGCGGGAGCACGTCGCCTCGATCGGGCGACAGGTCCGCCCCGGCGGCGTCATTCCGGTGCCGTGCCCGGCCCCGGCGGATCTGTGCGAGGTTCCGGAGCGCCTCCACCCGGCCCGCGCCGAGGCTGGGCCACCGCTCAAAGGTCGACGGCGAGGCCGAGTCGCCGGACGTGACGCGGCCCGGCGATCCGATGGCGTCACGGCTGCCGTCCGGGTCTGCGCTGGTGCGCGCGCCGGTCCTTGCCTCTGCCGTCCGTCCGGTGCCGGCGGTCCCTGTGGTCTCGGTGGCTGTGGCTGTGGCACCGGTGCCTGTGGCCGGTGTGCCGCGGATGCCTGATGTGCCGAGGGCGTCCCGCGACCCGGAGCCGTCGGCGATGCACGCCGATCTCGCCGGACCCGGCGATCCGGCCGGACCGCTTGACGTCACGCACCCGCACGGCGAAGGGCTCTCACGTGACCCGGCGTCGTCCGGCCGCACCGCGTCACCCGAGCGGCATCGGGCGTCCACCATCGCCGGAGCGGTCTCCGACCCCGCCGCGCCCTCCCCACCACCTGCCCGCGTGACCGCCGCTCCCGGCCGCGGCAGCGCCGCACCGCGTGGCTCAGGCTTCTCAACTCCCGAGATCCCCGTCCCACCTTCCAGGAGCTGCGGAAGATCTTGGTAGGAAGCGGCCCCTATGGGGGCACTTTCGTACCAAGATCTCGACGGCGAACCGGGATCGGCCTCGTGGCGGGAGCGCGTCCGGGAACGGGATGTGCCGAAGCGGTCGGCCAACAACGCCGTCCAGCCTCGCCACAACCGCACCACTGCGTGCCGGGCCGTCCGGCTCCGCCGCACCGGCGTCTGGTCCGGGGCGGCGTTCGCGGACGGGTCGGTGAGAGGTCCGTGCTCGACGGAGGGCCGGGGGAGGTCGCGCAGGAGGCCCGGAGCGTGCGCCTCCACCAGCCGTCGCCAGTGCTCGGGCGGCTGTCCGGGCGGGCGCAGCACGTCGGCCGGCGAGCCCGGAGAGCCCGGCGAGCCCGGGGAGCCCGGGGAGCCCAGGGAGCCCAGGGAACCCGGAGAGCCCAGGGAGCCCAGAGAGTCCGGGAAATCCGGTGAGGACGGTGCGTCCGGTGAGCCCGGTCCGGACAGGCGGTCGGCGGTGGCCCGCAGCGCGCGGGCCAGCCGGTCACGCGGTCGCCGGGGCGGCGGCACCGCCGGCCTCCAGCTCCAGGCCCTCGTACGCCAGGGTCAGCGCCTCGATGGCGATCTCCTGCGACAGCGTGTTCAGGTGCGCGCCCCGCCACCGGGTCGGCCACGCGTTGATCATGTTCCAGCGCAGCACCTCGGCGGTGCCGGCCGGGTCCAGCAGCACCACCGACACGTTGCGCCGGTTGACTGTGCCCTTCGCCGCCGCGTTCACCCAGTCCCACAGCTCGCGCGAGCTGGTCAGGCCGAAGTGGAGGGTCACCGGGGCGTACTCGACCTGGCCCGGCACGGCCCGGATGCGCTCGTTGCCCGCCTCCCGGTACGACAGCGCCGGAATCGCCACCTCGAAGCCGCTGACCTCGGTGAAGTGCCCGTTGGTGATGCCGTTGATCAGCAGCTTGAAGTGGTACGCCCGGTACGGGTCGACGGGTGCTCCCGGCTGCGGCGTCGCAGTGGTGGGCATGTCAGCCTCCGATCGTCTCGGTCTCGGTGCCGCCGGCCCACTGGCTCAGCTTGAACACCACGAACTCCGCGGGCTTGACCACAGCGATGCCGATGTGGGCCACCACCATTCCGGCGTCGCGGACGTCGGCGGGGTTGGTCTCCTCGTCGCACTTGACGAAGAACGCCTCCTCGGGCGTACGGCCGAGCAGCGCGCCGTCGCGCCACACCCGGGTGAGGAACGCCCCGATGTCGCGGCGGATCGAGCGCCACAGCGTGAAGTCGTTCGGCTCGAACACCATCCACCGGGTGCCGTTGGCGATGGCCTGTTCGATGGAGATGGACAGCCGCCGCACGTTCAGGTAGCGCCACTCGCTGGCTTCGGCGGCGAGCGTACGGGCGCCCCACAGCCGGATGCCCTCCCCGGCGAAGAAGCGGATCACGTTGACGCCCTTGGGGTTGAGCACGTCGTGCTCGGGCCGGGTCACCCGGTACGCGAGGTCGACCGCGCCGCGTACCGGCTCGTTGGCGGGCGCCTTGTGCACGCCGCGCAGCGCGTCGGTGCGGGCCCAGATGCCGGCGACGTGCCCGCTCGGCGGGGTGAGCACGAGGTCGCCGCTGAGCGGGTCGCGGACCCGGATCCACGGGAAGTAGAAGGTGGCGAAGTCCGACTGCCGGGGCCGGTCGCCGCCGGTGCCGGGCGGTTCGCCGTCGCCGTCGCCCGGCGTACCCTCGGCGGGTTTGTCGGACGACGCGGCCGAGCCGGCCGACGCGGGCTTGGGCGGCTTGCCCGGCGTGCCGACGCGGGTGAGCCGGGAGACGTCGGTGACCTCCGGCGGCGGGTCGCAGATCGCGACCATGGTGCGCAGCCGCTCGGCCATGCTGATCAGGGCCTCGTGCGACACCGGGTCGTGGTAGCCGGGCGCGGCCAGGATGGAGATCTCGTCGATGGCCTCCAGCAGTTCCAGGCCGCCGCGCCGCCCGCCGGTGCCGGTGAGCCGGCCGCCCTCGCCGACGTTGACGACCCAGCAGCGGGTGCCGCCGTTGTCCAGGAAGCCGAACACGGCGCGGGCCAGCGGGGTGCTCTCCAGTTGCTCGCCGTCGGCGTAGAGCCGCAGGAACTCGGTCCAGCTGTTCACCGCCAGCGCCTCGCCGACGTGGGCGCCGCGGTCGGGCGCGACCCCGACGAACGCGGCGGTGCTCATGCCGACCGGCCCGATCGGGCGGGCCCCGCTGGGCACCTCCTCGACGTAGATGCCGGGGGAGAAGTAGGTGGGCATCGGTCCTCCTCGGGACGTCAGTCGGGGGCGCGGACGACGATCAGGCCGTCGCCTTCGGGGTCGAGCTCGGCGGTGTGGACGCGCCCCGCGCCGGTGAGCCGGATCCGCACCGGGGCGTCCGGCGCGTCGGGGTCGTGCGGCACGCCGGCCAGCCGGAACCGGCCGGCGGCGTCGGTCTCGGTGGCCTGGGCGGCGCCCACCAGCTCCACCCGGACGGCTGCGAGCGGCTGGTCCTGCGGACCGACCACCCGCCCGTGCAGCGTGCGCATGCCGAGCTGCCGCAGCCGCAGCGGCTGCCGTACCGGCGGCGCGACCGGGACCGGCCGTTCCACCCGGGCCGGCGCGTCCAGCAGCAGCGCGGGCCGGGGCGCCACGCCCAGCGCCCGCCACAGCGCCGGGTCGCCGGCGGCCAGGACCAGCTCCGGCCGGCCCGCCGTGGTGGCGGCGGCGAGCACCCGGTCCAGCGCGGGCAGCGCCGCCGGCCCGCCGCCGGAGACCAGCAGGCGGACCATGAACCGGTACGGCTCGCGCGTCGCGCCGCCGGTCGCGGTCTGCCGGGCCGGCCGCAGCTCCAGCGGCCAGACCGTGAGACCGCCGTCGGGGTCGTCGCGCGGCGGACCGACCGGTACGGGTTCACCCGCGGCCCCGGCCAGCCAGCTCGCGACGTCCGCGACGGCCGCCTCGATCGCGCCGGTCATCGCGGTGGCGTCCCCTGGATGCGGTACGCGATGGCCTCGTTCCACACGTGCGGGTAGACGCCGATCTCGAAGTAGCGGGTGAACCGGTTGATCGGCGCGTTGGTGTGGTCGTGCCAGAGCAGCCACACCGGTGCGATGGTGAACAGCGCGTAGTTGAGCGCCACCAGCGGCAGGTAGAACGGGCCGAGCAGCCGGGCCTGGAACACGTGCACGTCCTCGTGCCGCTGGATGCCCGGGCTGGACCCGGCGCAGACGGTGCCGATCGTGGTGGCGTACCGGGGGGAGACGCCCTCGACGACGTTGACCCGGCCGCTGCCGGCCGAGACGACCCGGTCGAGCTGGTGACCGAAGACCAGGTGCAGCGCCAGGTAGAGCGCCCCGGCGAACGTGTTGAGCAGGCTCCACGTGTGGTCGATCACGAAGAGGAAGATCCCCTTCGGGTCGGCGCCGTACGTGCCGGCCGAGGCGGACGCCCAGCCGAACGGCGCGCCGACGAGCAGGCCGACGACCGCGCCGACGAGAAGGCCGACGGTGCCGGCGGCGAGCTGCCCGAGCAGGGCGCCGAAGACGACCTGGACGGCCGCGCTGAGGATGCCGAAGATCATGGGGGTCACCTCTCTCAGACCCAGGAGCGGACGAAGCGGGGCTCCTGCCCCTGGGCGAGCTGGGTGGGCGACGCCTGCGTCGCCTGCCGGTTGCCAGGGGGGAGCTGGTTGACGCCGAGCGCGGCCGAGAAGATCACCAGGCCGTTGAAGAACGCGATGATCCACTTCTCCGGGCCGGCGTCGTCGGCGAACGCGGCGGTCAGGTAGGACAGCAGGAGCGCGATGCCCAGCGCGATCCACTTGCGCGCCTTGTCGCCGCTCGGTCCGATCAGCCCGCCGATGACGTTCGTGGCGAGCAGGGTGGCGGCGCTGGCGCCGGTGAGGCTGCCCAGGGCGGCCCAGGTGAAGAGATCGTTCACGGCGATCCCCCTTTTCCGATGGTGCGGTGGTGCGGTCGGGGTGGAGTGGTGCGGCGGTTTCCGGGTTCGGTGAACCCGGGTTCCGCCCGGTGTGCTGGTGGGCCGCCGGCGCGGGCGCCGTCGGTGGTCGGTGGGTTCTCAGGCCGGCGGACCGGCGGGTGGCGCCGGTGCGGCGGGGTTGCCGGGCGCGTTCGGTCCCGTGGTGGCCGCGGGTGCCGGTCCGGCGGGCGCTCCCGGGCCGGTGGGGGCGCCCGGACCGGTGGTGGCCGTCGTGGCCGGGCCGCTGCGGGAGCCCCGGCGCCGCAGCAGGAGCACGACCACCACGGCGACGACCAGCAGCAGGACGACCGCGCCGGCGACGACCGGCAGCCAGGGGAAGGAGCCGTCACCGGTCACCACTGCTGCCGGGCTGGTGGCGGGCGGCGGGGGCGCCTGGGCGATGGCGCGCAACTCGGCCGGCTTGGGCTGGTTGGCGACCACCTTCCAGCTGACCGAGCGTCCGGTGATCGTGCCGTTGGTGTCGAGCACCCGGCCGGGGAACGTCACCGAGATCTCGAACTCCATCAAGGTCATGAACGCCTGTTGCTGGCGCGGATCCTGCTGCCCGAACTTGCCGCCGTATTTCTTGGGGTCCAGCGGAAGCGAGAAGCGAATGAGATCATCGTCCCGGACAAGATTCACGCTTTCGCTCGTGAATTGCGCCAGCGGCGTTTTCCGGTACGTGATCTGAATGCCGTACGAGGTGGTGTCCTCGTACCGGGTCTCCGCTCCGGGTGGAAGTGAGGGAATGTTCGGCCGCAGTTCGGCGAACGCCACCGCCGGGTCCGGGTTCCGCTGCTTGAGCACGGACTTCGGCGCGGTGAGCAGGAGCTGACCGGAGACGGTGTCGTCGTCGTTCACGGTCAGCCCGAGGTTGAGCTGCATGCAGCCGCTCAATATCGCCACGAGGGCGAGACACACCGCGAGGCCGAATGCCCGGCTGCGGCGGAGTCTCGTATTCATGCGCTCAGTGTGAGCCGGTTCCGGTCGCCGGGCAGTCCGTGATCGGTCGCCGTTCTGTCGCCGATCTTACCGGCTCCCTCTCCCGTTCGGACGACCTCGAAAACGCGAGCGATCGATATTCTGAAGGATTGTCGCGACGCCGTTCCGCCGTGTTCCCCGGTGACGACCCCGGCGGCGGGTCACCGCGCCGAGGGCTCCGCCGCCACGACCCGGAACACCGGGATGCCCGCGGCGGCCCCTGCGAACTCGGCGAGCGGGGCGTGCCGGTCCACCGGCACGTGCGCCCGTGCGCCCGGGGCGAGCGCCAGGTGACGGCGCAGGATCGGTGGCCGCTGCGCCACCGGCACCTCGACCAGCCGCACCGGCTCGCGGCGGCGGCGACGCAGCACCACCCGCCCACCCGCGGCGCGCACGTTCGCCACCCAGTTGGCCCGCTCGCCCAGCATCGACACGACGTAACGCTCGCCGTCGTGGTCGGCGACGACGATCGGCACCGAGACGGTCCGGCCGGTGCGACGGCCCGGCACCTCCATGGTCACCCAGTGCCGCGGGGCGAGGCCGGCGCCGTACTGCCAGGCCGACAGCGCGTTCATCATCCGGGCCAGCCGGTTCGGCCGGCCGCCCCGGTACATCCACGTCATGACTCCGCCCATCGGACCCCTCCTTCCTCCGTGACCGGCGCTCAGGCGCTCTCCCGGGTGACCAGCGTCGACGGGAACGCGGTGCTCGGGGCGACCGGCGCGCGCGTCAGCACGGCCGTGGCCGCAGCGGCAGCGATCCGGTCGACCGGGTGGGTCGCGGTGGTCAGCGGCGGGCTGCTGATCGCCGCGTACGGCAGGTCGTCGAACCCGGCCACCGCCACGTCGTGCGGCACCCGCACACCGCGCCCGCGCAGCGCGGCGATCACGCCGAACGCGGTGGCGTCGCTGGCCGCGTAGACCGCGTCGGCGTCCGGCCACCGGCGCAGCGCCTCCAGCGCCGCCCGGCCGCCCCGTGCCGTGGTGAAGTCGCCGGTGACCAGCCGCTCCGGCGACCCCGACTCCCGCATCAGCTCCCGGTACGTGGTGACCGAACGCTCGGCGCAGCTCAGCCAGCGCGGCCCGGTGACCATGACGATGCGGCGCCGGCCGGTGGCGTACAGATGACGCAGCACCTCGCCCGCGCCACCGGCGTTGTCGACGTCGAACGACGGTACCGTCGCCGAGCCCTGGCCGATCGAGGCGACGCGGCCGCGCAGCCTCGGCGGCACCGCGTCCAGCGCCGCCTGGGTCGTGTTGACCAGGATCACCCCGCAGACGCCCCGGTCCGTGCCGAGCCGGGTCAGCCCCGACGGGTCGGCCAGCGGCAGCCACTCCAGGGCCACGCCGACGCCGTGCGGAGCGCACACCCGCGACGCCGCGCTCACCACCCGGTGCACGTACGGGTCGTCCAGCACCGTGTCGTCGCGGCCCACCACCGCCACCACCAGGCGTACGCCTGCTCCGCGCACCAGCGCCCGGGCCGCGAGGTCCGGCACGTAGTCGAGGCGCTCGGCGGCGGCCCGCACCCGGGCGCGGGCGTCCGTCGAGGTGAACCCGTAGCCGCCGAGCACCCGGGAGGCGGTGGCCCGGGACACCCCGGCGTCGCGGGCCACGTCGTCGAGCGTGGCGGGGCGTGTGGTCGGCGTTCCCATGTCCGCATCATGCCTGCTCGGGCGTGGATGAGCTAAGCCATAACGGCGCTTGTGGTGGTAGCGCTCTCAGGTGTGCGATTGTCGTCGGGACCAGCCGGGGGAAGGGACTACCGCACCGTGAGCAGCACCATCGACGCGCCGGCCGGGAAGCGGCCACCGGCGCCCCGGGCGGTGCTGACCGCCCGCAACGGCGTCGCCGTCGTCTTCGCCCTCAACGGGCTCGCGGTGGCGAGCTGGTTCTCCCGGGTTCCGGCGGCCCGCGAGGCGCTCGACCTCAGCCCGAGCCGGCTCGGGCTGCTGCTGCTCTGCGTGTCGGCGGGTTCGCTGCTGGCCATGCCGACCGCCGGCCTGGTCGCCCAGCGGCTCGGGCCCGCGCGCACGGTGGCCGTGTCGGTGGTGCTCGTCACGCTCGGCCTGACCGGGGCCGGTCTCGCCGCCAGCCTGGCCGGATCCGTCGTCGGGGTCGGGTTCGGGCTCGCCGCGTTCGGCTTCGGCTCCGGCCTGTGCGACGTGGCGATGAACGTCGAGGGCGCCGCGGTGGAGAAGCGCCTCGGCCGCACGATCCTTCCCCGCTTCCACGCCGCCTGGAGCCTCGGCTCGGTGGCCGGGGCCGGGCTGGGCGCCGGCGCCGCCCGGCTGGACGTACCCGTCGGGGTGCACCTGCCGGTCCTGTCCGTGCTGGTCCTGGTCGGCACGCTGCTCGGCGCCCGGGCGTTCCTCGCCGCACCTGCCGAGGCGGCCGGAGACGGGGAGCCGGCGGCCCGGCGGCGGGCGCTGCTGGCCGCCTGGCGCGAGCCCCGCACGCTGCTGGTCGGGCTGTTGGTGCTGGTCATGGCGTTCACCGAGGGCAGCGCCAACGACTGGCTCGCGGTGGCGTTCGTGGACGGGTACGGGGTCGACGAGGCCGTCGGCGCCGCCGTGTTCGGCGTGTTCGTGGTGGGCATGACGCTCGGCCGTACCGTCGGCACCGTCGCCATCGACAGGTGGGGGCGGGTGCCGGTGCTGTACGCGACCATCGCGACGGCGTCCGCCGGCGCGGCGCTGGCCGTGCTGGCCGGGTCCGGCCCGCTCGCCGTGGTCGGCGTCGCGCTGTGGGGACTCGGCGCCTCGCTCGGCTTCCCGGTCGGGATGAGCGCCGCCGCCGACGACGAGGACAAGGCCCCGGCCCGGGTGAGCGTGGTGGCGGTGATCGGTTACACCGCCTTCCTGGCCGGGCCGCCGCTGCTCGGCTTCCTCGGCGACCACTTCGGGGTGCTGTCCGCGCTCGGCGTGGTGCCGCTGCTCCTGCTGCCGACGCTCGCGCTGGTGCCGGTGCTGCGGGAGCGCCCGACCGCGCCGGACGCGCAGGCCGGTGCCCCGGCGGCGAAGGTCGGCTGAGCCGGTCCAGCCGACTCCCACCGCGCTCCCAGCCGCCTGCCAGGCGGGCGTGCTGCACTGGAGCGAACGCGAGGAGAGGAGGCGGGCATGGGCTGGTTCAGCCGCCGGGCCGCCGACCCGACGACGCCCACGAAGCTCGACCGCGAGGCGAACAAGGAGGACCTGGCGCAGCTGGAGGCGTTCGTCACCAGCCGGCGCGGGGTCGAGTTCTACCTGGAACCGGAGACCACGGCCACCGACACCACAGTCGTCGCCATCGCGGACGACGGCGAGTGGATCCGCCGCCGTACCGGCTCGCCCCGCGTCGCCGGCCGGATCGCCCAGAAGCACGCGGTGCCGCTGTACGAGGCGGCCCGCACCGGCTACCCGGAGCGGATGCGGGCGTGGAACCGGGCCCACCCGGAGCGCCGGGCCCGCTGACCGGCTGACCGGCGCGGTCAGCCGCTCAGCGCGGTGACGAGGACGTAGCCGAGGAACGCCGCGCCGAGCCCCGCGACCACGCTGAGCGCCACATTCGCGTACGCGAGGTGGCGCTTCCCGGTGCGGGCCAGGCGCAGCGTCTCGTAGCTGAGCGTGGACCAGGTGGTCAGCGCGCCGCAGAAGCCGGTGCCGGCCAGCGCTGTCACGCCCGGGCCGACGGGCGCCGCGAGCAGGCCGCCGAGCAGCAGCGACCCGGCCACGTTGACGGTCAGCGTGCCCCACGGGAACGGTGAGCCGTGCCGGGCCTGCACCGCCCGGTCGGTCAGGTAGCGCAGCGGCGCGCCGATCGCGGCGCCGAGCGCGATCAGCAGGACTGTCACCGTCGCCTCCCGTTCCGGGCGGTCACCGTCGGCTCCCGTCGCGGGCGGCCAGCAGCCGGGCGGTCACCGTGTCCCCGGTGGCGACCGCCGCCAGCGCGCCGAGCACAGTCGCGGCCAGGTAGACGCCCGCCGTGCCGGCCGCGCCGTCGGTCAGCAGGCGCTGCGCATCGACCGCGTACGCGGAGAACGTGGTGAACCCGCCGAGCACGCCGACGCCGAGGAACGGCCGGGTCAGCGGGTGGGCCGGGCGGGCGGCGAGCACCGCCGTCAGCACGCCGATGAGCAGGCACCCGACCACGTTGACGGAGAACGTGGCCCACGGGAACTCGCCGGGCTGGTGCGGCACCGCCGCCTGGGCGCCCGCCCGTGCGAGCGCGCCGGACACGCCACCGGCGGCGATCACGCCGAGCACGACTGCCGGGTGCGCGGACAGTTCCGTCCGGTCCGCCGGTACGCGCAGATCGACGTCCGGGTCGACGCGGGGATCGGACACAACACCTCCCACCAGCACCCGCGAGCATAACCCTGCCCCCGCGCCCGGCCCTCCGCTCTCCGCGATCTTGCAGGTTCCGCCCCGGCGGACCGGACATTCGCGGCATCCGAGGGGCGGCAAGTGCAAGATCGCGGGGGAGAGAGCGGGGGAGGGGGAGGCGGGCGTACGGTGGGCGGCAGCGCCCGGCGCGCGGCGTCCGGGCCCGTCGTGCCAGGAGGTCACCGTGGAGGAGCGCACGCCCCGTCCGGACGAGCTGGATCCCGTCGAGCGGATCGGTGTCGACGAGCTGCGCGCGCTGCAACTGGACCGGCTGCGGCACTCGCTGCGGCACGCGTACGACAACGTGCCCCACTACCGGCGCGCGTTCGACGCCCTCGGCGCCCACCCCGGCGACCTGCGTGAGCTGGCCGACCTGGCCCGCTTCCCGTTCACCGCGAAGGCGGAGCTGCGCGAGAACTACCCGTTCGGCATGTTCGCGGTGCCCCGCGAGCGTGTCGCCCGGCTGCACGCCTCCTCCGGCACCACCGGCCGTCCCACAGTGGTCGGCTACACCCGCGCCGACCTGGACACCTGGGCGAAGCTCATGGCCCGCTCGATCCGGGCTGCCGGGGGCCGCCGCGGCGACCGGGTGCACGTCGCGTACGGCTACGGGCTGTTCACCGGCGGTCTCGGCGCGCACTACGGCGCCGAGGAACTGGGCTGCACGGTCGTCCCGGTGTCCGGCGGCATGACCGAGCGCCAGGTCATGCTGATCCGCGACCTGGAGCCGGAGGTCATCATGGTGACCCCCAGCTACATGCTCGCCATCGTGGACGAGATGGAACGCCAGGGCGTCGACCCGCGCGCCACCTCGCTGCGTGTCGGCGTCTTCGGCGCCGAGCCGTGGACCGAGGACATGCGCCGCGAGCTGGAGCATCGCCTGGACATGCACGCGCTGGACATCTACGGCCTGTCCGAGGTGATGGGCCCGGGTGTGGCGGTCGAGTGCGTGGAGACCAAGGACGGCCTGCACCTGTGGGAGGACCACTTCTATCCGGAGATCATCGACCCGGTCACCGGGGAGGTGCTGCCCGACGGGGAGCGGGGTGAGCTGGTGCTGACCTCGCTGACCAAGGAGGCCATGCCGGTGGTCCGCTACCGCACCCGCGACCTGACCCGGCTGCTGCCCGGCACCGCCCGTCCGATGCGGCGGATCGAGAAGATCACCGGGCGTACCGACGACATGATGATCGTCCGGGGAGTGAACGTCTTCCCGACCCAGATCGAGGAGCTGATCCTGCGTACCCCGGCCCTGTCGCCGCACTTCCAGTGCGTGCTCGACCGGCGGGGCCGGCTCGACACGCTCACCGTGCACGTGGAGCGGCGCGCGGGCGCCGCCGCCGACGAGGCCGAGCGGGCCGGCGCGACGCTGGTCGAGCAGGTCAAGAACACCATCGGGGTGTCAGTGGCGGTACGGGTGATCGAGCCGGACGGGGTGGAACGCTCGATGGGCAAGATGCGCCGCATCGTCGACCAGCGGCGGGAGTCCTGAGATGAGCGGTGACGGCGGCCGGACGGCGGCGCACGACATGTTCGACGCCGACGTGGCGTCCAAGGGGCTCGGCATCGAACTCGTCTCGGCCGGTGACGGCGCGGCGGTCGCTCGGATGCGGGTCACCCCGTCGATGCTCAACGGGCACGCGATCGGGCACGGCGGCTTCGTGTTCCTGCTCGCCGACACCGCGTTCGCGCTGGCGTGCAACAGCCACGGCCCGGCCACGGTGGCGGCCGGCGGCGAGATCAGCTTCCTGCGCCCGGTACGCGAGGGCGACCTGCTGGAGGCGTACGCCACCGAGCGGGTCCGGCACGGCCGCAGCGGGATCTACGACGTGAGCGTGCGACGCGGGGACGAGGTGGTGGCCGAGTTCCGGGGCCGCAGCCGCACCATCGCCCGCGACTGATCGCCGGCCCGCCGGCCCGCGCCCGCACACCTGCGTGCCGGGTGACGTCCGGGCCGGAGTGGCCCCGTGCCCGCTCCGACCCGAACGTCATGCGGCCAGCCCGAGCGCCTGCCCGCCGGACCCGGTTCTTCGCCGGTTCCGGCCCACCCGCCCGGGCGGACCGGTCCGCCGCTCCTGCCGTGCCGGGACCGCTGGTGACGGATCGGTCCGCTGCCCGGGCCACGCCGTGACCGCGGACGCCGGGCCGTTCCGCCACCGGGACCACTCCGCGGCATCCGCGACGGTCCCCGTCGCGCCGCCCGTCGCCGGTCCGGCGCGCACCGGCTGCCCCGGCCGTGCGGGCACCGCCCGGAGCGCGCCGGACCGGCCCGGCTGCCCGGGCACCGGACACAGCGCGTCGGACCCGTCCGGCCGGTCCGGCGGGACGGGCGCCGGTCGGGCCCCTCCACCCGACCGGCGCGACCGTCCCGCCCCGAGCGGGCAGACCTCCCGCTCGCCGGCGCCCCGGGACGGGACGCCGGTTCCCGCTGCCGGCACACGGCCGGCAGCGGTGTCCTTCGCGGCGCGCAGGCGGCGGGCGAAGTCCGCGCGTACCGCACGGGACAGCCGCATCGCGGCCACCCGCGCCACCAGCGCGTCAACAGCCCAGCCGTCCGCCGTGACCTGGCGGAGCAGCCCAGCGGCGGCCAGGGCCCGCAGCACCGGCCCGGCCCGGCCGGCGGGCCAGCCGAGCATCGCCTCCACCGAGGCGGCCACGACCGGGCCACTCCGGGCGGCGCCGGCCAGCAGCACCGCCCGGTGCGTACCGTCGAGCCGGTCCAGCCGGGCGTCCACCAGGCGGCGCGCGGCGGCCGGTACGCCACCCGGCTCGCCGGCCGGGTCCGCGGACGCGTACGCGGTCGCGACCGCCGGACTGCCGCCGACCAGCGCGACCAGCCGCGCGGCGAGCGCGGCCGGCCGCCCGGCCCGGTCGAGCAGGTGCCGCAGCAGGCGCCCGGTGTCCAGCGGGCCCAGCGGCTCCACCGGGATCCGCCGCGCCGGGGTGGGCAGCGGGTCGGCCGAGCCGGAGCCGCACGTGGTGACCACCGCCAGCGGGAGTCCCCGCTCACCCGCGGCCACGTGGAGCTGGTGCAGGAACCGGCGCAGCGCCGGGGCGGCCCGGTCCAGGTCGTCCACCGCGACCACCACCGGCGCGTCGGCGGCCAGGCCGAGCAGCGCCTCGCGGCAGGCGACCACGGCGCGGGCCGCCACCGTGTCGTCGTCCGGTGCGGCGAGGAACGCCGCGAGCACGCCGCTGCCCGGGCCGTCCGCGACCGGGCCGTCCGCGACCGAGCCGTCCGGCCGGGGACGGACCAGGTCGGCCAGCGGCGCCAGTTCCCCGCACGGGTACGGCGGGCAGGCCGTCACCCGCCGGCGCACCGGCACACCGTCCACGTGCGACACGGCGCGGGTCACCTCGTGCAGCAGCCGGCTGCGGCCGCTGCCCGGCGGCCCGACCAGCGAGATCCACCGGGGACGGCGCTCGCGCAGTGCCCGGGTCACCTCGTCGGCCGCGCCGGCCAGTTCCCGGCGGCGGCCCACCAGCGGGACGCGGTGCCGGGCCGGTCTGCTCCCGGCCGCCCCGGTCACCCGCCACACGTCCAGCGGCAGGGCCTTGCCGGCCAGCGTCAGGGTGGCGAGTGGACGCTGTTCGACCAGCCCCGCCACCGCGGTGCGGGTGACCGGGCAGACCACGACCCCGCCGGGCGGCGCGTGCTCCTGGAGGCGGGCCGCCGTGGTGATCACCGCGCCGCTGGCCGCGCCGTGGCCGCCGTCGTGGACCCCGGCCAGGTCCAGCAGCACCTCGCCGGTCGCCACGCCGACCCGCACGCGCAGCCGGATGCCGGCCGGTCGCCGCCGCTCCAGCGCGGCCTGGATGTCCAGCCCGGCCCGCACCGCCCGGTACGCGTCGAGACCGTCCGAACCGGACGTGCCGAACAGCGCCATCACCGCGTCGCCGACGTACTTCTCCACCACGCCCCGCCAGCGGCGCAGCACCGAGGCGACGGTGCCGAAGTAGGCGCGCTGCAACGCGCGTACGTCCTCCGGGTCGAGCCGCTCGACCAGACGGGTCGAGCCGACGATGTCGACGAAGAGGACGGTGACGGTACGTCGTTCCTCGGGCACCGGCCGGCACGCCGCGATGACGGCTTCCCGACTCCCTGCGGGCGTGGTGATCAACATCGCACCCACCCTTTCCCGATCGTGGTGCCCGACGACCTCAGCAGACTTTCACCACCGGGTTGTCGGGGGATCTGTAGGACGACGTATGTCGGGCACCCGCAACCATTAGTCGTGTAGTCGACGCGAGAGGTACGAGTCCGGCCCCGAGGCCGTAGAACGGTGCGGGGACCTGTGACTAGGCTGCGTCCCATGGCCAGCGACGTGGACACGGCACCGCTCGTCGGCCGTACCGGGACCATGGCGACGCTGCGGTCGGCGCTCTTCGACGACCTACGGCCCGGGCAGACCGGCGCGGTGTTCCTCACCGGAGAGAGCGGGGTGGGCAAGACCCGCCTGCTGACCGAGGTCGGAGAGCAACTGCGGCAGACCGGCGCCCTGGTGCTCACCGGCACCTGCCTCGACATCGGAGACGCCTCGCCGCTGCACCCGGTACGGCAGGCGCTGCGCCGGCTCGACGCCGAGCAGGCGCAGGCGCGCACCACGTCGGCGATCCGCGGGGTGTTGCAGGTCTTCGACGAGGAGACCCCCGGCCCGGACGGCGCCGGCGCGCTGCTGGAACGCGTCGCCCAGGGCCTGCACGTGGTGGCCGGCGGACGGCCGCTGGTGCTCGTCCTCGACGATCTGCAGTGGGTCGACCGCAGCACCCGGCAGCTCCTGCTCTACCTGCTGGCCGGCCTCGGCGACCTCCAGCTCTCCGTGCTGGCCGCGATCCGGGCCGAGTCGCTGCGCGGCGCGCACCCGCTGCGCCGGGTGCTCACCGAGCTGCGCCGGCTGCGCTCGGTGCGGGTGATCGACCTGCTGCCGCTGGACCGATCCGCCACCGACGAACTGGCCGCCGCCGTGGTCGGCGCGCCGCTGCCGCCCGAGGCCGCCGACCAGCTCTGGCAGCGCAGCGGCGGCAACCCGTTCGTGGTGGAGGAACTGGCCCGCGACCGGCGCGACGGCCGCGACGGCCTCTCCGACACGCTGCGCGAGGTGTTCCTCGACCGGGTCGACGCGCTGCCCCAGCCGGCGCACGCGGTGGTGCACGCGGTGGCGGTCGGCGTCGAGCCGGTCGAGCACTGGCTGCTGGCCCAGGTGGTGCGGCTGCCCGAGGAGGAACTGCTCGACGCCGTCCGCGAGGCGGTCGCACACCGCCTGCTGGTCGGCGCCGACGACGGCTACCGGCTGCGGCACCGGCTGGTCGCCGAGGTCCTGGCCCACGAACTGCTGCCAGCCGAGCGGGCCGCACTGCACCGCCGCTACGCCGAGGCGCTCACCGCCGTACCGGCCGAGCTGCACCAGGCCCGGCTGGCCCACCACTGGCGGCACGCGGGCGAGCCGGCCCGGGCGCTGCCCGCGGCGATGGCGGCCGCCCGCGAGGCGGAACGACTGCACGGGTACGCCGAGGCGCACCGCCACTGGTCCGCCGCGCTGACCCTGGCCACCGAGCCGGCCTCCGTCCCGCCCGACGGGGCACGGCCCGAGCCGGTCGAGGTGGACCGGGCCGAGCTGCTCAGCCACGCCGCCGAGGCCGCGCACCACAGCGGGGAGCACGCCCGCGCCCTGACGCTGCTGGAGGAGCTGGCCGACGACCCGTCCGGCCCGCCGGTCTGCGCGCTGCGCATCCGCCGGGCCCGCTACCTGGCCGCAGCCGGCCGGTCGGCACCCGCCGAGCAGGAGTACTGGCGGGTGCTGGACTCGCCCGACTGCACGCCGCAGGAGCGGTGCACGGCCGCCGCCCGGCTGGCCGAGCTGTTGCTGCACCTGGGCCGCTACGCCGAGGCCGGCGACCAGGCCCGGGAGGCCCTCGCGCTCGCCGCCGACGTTCCCGGCACCACCTCCGAGGTGGTGATGGCCAGCGCCGCGCTCGGGTTCAGCGAGGCGTTCCTGGAGGATCCGGCTGCCGGGCTGGCGGTGATGCGCCAGGCGCTGGAGACCGCCGAGCGGTCCGGCCGTCCGGAGGACGTGGCCTGCGCGTACCTGCACCTGGCCGAGCTGCTCACCGGGCCGCTGAACATCCTCGAGGAGGGGGTGGTGGTGGCCCGGCGGGGCGCCGACCGGGTCGCCGAGCTGGGGCTCGGCCGCACCTGGGAGACCCGGCTGCTGGCGGTGGCGACGAACGGGCTGTTCCGGGTGGGGCAGTGGGCCGAGGCGGAGAAGGTCGTCGCGGCCGCGCTGCGGCACCGCCCGTCCGGGGCCGACGCGGTCGAGCTGCTGCTGGCGCGGTGCCGGCTCTCCGTCGGGTACGGCGACGTCGAGGCGTCCGACCGCGGCCTGGAGGCGGTGGCGACGGTGCTGGCCGGCGGCGGCGCCCGGCACGTGCTGCCGATGCTCATCCTGCGGGCCGGCCTGGCCATGTGGCAGGGCCGGCACGACCTGGCCCGGCAGGCGGTGCAGCGGGGCCTGACCGAGAGCCGCTCCGACGACGTGATCGTGCTGGCCACACTGGCCTGGCACGGGCTGCGCGCGGAGGCCGAGGCGGCGGCCAGCCGCACGATCGAGGTGGACCCGAACGCGGTACGCCGGCTGCGCGAGGTGGTCGACCGGGTGACCGGCAAGAGCGCGAAGGCGGGCGCACCGGTGCGGTACGTCGCCGAGGGCTTCCTGGCGCTCTGCGACGCCGAGCTGAGCCGGCTCGACGACGGCCGCGGCGACCCGGCGCTGTGGGAGCGTTCCGCGCTCGAGTGGGACCGGCGCAACCACCCCTACCCGGCCGCGTACTCCCGGTTGCGGCAGGCCGAGGCGCTGCTGGCCCGCCGCAGCCGGGTGGCCACCGCCGGCAAGCTGCTGCACCGGGCGTACGCGATGGCCCAGTCGCTCGGCGCGGTGCCGCTGACCGCGGAGATCCGTACCATCGCCTCGCGGGCCCGGGTGGCACTGGACGCCGCGCCGGACCCCGCTCCGGTGCCCCGGCAGCGGGCGGCGGCGCCCGCCGGGCCGGCGGTGGACGAGCTGGCGACGCTCACCGCGCGGGAGCGTGAGGTGCTCGCCGCCGTCGCCGAGGGACTGACCAACCGGGAGATCGGGCAGCGGCTGTTCATCAGCGAGCGGACCATCGGCGTCCACGTCTCGCACATCTTCGACAAGCTCCAGGTACGCACGCGGGTGCAGGCCAGCGCCATCTTCCTGCGCAACGGCGCGGAGTAGGCGTACGTCGGCAATACGTCGTTCGACGGATCCGCGGTGTGGACGGCGGCTGGCAGGCTGTGCCGCGGAACAGGGGTGGTGGCGTCGTGGGGGCGCCGGCCGTTGTGGAGGAGAGATGACCGAACCGGTCTGGGGTCCTGTGCACCAGGACATCGTCGGCTTGCTCGCCGACCACCCCGCCGACGTGCCGGCGGTCGTGGACCATCTGACCAAGTTGCAGGATCTGCTGGTCCGGCTGCCGCCGCTGGAGGAGAGCTGCCCGCTCGCCGACTTCAACAAGCTCTACCTGGTCATCACCAGCACCGTGCTCGACGGCCTGTACGACGACCGGTTCTGCGACCCGGCGTTCCTGGCTCGGCTCGATGTGGAGTTCGCGGCCCGCTACTTCGAGGCGCTGCGGTTCTGGAGCGACTCAAGCCCGAGCACCCCGAAGGCGTGGTCGTGTCTGTTCAAGCGGATGCGCGGCCCGGACGCCCGGCCGTTGCCGTCGGCCGCCGCCGGCGTCAACGCGCACATCAACTACGACCTGCCGTTCGCGCTGGTGACCACGTTCGACAGCCTGGAGTCGGAGCCGATCGACGGCAGCGACCAGCACCGCGACTACCTGGAGATCAACAAGATCTTCGCCGAGCGGATCCCGGAGCTGCGCCGAGGCTACCTGGACAACTGGCAGCTCATGATCGACATGGTCAACGGCGACATCGACGACTGGTACCAGGGCGAACTGGTGGAGTACACCCGGAACGTGGCCTGGCGCAACGCGCAGAAGATCTGGCGCTGCCGGCACGACCCGGACGCCCGCGAGTGTGAGCGGATGCGGCTGGACGACAACGCCGCGCTGCTCGGCCGGCTGCTGCTGTCGCCCCTCGGGGCGTTCCTGCAGTAGCCGGGACGGGGGGTTCCCGCGTCCCGCCGTCCGGGCGCGGGACGCGGGAACGCCGCCCGCGGGTGTCGAGGCCGCCGCACCGGGTACGTCGCCGCCGTGCCGCCAGACGAACCGGCCGGTCCCGGGGCGCTCCCGCCGGGCCCGGTCCGCCGCTTCCCGTTCCGTTTCGACCCGGCGTTCCGGCTGCCGCTGGCGCTGCTCGGGGTACGGCCCGCCACGGCCTGGCTCGACTGGGGCCCGGACGCGCTCGTCGTCCGGTTCGGGCCGTGGCTGCTGCGCACCACGCCGGGCAACGTGACCGGGGCCGAGCTGAGCGGGCCGTACCGCTGGTGGCGGGCGATCGGCCCGCACCTGTCGGCGGCCGACGGCGGGGTGACCTTCGGCGCCAGCGTGGCCGGCGGGCTCTGCCTGCGCTTCGCCGAGCCGGTGCCGGCGCTGGCCCCCGGCCCTTGGCTGAGGCACCCGGCGGTCACCGTCACAGTGGCCGACCCGGCGGCGGTGCGCGACGCGCTGGCCCGCGGACCGGATCTTTGACCGGTTCGGCCGGGCCGCACCCGGGACAACCCCTACCGTCTTCATAGGGACGAAGGGGAGCAGATGGGGCAGGCGGGGGAGCCGGAACAGCCCAGGCGTACGCGGGAGCGGCGCCGGGAGGCGCACGCGGCCGCGGCGGCCCGGGCCGGTCGGCACGGCGACCACGCCGAGCGGGCCGGCCGTGCCGTGCCGGAGCTGCCGGAACGGGTGGCGGCCCCGACGCGGCCGGCGGCACCGGCGGGCCGGCTGCACCGGTGGTTGTTCGCGCACCGGGTCGAGCCGGTCGGACCGGAAATCCGCGAGCACCAGACCCGGTCCCACCCGTGGTGGCAGGTGATGTGCCTGACCGGCGTCGACTACTTCTCCACGCTGTCCTACCTGCCCGGCATCGCCGCCGTGGCGGCCGGCGCGCTCAGCCCGCTGGCCACGTTGCTGATCGTGGCGCTGACGCTGCTCGGGATGCTGCCGATGTACCGCCGGGTGGCCCGGGAGAGCCCGCACGGGCAGGGCTCGGTGGCCATGCTGGAGCGGCTGTTGCCGTTCTGGCGCGGCAAGGTCTTCGTGCTGGTGCTGCTGGGCTTCGTCGCCACCTCGTGGATCATCACGATCACGCTCTCCGCCGCCGACGCCAGCGTGCACCTGCTGGAGAACCCGGTCCTGCCCGCGTCGTTCCGGCACGGCGGCACGGCGGCGGTGCTGGTCACCGTGGCGCTGCTGCTCGTGCTCGGAGGCGTGTTCCTGCTCGGGTTCAGCGAGGCCGTGCAGGTCGCCATCCCGCTGGTGGCGGCGTTCCTGGCGTTGAACGCGGTGGTGGTGGTCGTCGGCGTGGCCGAGGTCGTCGCCGACCCGGGCCTGCTCGGCGACTGGACCGGACGGCTGGCCGGCACCGGCGGACCCGGCGACGTCCTGGCCACGAGCGTCCTCGCGTTCCCGCTGCTGGTGCTCGGCCTGTCCGGGTTCGAGACCGGGGTGAGCATGATGCCGCTGGTGCGCGGCGAGGGAGAGGACGCGCAGCGGCGGCTGGACGCCCGGATCCGCAACACCCGCCGGCTGCTCACCGCCGCCGCGCTGATCATGTCGGTCTACCTGATCGCCACCACATTCGTGACCACCGTGCTGATCCCGCCCGAGGCGTTCGAGCCCGGCGGGCCGGCGAACGGCCGGGCGCTGGCGTTCCTCGCCCACGAGCACCTCGGCGAGGCGTTCGGCACCGTCTACGACATCAGCAGCGTGCTCATCCTCTGGTTCGCCGGCGCGTCGGCGATGGCCGGGCTGATCAACATCGTGCCCCGCTACCTGCCGTCGTACGGCATGGCGCCGGAGTGGGGGCGGGCGGTGCGCCCGGTGGTGCTGGTCTACACCGCGATCAGCATCGCCATCACGATCGCCTTCTCCGCCGACGTGAACGCCCAGGCCGGCGCGTACGCCACGGGCATCCTCGCGATGATGGTCTCCGGCGCGATAGCGGTGACCATCGCGGCGCTGCGCGCCCGCAGCCGTGCCGCCGCGGCCGGGTTCGCGCTGCTCACCGCCGTGCTGCTGTACGCGCTGGTGGAGAACGTGGTGGCCAAGCCCGACGGCATCACCATCTCCGGGTTCTTCATCGCCGGGATCGTCGCGGTGTCGCTGATCTCCCGGGTCACCCGGACCACCGAGCTGCGCGCCGAGCGGATCGAGTTCGACGAGCCGGCCCGCCGCTTCGTCGACGAGTCGGTGGCCCGGGACGGGCGGCTGCACCTGATCGCCAACAAGCGGCAGAGCGGGTCGGTGAAGGAGTACCGGGTCAAGGAACGGGCGCAACGGTCGATGAACCCGGTGCCGGGCGCCGCCGACGTGCTGTTCCTGGAGATCGACGTGAGCGACCCGTCCCAGTTCAGCCAGGTGCTGCGGGTGCACGGGGTGGAGTCCGGCGGCTACCGGATCCTGCGTACCAGCAGCCCGGCCGCGCCGAACGCGATAGCCGCGATCCTG
The DNA here is from genome assembly GCF_007827635.1 of Micromonospora sp. CNZ296. Lineage (NCBI taxonomy): Bacteria > Bacillati > Actinomycetota > Actinomycetes > Micromonosporales > Micromonosporaceae > Micromonospora > Micromonospora sp. CNZ296. Next base: position 317,103 of record NZ_VISW01000006.1, read on the forward strand.
CTGGCGTTGCGGGACGCGACGGGGGTGCGCCCGCACTGCCACTTCGAGTGGTCCGAGGGGAACCCGATCGCGCACCTGCTGCGCTACCTCATCCTCGGCCGGGGCGACACCCCGCCGGTGGTACGGGAGATCATCCGCAAGTCCGAGCCGGACCCGACCCGCCGCCCCGGCATCCACGTCGGCGGCTGAGGTGCGCGGGCCGGCCGAGCGCGGGGGGAGCGCGGAGCGCTAGCCGAGCGCGCGGACGCGGGCGAGCAGGTCGCGGGCGCAGAAGTCCAGGAAGCCGTCCGGGTCCGGCCCGGCGTTCTGGAGCACGATGTGGTCGAAGCCGGCCTCGACGTACGTGCGCGCCTTCTCCACGTGCGGAGCGGCGTCCGGGCCGACGGAGAACTGCTGCCGGATGTGGTGGTCCTCGACCCAGGCGGTGGCGGCGTCGAAGTTCACCGGGTTGGGCAGCTCGCTCATCACCTTCCAGCCGGTGATCGCCCAGCGGCTGGTCTCCCGGGCCGCACGGACCGCCGACTCCTCGTCGGTGGCCCAGGCCATCGGCACCTCGGCGTAGCGCGGGCCCTGGCCGCCGGCGTTGCGGTACTGGTCGACGATCGACGACTTCGGCTCGGTGGCGAACAGGCCGGTGCCCAGCTCGGCCGCGAGACCGGCCGACTCCCGGCCGCTCGCGGCCACGGCGATCACCGGCGGCTGCTCGGGCAGGTCCCAGATCCGGGCGTCCTCCAGTTGGAGATGCCGGCCGCCGTACGAGCGGTAGCCACCCTGCCAGAGCAGCCGGATGATCTCCAGCGCCTCGCGCAGCCGCTCGTGCCGCCCCCGGACACTGGGGAAGCCCTGCCCGACGACGTGTTCGTTGAGCCGCTCGCCGGCACCCACCCCGAGCGTGAACCGCCCGTCGGAGATCAGCGCCATGGTGGCGGCGGCCTGCGCGACGATCGCCGGGTGGTAGCGGACCGACGGGCAGGTGACGCCGGTGGCGAGGCCGATGCGGGTGGTGCGGGCGGCGATCGCGCCGAGCGCGCTCCAGGTGAAGCAGGAGTGCCCCTGCACCTCCAGCCAGGGGTGGTAGTGGTCGCTCATCTCGACGAAGTCGAAACCGGCCTCCTCGGCCCGGACCGCCTGCCGGATGAGTTCCTGGGGCCCGAACGCCTCCGAGGCGAGCTTGTAGCCGATCCGCATGCCCGGTTCTCCGTTCCGTCGTCGGCGAACCGCTGCCGTTCCCACCGGTTCCGGCGGCAAACCAGGCGAAACCCAGCCTCCTAGGACGCCCCAGGGGTGGTGACGGTCCGCGCCGCGGGCACGGAACGGCCCGCGCTCGCCGGGCGGGCGCGGGCCGGAAGGGGAGTACGGGGGTGGCCCGCCTACTTCGACGGCTCGGGGAGCTTGCAGTCCACCTTCGGGTTGGCGCCGATGTAGTTCAGCGGGCCGGCCACGATCGTGACCAGGATCGTGCCCGCCTCCGCACAGTTGGTTTCGTCGTTGCCGTAGTAGCCGCGCTGACCGGCGGCGATGGCGCCGATGATGAGCCAGATGACGACCAGGACGCCGACTATCGAGGTGCCGCGCATCAGTTGCCTCCACTGGGGTCGTGGTGGATTCGAGGTGGAGGCCTTGTACCCCGTGCGGGTGATCCGCCAAACGGCGCACAGGTACCGGCACGGCCGATTCCGATTACCTCAGTGCGGTGGCATCGGCTCCTCCGGCGGGCGGCCCCGGCTGCGGCGGTAGTCGGCGCAAGCGACCCCGGCCAGCACCAGCATCGCCCCGGCGGAGGCGTAGACCGGGGCGAGGAACAACCCGGCCGGGGCGATCGTGAGCAGTGCCAGTATCCCGCCGGGCCGGGACGCCGACACCCGGCTGAACACCTCGTACTCGAAGGCGCCCCGGCCGATCAGGAACAGCGCCGGCCCGCCGAGGATCACCGCCAGCCAGGCCGGCGGCGTGTGGCCGGTCGGCTCCAGCAGGACCAGGTCGAAGCCCGCCGCGGTGGTCACCACTCCGGCCACCATCAGCAGATGGGTGTACGGCGCGGTGTTGAGGAACCGGCTCGGCTGAGCCGCCCGGGCGATGGCGTGCGGCAGCAGCTCACCGGACTTGTGCACGTAGATGCGCCAGAGCAGCAGCGTGGTGGCGAACGCGGTGGCGAACGCGGCCAGGTTCTCCACCTCGGAGTGGTGCAGGCTGAACACGGTGCCGGCGACCAGCACGGCGTCGCCGAGCGCGATGATGAAGAACTGCTGGTACCGCTCGGACAGGTGCTCGGCGGTCACGTTGCGCTGGGACTCCGGCACCGCGCCCAGACCCGGCACCGGGTACGCCAGACGGAACCCCAGGTAGTCGATGGCCAGGGCGCCGGCCCAGAACCACAACCGGGCGGTGCCGTGCGCGGCCAGCGCGCCGACCAGCCAGGGCACCGCCGACACGGCGAACCAGGCGAAGATGCGCAGGGCCCGGCGGTTGCTCTGCGGGTGCCGCCGTACGGCGGGCATGAGGAACAGGCCGCGTCCGAGATGGATCGCCACGTACGTGCCGGCGAACACCAGCCCCCGGGTGCCGAACGCCTCCGGGATGGCGGTGGTCATCAGCAGCGCGCCGAACATCACCGCCACGATCAGCAGCTTGATCTCGGTGCGCTGCGGGTCGTAGATGTCGGTGACCAGCGTGGTGATCGCCCAGGTCCACCAGATCGCCATCAGCATGACCAGGGACTCGGCGGCCCGTTCCCAGGACACGGAGCTGATCAGGTTGCGCGAGATCAACGCGAGCGCGACCACGTAGACCAGGTCGAAGAAGAGTTCGAGCAGCGTGACCCGGCGCGGCGCCTCCGGATCGCGGACCGGCGGTCGCCGGCCGGCGGGCTCCGGCGCTGCGGTGGGCACGAGATGCTCCTGCGGGTGGCGGTACGCGCGGCGGGCCGTCCCGGCCCTTCACCGACCGTAGTCATGCCCGCCCGCACGCGGTCACTTTTCCGGCATACCGGCCCGGGCGGGGGTGATGGAGGTGGCGATGTCACCACGTCGGGTGCTGGTGCTGGTGCTGGTGGAGCGGCCGCCAGTTCGGGGTTGTGGCGGGGTCGGCGGGGTGCTGATGCGACCACCTCGGCGTACTGGCGGGGCGGGCCGCGAGGTCGGGGAGGTGACGGGGTGGGGAAAGGCACCGGGCCGGTGGCGACCATCGTCACCACCGGCCCGGAATGTGGAGGACTGTCTACTCGGCGCTCGCCGGCAGCACCCGGTCGACGTCGGCGGAAGCACCCGCCAGCACCTTGGCCTGCTGCGGCCAGGTGGCCAGCCCGGGCGCCGCGCGCAGCCCGGCGGCCTTCACGGTCTGCCGCAGCGCGGCCTCGTCCAGCTCGGCGAGCTGCCGGTAGGTGCGGATCCCGGCGTCCTGGAGGGCGGCGGCCAGCTTCGGCCCGATGCCCTGGATCCGCCGGAAGTCGTCCGCCGCGTCCCCGGCCGCGTCCGCCGGCACGTCGTTCTCGACCGAGGCCCGCGGCGCGGGCACCACGGCCGGCACGGCGGGGACGGGCTCGGCGGTCTCCACCGGCTCGGCGGTCTCGGCCGTCGCGGCGGCGTCGACCGGCGAGGGCACCGCCTCGGCAGCGGCCGAATCGGCCGACGACGTCGTCGCCGGCACCTCCGGCTCGTCGGCGGGCGTCGACTGCGCCGGAACGGCGACGGGGGCGCGCTCCGGCTCCGCCGCGAAGGGCTCCGACTCGGCGACGAGCGCCGGAGAAGCGGCCGGCTCGTCCACATCGGTGGAGGCCGGGGCGGCGGGCTCGTCCGCAGCGACCGACGCGGAGGACGGCACCGGCTCGTCCGCCGGACGGTCCACGGCGACCGGCTCGGCCTCGGCCACTGGCGCCGCAACCGGCTCGGCGGGGGACGCCACCGGCTCGGCGGCGACCGGCTCAGACGCGGCGGGCTCGGACACGGCGGGCTCGGACACGGCCGGCGAGGACACCGGCTCGGCGACGACCGACGACGCCTCCGGCTCGTCTGCGGTACGGGCGGCGGTGGCGACGGCCGGCTCGGTGGTCGCCGTCTCGGTGGGCGCGGGCTGCTCGGCCACCGTGGCGGTCGCCGGGGGCTCGTCGACCACAGCGACCGGGCGCGGCTCGTCGACGGTGGCGGTCACCTCGGGTGCGGTCTCCACCGTGGGCGTCGCCGGGGCGCCGGACCGGCGACGGCCGACGACCACCCAGCCGACGCCGAATCCGATGAGCAGGGCCAGTATCACGAACAGCCACTGCCCGAAGCTCGACGGCATGGCCAACCTCCTTCTATGTACGTGCACGACGGTGGCGAAAGACTCGGGGCAGCTTCGCACACGCGCGCGGCGCACGACAGGCAGCCCGGGGCCGGGCCACGACGGTGGGACCGGCGGTGTCGGCCGGTGGCCGCAGCATGACCGAGCGTGTGCCGGAGGCCGGTATCGAGCGGCCTCGCGGAGCAGGGAGACGCCCCGGAACCTGGGTGCCGTGCGTGGTTCCGGGGCGCCCCGTCCGTCGCCCGTGGCCGGTCAGTGGATCCGGTCGGGCGCAGGCACGTCGGCGGCGTCCCAGCTGTAGAAGCAGCCGGCCACGGCGTCGCGGGGGGAGTGCCAGGTCGGCAGGTACGGGGAGGTGTGCGCGGAGAGCCGCTTGTTCACCTGCTCGTAGAGCGGGTTGTCGCGCAGTTCCGCGGTCAGCCCGGGGGCGACGTCGACGGTCTCCATCAGATGGACGCACAGGTCGTGCAGGTAGTACAGCGACCGGTGCCGAACGCCGGTGAGGTGGGGGAGTTCGGTGGCGTCGGCCTCGGCGAAGATCTGCGCCACCCGTCCCTGTGCGCCCGGCACGATCCGGCTGACCACCAACAGTCGACTCATCGTGACCCCTCTCGCCGCCGCGGTGCTGGGTTCACGGTGCCGGTCGCGCTGTCACCTCGCCGTCACCGCGTACCCCGGGGCTTTGATGGTGGTGGCGACGGCGAGGTGGGGGCGCGCGGCGCCGGTTTCGCGGTCCGGTCCGTGCGGCGCGGCGGCTGCGGGTCCGGGCGGGTGGCCCGGCGGATCGGCGCCAGGGTGTCGTCGAGCAGCGCGGTCATCGCCGGGGACGGTTCCAGGCGCAGTTCGCGCAGGAGCAGATCGCGGTAGACGTAGAAGGAGTGGACCGCCTCGAACGCGTTGCCCTCGGCCAGGTGGATGCGGACCACCAGGCGGTGCGGGGTCTCCCGCAGCGGTTCGGCGGCCATCGCCTCCAGCGCCGCCTCCAGCGCCTCGCCGTGCCGCCCGGCGGTGAGGTGGTTGCCGGCGAGTTCCTCCAGCATGTGCAGGCGCAGCTGGCGCAGCCGTTCGCGTTCCAGCAGCACCCAGTCGTCGTACCAGCCGGGGAGCAGGTCGTGGCGTCCGGCGCCGGCGGCGCCGCGCGGGACGGCGCCCTCGCGGACCAGCGCCGCGGTCTCCACCAGGTCGTCAACGTCGAGGCGGACGGTCGGTCCGAGCCGGACGGTGTCGCCGTCGGTGCGCAGCGGGCAGCACGGATCCTGCCGCAGCCGCCACAGCGCGGTCCGCAGCGACGACAGCGCCCGCTCCTCAGGCGTCTCGGGCCACAGCAGCCCGGCGAGGTGGCTGCGGGTCGCGGCCGGGCGCAGGCCGATCAGGGCGATGACGCGCTGCAACCCCCGGGGTACGACCACGGGGGTGTCGTCGTGCAGCAGCTGGAAGCCGCCCAGCAGGTGCAGTGACACCCGTGGGGCGGGTTCGCCCGCCGTCGGCATTCTCGATCCACCCGACACGGCGCACCCCCCAGCACCGGAACCCTCGTCCCGACCGTTTCGCGTTGCCCGGACCGCCGCCGCGACGCCGGTGTCGGAACGCCTCCGCCACGGCGGGAAGCTCCACCGTGGCCGGGCTGACCGAGACGCAGAATATCAACGCCTGTTACTCTCAGTCAACGGTCGGTCGGTCACCTGACTGTCCGTAGTGGGCTCGGTAATACGCCTGTGATCTGCGAAGAAGTGTCGTCAACCGGAAACCGGAAAGCGATCTTCCCATAGCTCACGCACAGCTTGCGTCAACGCAGCGTCACCATGTTTGTGGCGCGATGGGGCCCGGTTGACGCCCGGTAGACGCCGCCGGCGCGACCGTGTGGCAATCCGTGCGGCGCGACCGGTTCGCCGCGCACCGGGACGTGCAGGAGGCGCGAATGGACCGTTCGCTCATCGTCGCCAAGGTGGTGCCGACGGCCGAGGACCGGGTGGCCGAGATCTTCGCCGAGTCCGACGCGACCGAGCTGCCCGGCCTGGTCGGGGTCCGGCACCGCTCGCTGTACCGGCTGCACGACCTCTACGTCCATCTGCTGGAGACGGAGACGCCCGCGCAGGGCGCGGTCGAGGACAACCGTGGGCATCCGGAGTTCATCCGGATCAGCGAGCGGCTGCGGCCGTACATCTCGCCGTACCTGCCGACCTGGCGTTCGCCGCGCGACGCGATGGCGCACTGCTTCTACCGCTACGACGCGCCGGCCCACCGGTACGACACCGCCGGGCGGCCACAGTGACCACGACCGCCCCGCGCGACGAGCAGCTCTGGTCGAGGTGCGACGGATGCGCGTCGCTGCTCTACCGCAAGCGGCTGCGCCGCAACCTGGACGTCTGCCCGGAGTGCGGGTCACACGCCCGGCTGGACGCGCCGGACCGGGTGGCGCAGCTGGCCGACCCGGACTCGTTCGTCCCGCTGCCGGACCGGGCGGTACGCGTCGACCCGATCGAGTTCGTCGACGAGCTGCCGTACCCGCACCGGCTCGGCGCGGCCCGCGCGGCGACCGGCCTGGACGAGGCGGTGCTGTGCGGCACCGCCCGGCTCGGCGGGCACCCGGTCGCGCTGGCGGTGATGGACTTCCGCTTCCTCGGCGGCAGCCTCGGCTGCGCGGTCGGTGAGCTGATCACCCGGACCGCCGAGCGGGCGCTCGCCGACGGCATCCCGCTGGTGCTGGTGACCGCGTCCGGCGGCGCGCGGATGCAGGAGGGCGCGCTGTCGCTGATGCAGATGGCCACCGTCAGCCAGGCGCTCGCGGGGATGCGGGAGGCGGGCCTGCTCACTGTCAGCGTGGTCACCGACCCCACGTACGGCGGGGTGGCCGCCTCCTTCGCCACCAACACCGACCTGGTGCTGGCCGAGAGCGGCGCCCGGCTGGGCTTCGCCGGGCCCCGGGTGATCCGCCAGGTCACCGGCGCCACGCTGCCGGAGGGCTTCCAGACCGCCGAGTACCTCCTACGGCACGGTCAGGTGGACATGGTGGTGCCCCGGCACGCGTTGCGGGGCCGGCTCGCGGCGCTGCTCGCCGCCGCCGAGGCGGGCCGCCGGGCGCCGGAGAACCCGCCCGCGCCGCGCCCGCCGGTCACCGCGCCGACCGCGACCCCGCGGCCCGACCGCGACCCCTGGGAGACGGTACGCACGGCGCGGCACCCGGGTCGTCCGACCACACTGGACTACCTGGAAACGGCGTTCGACGGGTTCGTGGAGCTGCACGGCGACCGGCTCGGCGCCGACTGCCCGGCTGTCGTCGGCGGCATCGCCCGCCTGGACGGCCGCCCGGTGATGGTGATCGGTCACCAGAAGGGGCACACCACCGCCGAGCTGGTGACCCGCAACTTCGGCATGGCCAGCCCGGCCGGGCACCGCAAGGCGCTGCGGCTGATGCGCCTCGCGGCGCGGCTGCGGCTGCCGGTGGTGACGCTCGTGGACACGCCCGGCGCGGACCCGGGGGTGAGCGCCGAGCAGCAGGGTCAGGCGGCGGCGATCGCGGAGAACATCCTCGCGCTCACCGTGCTGCCCACGCCGGTGGTGGCGGTGGTCACCGGGGAGGGCGGCAGCGGCGGCGCGCTCGCGCTCGCGGTCGCCGACCGGGTGCTCATGCTGGAGCACGCCGTCTACTCGGTGATCAGCCCGGAGGGCTGCGCCGCGATCCTCTGGCCGGACAGCTCGGCCGCCCCGCAGGCGGCCCGCGCGCTGCGGCTCACCGGCGCCGACCTGTGCCGCCTCGGCGTGGTCGACGAGCTGGTGCCGGAGCCGCGCCCGGCCGCGCACGCCGACCCGGGCGGCGCGGCCGAGCTGCTGCGCCGGGCGGTCGCGGCGAACCTCGCGCCGCTGCTCACCGTCCCCCCGGCCACGCTGGTCCGCCGCCGCCGGCAACGGTTCCGCCGCTTCGGCGCGGCCCGATCGGCAGCCGGCCCGTTCCCGGCCTCGCCGTCGGGTGACCGGGCGGAGGTGGCGTGATGGCCGACGCCGAGTCCGAGCAGGTGCTCGACGGGCTGCGCCGGCAGGCCCGCAAGCTCGTCGCCGACCTGGCCGGGCCGGTGCGCCGGGTGCGGCTGCGCAGCGGCGAGTCGGTGCTGGAGGTCGAGTGGCACGACCCGGCACCCCCGGCGCCGCGCGCCGCCGAACCGGCCGGGGCGTTCCCCGCGCGGGCCGCCGAACCGGCCGCGCGAGCCGCGCCGGCGACCGACCGGCCGGCCGTGCGCTCGCCCGTGGTCGGCACGTTCTACCGCGCCCCCGAACCCGGGGCGATGCCGTTCGTCGCGGTCGGCGACATGGTCCGCCCGGGCCAGGTGGTCGGCATCGTCGAGGCCATGAAGCTGATGAACGAGGTGACCGCCGGCCAGGCCGGACGGGTGGTCGAGGTGCTGGTCGACGACGGCAAGCCCGTCGAGTACGACCAGCCGCTGATCGCCCTGGAACCGGTCACCGGACAGGACTCCTGATGTTCGACAAGGTGCTGATCGCCAACCGGGGCGAGATCGCGCTGCGGGTGCTGCGCGCCTGCCGGGAACTCGGCGTGCGCACGGTGGTGGTGCACTCCAGCGCCGACGCCGACTCGCTGCCGGTGCGGCTCGCCGACGAGGCGGTACGGATCGGCCCGGCGGCCAGCCGCCGCAGCTACCTCAACGCGGCCGCGATCGTGGAGGCCGCCCGGCAGACCGGCGCGCAGGCGGTCCACCCCGGCTACGGCTTCCTGTCCGAGGACGCCGACTTCGCCGAGATCTGCGCCGAGAACGGCCTGGTCTTCGTCGGCCCGCCGCCGCAGGTGATGGCCGCGCTCGCGGACAAGTCGACGGCCCGCGCGCTGATGAGCGCAGCCGGGCTGCCGCTGCCGCCGGGCAGCGTCCGGACGCTGCCCACCGTCGGCGAGGCGCAGGAGGTGGCCGCCGAGGTGGGCTACCCGGTGATCGTGAAGGCCGCCGCGGGCGGTGGCGGGCGCGGCATGACAGTGGTGCGCTCGGCCGCCGAGCTGCCCCGCGCGTACGCCCGGACCCGCGCCGCCGCCCAGGTCGCGTTCGGCGACGACCGGGTGTACGTCGAGCGGTACCTCGCCGACGCCCGCCACGTCGAGGTGCAGGTGCTCTGCGACGGCCACGGCAACGGCGTGCACCTGGGCACCCGGGACTGCTCGGTGCAGCGCCGGCACCAGAAGCTGATCGAGGAGGCGCCCGCGCCCGCGCTGCGGCAGGCCACCCTGGACACCGTCGCCGAGGTGGCGCTGCGCGGCGCGCTGTCGGTCGGCTTCACCGGCGCCGGCACCGTGGAGTTCCTGGTCGACGAGGCCGAACGCTGCCACTTCCTGGAGATCAACTGCCGGATCCAGGTGGAACACCCGGTCACCGAGATGATCACCGGCATCGACCTGGTGCAGGAACAGCTGCACGTGGCCTTCGGCACCCCGCTGCGGCTGCGCCAGTCCGACGTACGCCTGGACGGTGTGGCGATCGAGTGCCGGGTCAACGTGGAGGACCCGGACCGCGACTTCGCGCCCGCACCGGGCCGGCTGGAGCGGTTCCGGCCGCCGGGCGGCCCGTTCACCCGGGTCGACACCCACGGGCACGTCGGTTACCTGGTCAGCCCGCACTACGACTCGCTGCTGGCGAAGGTGGCGGTGTGGGCGCCGGACCGGGACGCCGCGCTGGACCGGCTCGACCGGGCGCTGGCCGAGTTCGACGTGGCCGGTCCCGGTGTGCGTACCACGATCCCGTTCGCCCGCCGGGTGCTGCGCGACCCCGCGTTCCGCGCCGCCCGGCACACCACCGCCCTGGTGGAACGCCTGCTCGCCCCGCCCGCCGACGACGCGCCGCCCACCGACGCCCCGCCCGCCGACGCCGCGGCCGAGGCGTCCCCGGCGCGGGCCGTCGTGCCCGACCCGCGCGGCGCGGCCGAGCCGGGCGGCCGTACCCCCGTCAGCGCCGTGCCCGCCGCCGGCCCGACCACCTGGAGGAACCGATGACCGTCGCCCCCGACCGCCCGCTCGCCCGCGAGATCACCGACATCCTGGTCACGCACTGCGGCCTGGACCCGGACGCCGCCGCCGGCGCGCCCGCCGCGAGCCTGGAGGAACTGGGCATGGACTCCCTGGCGCTGCTCGAACTGTCGGCGGTGGTGGCCGACAGGTGGCGGGTGAAGATCCCCGAACAGGCCGGGCAGCTCAGCATCGCCGGCGTCGCCGACCTGGTGGCCCGCAAGGCGGACCCGCCCGGGCACACCGAGAACGCCGTGGAGATCGCCGCGCCGCTGCCGCTGGTCTGGGAGATCACCAACGACGTGGCCGGGTGGCCGGACCTGTTCACCGAGTACGCCACCGCGGAGATCCTGCACCGCGACGGCGACACCGTGCGCTTCCGGCTCACCATGCACCCGGACGAGAACGGCGTGTCGTGGAGCTGGGTCAGCGAACGCACCGCCGACCCGGCCACCCGCGAGGTGCACGCCCGGCGCGTCGAGACCGGCCCGTTCGAGTACATGCGCATCCACTGGCGCTACGACGAGACGCCCGCCGGCACCCGGATGACCTGGACCCAGGACTTCGCGATGAAGCCGGACGCACCGGTCGACAACGCCGCCATGACCAACCGGATCAACACCAACAGCACGATCCAGCTCGCCGTGATCAAGGAGAAGATCGAGCGGGCACACGCGGGAGGCGCGCGATGACCGACACCACCACCGCCCGGGTCTCCGTCCACGACGTACCGGCCGACCGCCGCCGCGGCGGGGAACTGCGGGTGCTGCTCGGCCCGAAGACGGTCGGCAGCACCTCCGGATTCATGGGCGTCGCCACGCTCGCGCCGGGGGAGCGGATCGCCGAGCACTACCACCCGTACAGCGAGGAGTTCCTCTACGTCGCCCGCGGCGCGATCACCGTCGACCTGGACGACACGCCGGTGCCGGTGGCCGCCGGGGAGGCGCTCTACGTACCGAAGGACGTGCGGCACCGGCTGCGCAACACCGGCGACGAGCCCGCCGAGGTGGTGTTCCACCTCGGACCGCTCGCCCCGCGCCCGGAACTCGGCCACGTCGACACCGAGAGCGCGGCACCGCCGCCACGGGAGCCGTCGTGACCGGCCGGCGCACAGTGGTCACCGGCATCGGCGTCGTCGCACCCGGCGGCGCCACCCGGGACCGCTTCTGGAAGACGATCACCGAGGGGCGCACCGCGACGCGGCGGATCAGCTTCTTCGACCCGTCGCCGTTCCGGTCGCAGATCGCCGCCGAGTGCGACTTCGACCCGGACGCCGCCGGGATCACGCTCGCCGAACGGCAGCGTGCCGACCGGTACGTGCAGTTCGCGCTCGCCTGCTCCGCCGAGGCGCTCGCGGACAGCGGCCTCACCCTCACCGACGCGCAGCGCGAACGCGCCGGGGTGGTGCTCGGCACCGCCGTCGGCGGGACCATGGCGCTGGAGCAGGAGTACGTGCGGGTCAGCGACTCCGGCCGGCACTGGCTGGTCGACCACGCGCTCGGTGGGCCGTACCTCTACCAGGCGCTGGTACCCAGCAGCCTGGCCGCCGACGTGGCCTGCCGGCACGGCCTGCACGGCCCGGCGCAGGTGATCTCCACCGGCTGCACCTCCGGCATCGACGCCATCGGGTACGCCCACCAGCTCGTCGCCGACGGCGAGGCCGACGTGGTGCTCGCCGGCGCCGCCGACTCGCCGATCTCCCCGGTCACCGTCGCCTCGTTCGACGCGATCGGCGCGACCAGCCCGGACAACGACGACCCGGAGCACGCCTCCCGGCCGTTCGACGCCGACCGGCACGGGTTCGTCCTCGCCGAGGGCGCGGCGGTGCTGGTGCTGGAGGAGGCCGAGCACGCCCGCCGCCGGGGCGCGCACGTCTACTGCGAGGTGGCCGGGTACGCCAGCCGCAGCAACGGCTTCCACATGACCGGGCTGCGCCCGGACGGCGCGGAGATGGCGGTGGCGATCAGCGACGCGCTGCGGCAGGCCCGGCTCGCCCCGACGGCCGTGTCGTACGTCAGCGCGCACGGCTCCGGCACCCGGCAGAACGACAGGCACGAGACTGCGGCGTTCAAACGGGCGCTGGGGGAGACGGCGTACCGGGTGCCGATCAGCTCGATCAAGTCGATGGTCGGCCACTCGCTCGGCGCCATCGGCTCGATCGAGATGGCCGCCTGCGCGCTCGCCATCGAGTACGGCGTGGTGCCGCCGACGGCGAACTGGACCACCCGCGACCCGGAGTGCGACCTGGACTACGTGCCGAACGAGGCCCGGGAGGTGCCGGTGGACGTGGCGTTGTCGGTGGGCAGCGGATTCGGCGGATTCCAGTCCGCGATGGTGTTCCGCCGGCTCGCGGTGGCACCGTGACCGCGCGGGCCGTGGTGACGGGCATCGGCGTGGTCGCGCCCAGCGGCGTCGGCGCCGAGGCGCACTGGAACACAGTGCTCGCCGGCACCCGGCGCGCCGGGCCGATCACGCTGTTCGACCCGGAGCGCTACCCGACCCGGGTGGCCGGGGAGGTGGCCGGCTTCGACCCGGCCGGGTTCAGCGACACCCGGCAGCGGGTGCAGACCGACAGGTGGACCCACCTGGGCTTCGCCGCCACCGGGCTGGCGCTCGCCGACGCCGGGCTGCCCGAGGTGTCGCCCGACCCGTACCAGTGGGCGGTCACGCTCGCCAGCTCGTCGGGCGGCAACCTGTTCGGGCAGCGGGAACTGCAACGGCTCTGGGGCGGGCCGAGCCGCACCGTCGGGGCGTACCAGTCGATCGCCTGGTTCTACGCCGCGAGCGTCGGGCAGCTGTCGATCCGCCACCAGTTCAAGGGGCCGTCCGGGGTGACCGTGTCCGAGTCGGCCGGCGGGCTGGACAGCCTGGCGCACGCGGTGCGCACCATCCGCCGGGGCACCCCCGTGGTGATCGCCGGGGCGACCGAGTGCCCGCTGAGCCCGTACGCGCTGGCCTGCCAGCTCCGCTCCGGCCTGCTCAGCGACGTGTCCGACCCGGAGCGGGCGTACCGGCCGTTCGACGTCGCGGCGAGCGGGTACGTGCCGGCCGAGGGCGGCGCCGTCTTCGTGGTGGAGGAACTGGGCCACGCGCTGGCCCGGGGCGCCCGCGTCTACGGGGAGATCACCGGCTGGGCCGCCACCCACGACGCCGCGCCCACCGACCCGGCCACCGGCCCCGACCCGGCCCACTACGCCCGCGCGATGCGCCTGGCGATGGAACGCGCCGGGGTACGCCCGCACGACGTGGACGTGATCTGGCCGGACGCGCTCGGGGTACCCGCGCACGACCGGGCCGAGGCGGCGGCGCTGCGTACCGTGTTCGGCGACCGGACCCCGCCGGTGACCACGCAGAAGCCGCTGACCGGCCGGGCGCACCAGGGCGGTTCCGCGCTGGACGCGGCCACCGCGCTGCTGGCGTTCCGGCGCGGGATGCTGCCCGCCTCGGCCGGCCCGGACGAGCCGGCGCCCGGCTGCGACCTGACGTTCCTGCGGCAGCCCCGCCCGCCCCGCAGCCGGATCGCGCTGGTCGGCGCGCGCGGCTTCGACGGGTTCAACAGCGCGCTGGTGCTGCGCGGCGCCGCGCCCCCACCGGCCGGGGAGGGCTGACGAAGCCCGGTCAGTCGCGTCCGTCGATGCGCTGCCGGAGGGAGCGGCCGGCCCGGAAGGCGCGCCGGGGGAGCCACACCCGCAACCCGACGAGAACCAGGATCAGCACGAGGGGCAGGACCAGGTATTGCCAGCGCATGACGCCTCCGCTCGTTCGGGGCGGACCGGTGGTGTCCACCGGGCACCTCCGTGCCCGGTGCCGGCGCCGGTGAATCCGTCCCTGCGGCCCGGCCGTCCGGGGTGCGCGTCGCCGGCCGGCGGTCTCACCCGGGCTGTTCCACGCCGTGCTCGGCGGCGATCCGGGCGATCTCGGCGGGTGTGCCGGCCATGATCGTGCGGGCGTGCGCGGTGACGAGGCCGGTGGGCCAGTCCCACCAGGCGGCGTGGCGGAGCCGCACGATGTCGGCGTCGTCGAAGCGTTGCCGGATCGGCCGGGCGGGATTGCCGCCGACGATCGTGTAGGGCGGCACGTCGGCGGTGACCACCGCGCCGGTTGCGATGACGGCGCCGTCGCCGATCCGCACGCCCGGCATGACCACGGATCCGAAGCCGAACCAGACGTCGTTCCCGACGACGGTGTCGCCGCGGCTCGGCATGGCGGTGACGATGTCGAGGGTCTGCTCGGCCCACTCGCCGCCGAACATGGTGAACGGGTACGTGGACACGCCCATGCCGGGATGGGCCGCGCCGGCCATCAGGAATCGGGTGCCGGAGGCGATCGCGCAGTACTTACCGATGACCAGCCGTTCCGGTCCATAGGCGTACAGGACGTTGCGGTGCTCGAAGCCGGTCGCGTCGTCAGGATCGTCGTAGTAGGTGTAGTCACCCACGACGATCTTCGGTGACGTCACCAGTGGTTTGAGGAACACCACGCGGTCGAAGGCGGGCAGCGGGTGGACGGTGCGGGGGTCGGGTGTCATCGGTCGGCCTCCTGGTGGGACGGTCGGTGTGCGGTCTTGACGCCGGCTCAGGCGTGCAGGTCGGCCAGGACGCGGGCGCGGGTGGGGTGGCGCAGCTTCCGCAGCGCCTGGCTCTCGATCTGGCGGACCCGCTCCCGGGTCAGCCCGATCCTCGTGCCGATCTCGTCGAGCGTGCTCGGCCGGTCGTCGTCGAGGCCGTACCGCTGGCAGATGACGGCCGCCTCGCGCTCCGACAGGGTGCCGAGCACCTCGTCCAGGTAGCGGCGCCGCCAGGAGGACACCACGACGCCGGCCGGGCCCGGTGCCTCGTCGGGGAGGAGGTCGCCCAGCTCGGTCGTGCCGGCAGCCCCGGCGACCGGCGTGTGCAGCGAGACCGGCTCGCGGTCGTGCCGCAGCAGCAGTTCCACCTTTTCGGCGGGCACCTCGACCCGGGCGGCGACCTCAGCGGGCGTCGGCTCCCGGTCGAGTTCGCCCGCGAGCGTGCGGCGGGTCCGGTTCACCCGGTTGAGCACCTCGACCAGGTGCGCCGGCAGGCGGATTGTGCGGCTCTGGTCGGTGAGGGCCCGGCCGATCGCCTGCTTGATCCACCAGGTCGCGTACGTCGAGAACTTCAGTCCACGCCGGTGGTCGAACTTCTCGACCGCCCGCATCAGGCCGATGGTGCCTTCCTGAATCAGGTCGAGCAGCGGCAGCCGGCCGGCGAGCGCGTACCGTTTCGCGACCGAGACAACCAGCCGGAGGTTGGCTTCGATCATGTGGTGCCGGGCGCGACGCCCGTCGGCGACGAGTCGCCGCAGCCGGTCCTGCTCGGCCGCGCCGACCCGGTCGCCGTCGTCGTCCAACCGCCGCTGCGCCAGGGCGCCGGCCTCGATTCGGGCGCCGAGGCGCGTCTCCTGCTCGGCGGTGAGCAGCGGCGTTCGTCCGATCGTCCGGAGGTAGGCGGCCACCGCGTCGGTGGTGTGGCCGGCGGCTGCAGGGGTGGTGGCGAGCATGAGGCGTGCTCCTTCCGGGACGGTGCGGGGCTCGGGACGGGCGGCGGGTCAGCGGCGGCCGGGGATCCGGCGGGGCTGGCGCCGGGGGGCGACCACGGGGACGTGCGGCCGGCGCGCCGGAGCGAGGTGCGGGCGGCGGGGCTTGCCGGCGGCGATGTCGCGGGTGTGGGCGGGCATGTCGGGCTCCCTTCCGTGCCGGCTGTTCGCCGGTACGACCTAAAGTTAGGCCCAACCTAAAAACATGTCAAGAACAATTTTTGGTTCGTACCAGGTATGGTGGGGGGCGTGACCGCGCAGAGCACCGGCCTCCGGGCCTTGAAGAAGCGCCAGACCAGGGAGAACATCTCGGGTCAGGCCACCCGCCTGTTCCTCGAACGTGGCTTCGACAACGTGACGATCGCCGAGGTGGCCGCCGCCGCGCAGGTGTCCAAGATGACCGTCACCAACTACTTCCCTCGGAAGGAGGATCTGGCGCTGGACATGCACGACGAGTTCGTGCGGCAGCTGGCCACCGTCGTCCGGGAGCGCGAGCCCGGCGAGTCGGCGCTGGCGGCGCTGCGCCGCGCCTACCTCGCGGCGGTGGCCGCCCACGACCCGGTCATCGGGTTCTCCGGTTCCGCGTTCGCCCGGATGATCGCCGCCAGTCCGGCGCTGGTGACCCGTCTGCGCGAGTTCCACGACGACCGGGAGAAGGCCCTGGCCGCCGCCCTGGCCGAGGAGACCGGGAGCCGCGAGGACGACATCCTGCCCCGGGTCGCCGCCGCGCAGCTGGCCGGCATCCATCGGCTGCTGTTCGAGGAGACCATGCGCCGCACCATCGCCGGGCAGGGCGACGACGACATCGCGCGGGCCGTCACCGGCTACGCGCACGTCGCCTTCGACGCCCTCGCACCCGCGCTCGCGGACTACGCCGTCCGCCCGGCAGGTGGGTGGGTGCCGGGTTGAGCTGGAGGACAGCATCCGGCGGCCGGCGGACTACCTTGCCGGCGTGGCCCCGATCCTGCCTGTCCGATCGAGCCTGAGCAATCCACCCAGCCGCTGTTTTGGATCTAGCCATTTGCATCTGGCGATGCAGAAGAGGGGCGTCGTAGGGTTCCGCCATACCCCGAACGACGTACCCGCTGGGCGGATCCGCCCAGTTCCTCAGTGGAACGGTGGCTGGTCGTGACTGCACATCCCGTGGCGGAAGATCCTGCCTCGACGACGGTGGACTGGGTGGACGACATCCTGTTCACCGGCCGCGACACCGACGTCTGCCTGCGCCTGCCCGAACCGGTCGACAAGGGCACGCTGCGCCGGCTCGTCGGCGAGGCGCAGGACCGGCTCGCCGGGGCCGGGCTGCGCGCCGGAGGCGCCGCCGCGCTGCGCCTGCCGCCCTCGCTGGCGTACGTGGCGCACCTGCTCGCCACCTGGCGTACCGGCGCCCAGGCGGTGCTGCTCGACCACCGGCTCACCGACCACGAGGTCGACCAGGCGCTGCGCCGGCTCGGCCCGCAGGTGGTGGTCGCCCCGGTACGAACCGGCGGCGGCGCGCTGCGGATCTTCGTCGACGTCACCGCGGGGGTCAGCGCGTACTCCGACCGCCCGGCGGGCAGCCCGCACGCGGTGATCCAGCTCAGCTCCGGCTCCACCGGACCGTCCAAGGTGATCGGCCGCACCGCCGCCGACCTGGTCGCCGAGGTGCACCGCTACACCCGCATCGACGGCGTCGCGCTGCCCGGCGAGCGGATCATCCTGCTCCCCAGCATGGTGCACGTGCTCGGCCTGGTCGGCGGCCTGCTCTACGGGCTGCACGCCGGCGTCGAGCTGTGCCCGCCGGAACGGCTCAGCGGCGACGCGATCCTCGCCGCCGTCGCCGCCCAGGACACCCCGGCCACTGTGCTCGGCGTCCCGTTCCACATCGGGCTGCTCGCCTCCACCACACCGGCCGGGCCGCTGCCCCAGCTCAAGCGCATGACCACAGGCGGCGAGCTGGTGCCCGCGGCCGTGGCGGACGCGTTCACCGGCCGCTACGGCGTCCCGCTGGGCAACATGTACGGGATGACCGAGGTCGGCGTCATCGGCACCGACCTGTACGGGCGGCACCGGCCCGCCATCGCGCCCGCCCCGGGCATCGAGGTACGCGAGCGCGACGGCGAGCTGTGGGTGAGCTGCCCGGCCAACCCGTACGTCGGACTGGCCGACCCGACCCGGTGGGCCGACGGCTGGCTGCACACCCGCGACGCCGGCGTGGTCGACCCGGACACGGGCCTGGTCACCATCAAGGGCCGGCTGGACTCGCAGGTGTCGGTGGGCGGCTTGAAGGTCGACCTGACCGAGGTGGAGGCCACGGTCGCCGGCCTGCCCGGCGTCGTCGCCGCGGTCGTGGTGTGGGACGACGGCATCACCGCGTACGTCCAGACCGACCGCTCTCTGACCGAGGACACGCTCGACAAGCTGATCGCCGAGCGGCTGGCCGGCTTCAAGCGTCCCCGCACGCTGCGCCTGCTCGACCAGATGCCCCGCACCACCACCGGAAAGCTGGTCCGGTCCGTCCCGGCGCTGCGGGATGCGGCGTCGTGACCGGCCCGCTGTACGAGCCGCACACCCGCCGGACGCCCACCGGACGTCCGGTCCACCCCGAATCCCGCCCCGGACCGGCCGGGCAACGCGCCACCCGCGCGCCCGACCCCGCCGGTTCACACGCACACGGTGTCCCGACCGGGCACCGTCAGCCGGTACACGGAGAAGAGGTCTGAACCCATGCGAGACGAGGTCCGCACCTTCGTCGTCGAACAGCTCGCCGACATGAACTACGACGTGGAGGAGCTCGACGACGACACCACGCTCGGCCCCTCCGGCGTCGACCTGGAGTCGCTGGCCCTGGCCGACCTGGCGGTCCGCGTCGAGGACCGCTACGCCGTGAAGTTCGCCGACGACGAGTCGGAGAAGCTGGCGCTGATGACGGTCGGCGAGTTCACCACGATGGTCGCCGACCGGGTGGCCGCGAACAGCGACAAGTCCTGATGTCCGGTCAGCCCGACCTGGGGCGAGCTGACCTGGTGAGCATGCTCGCCGAACTGACCGCGAAACCCGCCGACCAGGTGCCGGACCGGCTCGGCTCGATGGAGCTGGCCTGGCTGGTGCACATGGTCGAGCAGCGCTACGACCGCCGGCTGGACCTGAGCGACGACGAACTCGCCGGCATCCGCACCGTCGACGACGCGCTCGCGGTGTTCCGTGGCTCTCTCACCGCTCCCGCAGATGGCTGAGCGGGAGACCGTACGGATCACCGGCACCTACGCGCTCAGCGCCCTCGGCAGGGGCGCCGACGCGCTGCTGGCCGGAGTGCTCACCGGCACCCCGGCGTTCGCGCCGGTGCGCCGTTTCGACACCACCGGCCGCCGGGTGACGGTGGCGGCCACCCTGCCGGACGTCGGCACGCTCGCCGGCGAGCTGACCGACGCGATCGACACCGCCGCCCGGGCCGCCGGACTGGACCGGGCCGGGCGGGCGGAGTCGGCGCTGTTCCTGGCCACCCACGGCGGGCCGTACTCGCTGCCCGTACCGCAGGGGTGGGACGAGCCGACGGTGCCGGCGCTCGCCGGTCACCTGGCCGCACGGTGCGGCCTCGGCGGGCGTACCCGGATCTACACCACCGCGTGCGTGTCGGCGAGCAGCGCGGTCGCCGACGCGGCGGCGCTGATCCGCCGGGGCCACCTGGAGCGGGTCGTGGTCGCGGCCGGTTACCTGGTCGAACCGGACCAGTACGCGCTCTTCGACGCCGGCCGGGCGCTCGCCGCCGACGGCGCGGTACGCCCGTTCAGCGCCGGGCGCAAGGGCCTGCTGCTGGGCGACGGGGTGGCCGCCGTGGTGCTGGAGTCGGCGGGCGCCGCCGCCCGGCGGGGCGCCGAGACGCTGGCGAGCGTGGCCGGGTGGGGCCGGGCGGGGGACGCGTACCACGCGTGCCAGCCGCACCCGGACGGGCTCGGGCTGGCCCGGGCGGTCGAGGCGGCGCTGCGCCGGGGCGGGCTGCCCCCGGACGCGATCGGTTACGTCAACGCCAACGCCACCGGCACCCCGTTCAGCGACGCCTCCGAGGCGGCGGCGCTGACCCGGGTGTTCGGCGAGGACGCCGGGCGGCTGCCGGTCAGCTCCACCAAGTCGGTGCACGGGCACGCGCTGGAGGCGTCCGGGTTGCTGGAACTGCTGGTCACCGTGCTGGCCCTGCGGCACGGCAAGCTGCCGGTCACCGCCGGCTGGCTCGGCCCCGACCCGCAGTGCCCGCTGGACGTCATCCGCGACGCCCCGCGCCCCGCGCGCACCGAACACGCCCTGACCCTCAACGCCGCCTTCGGCGGCGCCGACACGGCCCTCCTGGTGAGCACCTCATGACCGCCCCCGCCCCCCACCCCGACCTCCCGCGATCTTGCACTCACGGCCCCGGCGAACCGGGCACAACGCCCGCGCCCGGGGCACCAACCGCAAGATCGCGCGACGGGGGGGTCGTGGTGCTCGCGGAGGCGCGGTGGCCCGAGGACGGGGACGGGGGCGCGGGGCCGGCCGGGGTGCCGGGGTTCGTGCACTCGCCGTTCGCGCCGCTGGTGGCCGCGGTGGCGCAGCGCTGCCTCGCGCGGCGGTACGGCGCCGGGCCGCTGCCGCCGGGCAACCGGACGGCTGTGGTGCTGGTCAGCGCCGGTGGGGACACCGCCGGGGCGGCGCACGTACGCGCCACTGTGGCCGCGGGCGGGCGGATCGGGCCGCTGTTCTTCTTCCAGTCGGTGCCGAACAGCGTGGCCGGGCACGTCGCGGCGCGCTGGGGACTGGACGGGCCGGTGGTGTGCCTGAGCCCCACCGGCGACGCGCGGGCCGAGGGGGAGGCCGAGGCGGACCTGCTGCTGTACGACGGCGACGCCGCACAGGCGTTGCTGATCCTGATCGAACTGGCACCGGACGGTACGCCGGGCGAGGCGACCGCGGTGCTGCTGGGGGAGGGAACACGTCAATGAGGACGAAGGGACTACGCGGCGCGCTCGCGGCCGACGCCGAGCTGGGCGCGGGCAACGTGCTCGCCCGGGTGCTGGCCCACGGCGCCGACCCGGACGGGCCGGGGCTCACGTTCGACACCGAGATCGACGGCCACCCGGCCGAGACCCCGCTGACCCTGGGCCGGCTCGACCGGATGGTCGCCGCCCGGGCGGCGTGGCTGCACGAACGCGGGGTGAAACCCCGCGACCCGGTCGCGGTCTGGGCCGGCACCGCCGCCGACATGGTGCTGTCGTTCCTGGCGCTGACCCGCCTCGGCGCCATCCCGGCGCTGATGAACGGCAGGCTGCGTCCCGAGATCGCCGCCGAGTACATCCGCCGGCTGCGCGCCGCCGGGGTGCTCGCCGACGCCGCGCACGCCGAGGCGCTGGCCGGGCACGACCTGGGCGCGCCGATGCTCGGCGAGCCCGCGCAGGCCGGCACCGGCGACCCCGACACGGCACCCGCACACTACCGGCACCACCCGGACGACCCGATCGTGATCACCCACACCTCCGGCACCACCGGTGTGCCGAAGGCGGTGCTGCACTCGCACGCCAGCCTGTTCGCCGCCACCCGCCACCTGCTGTCCATGCCGCAGGCACAGGGCACCACACGCATCCTCAACGCGCTGCCGGCCCCGCACACCGCCACAGTGCTCATGGTCAACCAGGCGCTCGGCAACCGGGCGGAGATGTTCCTGCTCTCCGACCAGGGCGGTGAGCGGGTGCTGGACGCGATCCAGCGGTGGCGCCCGGACGGCGTGTTCGGCTTCTCGGTCACCTGGGCCGAGCTGGCCCGCTTCGACCTGTCCGGCTACGACCTGGACTCGGTGCGGCTGTGGTTCAACACCGGCGACTGCTCGCACGAGCCGCACGTACGGCGGCTGGTCGCTGTCGGCTCCCGCGACGTGGTGACGCGTGGCGGCGTGACCCGGGTACCCGGGTCGGTGTTCATCGACGGGCTCGGCTCCAGCGAGATGGGCCACTCGATGTTCCACATCACCCACACCACCGACACCGACCGGTACGGCCGCTGCGTGGGCCGCCCGTACCGGTTCGCCAAGGTCGCCGTGCTCGACGCCGACGGCAACGAGCTGCCGCCCGGGCAGGTCGGCTGGCTCGGCATCGACTCGCCGTCGCTGTTCCGCGGCTACTGGAACGACTCGGTCACCACGTACCGGTTCCGGCTGCGCGGCTGGTACCTCACCGGCGACCTGGTGTACGCCGACGAGGACGGCCGCTACTACCACCTGGACCGGGCGGTCGACTCGGTCGAGGCAGGCGACGGGAAGCGGTTCTTCACCGCGCTGTCCGAGGAACGCATCCTCGCCGCCTGCCCCGACGTCACCGATTGCACTGTGGTGATCGTCAAGGCGGACGACGGCACAGTCACCACCGACGTGCTGCTGGAGCTGGCCGCCGGCGCCGACCCGGAGGCGGACCGCACCGAGCGCATCCGTACCGCGCTCGGCCCGGACGTGGCAGCCACGCTGCGCCGGATCGTCCCGGTACGCGCCGACGACATCCCGGTCACCGTGACCGGCAAGGTCCGCAAGGTGGCGCTGCGCGAGCGCTACCTGACCGAGGCGCCGTCGTGACCGCCGTCATCACCGGCATGGGCCTGTTCACCCCGGCCGGGCGCGGCGTGGCGGACACGTTCGACGCGCTGATCACCGGCCGGTCCGGGCTGCGCCGCCCGCCCGAGGGACACCCGGCGGCGGGCAGCCTGGAGGTGGCCGGGGTGCTGCCGGACATCGACCCGCGCAGCGTCGCCTCCGGACCGGAGACGAAGGTGCTCGACCGGGTGGTGCTGCTCGCCCTGATCACCGCCGCCGAGGCGCTCGCCGACGCCGGCATCGAGGTGGGCCGCGACGTCGACCCGGAGCGCATCGCGGTGATCGTCGGCGGCGTCGGCGGCATGTCCACGCTGGAGGGCCAGGTGCTGGCGCGGGCCGCCCGGGGCCGGGCGGCGGTCAGCCCGTACCTGCTCACCGGCATCCTGCCGAACATGCCATCGGCGCGGATCGCCATCGCGCACGGCATCCGCGGCTACAGCTCGTCGGTCGGCACGGCCTGTGCCTCCGGTGCCCAGGCCGTCGCCGACGGGGTACGCCTCATCCGCTCCGGCGAGGCCGACGTGGTGGTGTGCGGGGCGAGCGAGGCGCCGCTGTTCGGCACGTTCGCCGACACGTTCGGCAACGCCCGGGCGCTGGCCCGGGGCTGGGACGAACCGACCGAGGCGAGCCGCCCGTTCGACAAGCGGCGCAACGGTTTCGTGCTGGCCGAGGGCGCGGCGCTGCTGGTGCTGGAGCGCGCCGGGCACGCCGACGGCCGGGGTGTGCGCGGCTACGCCGAGGTCGCCGGTTTCGGGGCGAACACCGACGCGTACCACCCGACCGCGCCGCGGCCGGACGGCGCCGGAGCGGCGGCGTGCATGCGCCGCGCGCTGGCGGCCGGCGGGGTCGGGCCCGCCGACGTCGGGTACGTCAACGCGCACGGCACCGGCACCAAGCTCGGTGACATCGCCGAGACGACCGCGCTGGCCGAGGTGTTCGGCACCGGCGGCGTGCCGGTCAGCTCCACCAAGGCGCTCACCGGGCACCTGCTCGGCGCGTCAGGGGTGCTGGAGGCCGCGGCCACCGCGCTGGCGCTCGACAGTGGCCTGCTGCCACCCACCTACCACCTGGACGACCCGGACCCGGAGTGCGAGGCGGACCACGTCCGCGCCGTGCCCCGGCCCACCCGGGCCGGCCACGCGCTGACGAACTCGTTCGGGTTCGGCGGCCAGAACGTCAGTCTGCTCCTGCGCCGGCTCTCCGGGCCGGCCCGCCGGGCCGCCACCCCGGCCGCGGGCTGACCGGACTCCAGTCCCGGGCGTCCGTCCGGGTCGCGATCACGGGGGGAACAGGGGAAGCCCATGACCATCAACGGGATAGATCATCTCGAACTGTACGTGGGGGACGCCCGGCAGGCGGCCTTCTACTTCGACAACGCGGTCGGTTTCCGGCTGTGCGGGCAGGGCGGTCCGGAGACCGGGCTGGACGGGCAGCGCTCCCTGCTGCTGGCCCAGGCCGGCATCCGGCTGCTGCTGACCACCGGACTGTCCGCCGAGCACCCGGCGGCCACGTACGTGCACCGGCACGGCGACGGCATCGCCGTGGTGGCGCTCGCCGTGGACGACGCCGCCGGGGCGTACGCCGAGCTGGTGGACCGCGGCGCGACGGCGCTGAGCCCGCCGCGCACCTTCACCGGCGCGGACGCCGAGGTGGTGGTGGCCGAGGTCGGCGGCTTCGGCGACGTGGTACACCGCCTCGTCGAACGGCGCGGCGACCCGGGTGTGTTCCTGCCCGGCGCGATCGAGCCGGTGACCGCGCCCGACGGCACGGACACGCTGCTCGCCGAGGTGGACCACCTGGCGATCTGCGTGCCGCCGGGGCAGCTCGACGAGACCGTCGCGCACTACGAGAAGGTGTTCGGCTTCGCCGACATCTTCACCGAGCACATCGAGGTCGCCGGCCAGGCGATGAACTCCAAGGTGGTGCAGAGCCCGTCCGGGACTGTCACCTTCGTGCTGCTGGAGCCGGACACCGGCGCCCGGCCGGGGCAGATCGAGGACTTCCTGCGCTGGCATGCCGGGGCCGGGGTGCAGCACCTGGGCCTGCGCACCGACGACATCGTCACCGCCGTGGGCGCGCTCGCCGGGCGCGGGGTGCGGTTCGCCAGCACGCCCGGCGCCTACTACGACGGGCTGGAGCAGCGGGTCGGCCGGCTGGACGCGCCGGTGGACCGGCTGCGCGAGCTGAGCATCCTGGTCGACTCCGACCACGACGGGCAACTGCTGCAGATCTTCACCGAGTCGATGCACGTGCGCCGCACGCTCTTCCTCGAACTCATCGAGCGGCGCGGGGCGCGCACCTTCGGCAGCGGCAACATCAAGGCGCTCTACGAAGCGAAGGAACGCGAGCTGGCCGCGGCGGGGGCGACCCCCGGCGTCGCGGCCGGAAGGGCTGGGGCATGACCACCATCGATCCCGGGCTGACCGCCGAGGAGGAGGCGCTGCTTCCCTCCGACGAGGACGTCCGGCACTACGCCGAGCACGGCTGGTACCTGTCGAAGAAGCTGCTCACCGACGACGAGGTGGACGAACTCGTCGCCGCCACCGACAGCTACTACGCCGGGGACCGTGACCGCCGCCTGCCGGTACGCCCGCCGAAGCTGGCCTACTGGGAGCCCTCCAAGGGTGACGTGCAGCGGCACAACGACTACGTCCACCACGAGCACGACGGCATCGCCCGCATCCTGCGCAAGCCGCTGATCGGTGCGGTCGCCGCCCGGCTGGCCCGCGCCGCCGAGATCCGGATCTTCCAGTCCACGCTGATCTGGAAGCCGCCGATCGCCGGCGAGCCGTCGAACATCGTGCCCTGGCACTTCGACAAGCACTACTGGGCGTCCTCGTCGTCGGAGAACATGCTCACCGCGTTCATCCCGTTCCACGACTGCGGTGAGGAGATGGGCACCATCACCATGGTCGACGGCTCCCACCGCTGGCGGGAGATCGGCGCCGACGACACGGTGGTCCGGCACTTCGCCGACCGGGACCGCGACCAGCTCGAGGTGATGCTCGCCGAGAACGCGGCGTACAACGGCGCGCAGATCCGCAAGATCCCCATGGTGATCCCCAAGGGACACATGAGTTTCCACCACTGCCGCACCTACCACGGCAGCGGTGCGAACGTCAGCGGCCGGCCCCGCCGGGCCGTCTCGCTGCACCTGCAGGACGGCGACAACGCCTGGCGGGAGTATCCGCTCTCCGACGGCACCCTCGCCGCGTACAACCACGACGTGCTGGTCCGCCGCACCCACGAGGGCCGGCCGGACTACGCGGACCCCGATTACTGCCCGGTCATCTGGCGCGACCGCGCCCAGCAGGGAGGCTGACAATGTCACGGTACGACTGGGGTAAGACGCACCCGGGCATCGAGCGGCTGGAGCGGGCGGTGACCGAGCGCCGCGACGTGGTGGTCAAGCACCCCCTCTACGCCAACCTCGACACCCACGACGCGCTCGTCACGTTCATGGAGCACCACGTCTTCGCCGTCTGGGACTTCATGTCCCTGCTGAAGTCGTTGCAGCGGCAGCTCACCTGCGTCACGGTGCCGTGGATCCCGACCGGCCCGACCGGCAGCCGCCGCCTCATCAACGACATCGTCATGGTCGAGGAGAGCGACGAGCTGGGCGACGGCTACATCAGCCACTTCGAGCTGTACGTGCAGGGCATGACCGAGGCCGGCGCCGACACCACAGCCGTGAACAAGCTCGTCGACCTGCTGCGCGACGGCACCCCGGTCACCGAGGCACTCGGCGCCGCCGGCGTCCCCGCGGCGTCCGCCGCGTTCGCCGGCACCACCTGGCGCATCATCGAGACCACCCCTGTGCACTGCCAGGCCGCGGCGTTCGCGTTCGGCCGCGAGGACCTCATCCCCGAGATGTTCACCCAGGTCGTCGCCGTCAACGAGCGCAGCAACCGGCTCAACAAGTTCGTCGACTACCTGGAGCGGCACATCGAGGTCGACGGCGAGCAGCACACCCCGATGGCCATGCAGATGCTGGCCGACCTGTGCGGCGACGACGACACCAAGTGGCAGGAGTGCGCCGACACGGTGAACGCCGCGCTCGCCGCCCGCGCCCGCCTCTGGGACGACATCCTCGCCGCCGTCAAGGAGGGCCGTCCGGCGTGACCGGCTCCGACCCGCTCCGGCTCTACCGGACGGTCCGGCTGATCCGCCGCTTCGAGGAACGCGCGATCGAGCTGGTCCGCGCCGGGGAGATCGTCGGCGGCATCCACCCGTACCTCGGTCAGGAGGGGATCGCCGCCGGCGTCTGCGCGGCGCTGGACCGCGAGGACCTGGTCACCGGCACCCACCGCGGGCACGGGCACGTGCTCGCCAAGGGTGCCGACCCGGCCCGGATGCTGGCCGAACTGTGCGGCCGGGTCACCGGGCTCAACCGGGGCCGGGGCGGGTCGATGCACGCCGCCGACTTCGGCGTCGGCGTCCTCGGCGCCAACGCCATCGTCGGGGCCGCCGGGGCGATCCTCACCGGAGCGGTGTGGGAGCGGCGGCGGCGTGGCGCCGACATCGTCGGCGCCACCTTCTTCGGCGACGGCGCGGTCAACGAGGGCATGCTCCTGGAGGCGTTCAACCTGGCCGCGCTCTGGCGGATACCGGTGCTGTTCGTCTGCGAGAACAACGGCTACGCCACCACCATGCCGGTCGACGGCGCGGTCGCCGGCACCATCGCCGGGCGGGCCGCCGCCTTCGGCATGCCGGCGGCCACCGTCGACGGGCAGGACCCCGAGGCGGTACGCGAGGTCACCGCCGCCGCCGTCGCGCGGATGCGCGCCGGCGGCGGACCCGAGCTGGTCGAGGCCCGCACCTACCGCTTCGACGCCCACCACACCTTCGAACATCAGGTACGCCTCGACTACCGGCCGCCGGAGGAGGTGGCCGAGGGCCGGTCCCGCGATCCGGTGGACATCGCCGGAGCACGGCTCGACCCGGCGGTGCGGGCCGAGGTGGACGCCGCCGTCGAGGCGGAACTGGACGCTGCCGTCGACTTCGCGCTCGCCGGGCCGCACCCCGACCCGGCGACCGCCCTGGACCACCTGTACGCCAGCGGGCTCACCGCCCGGACCGGAGGTGGCTGATGCCCCGGCTCTCCTACCGCAGGGCGCTCACCCGGGCGCTCGCCGACGAGATGACCCGCGACGATTCGGTCGTGGTGCTCGGCGAGGACATCCGGGTGGCCGCCGCGAACGTCACCACCGGCCTGCTGAAGAAGTTCGGCCCGGAACGGGTCCGCGACACCCCCCTGTCCGAGCAGGCGTTCACCAGCTTCGCCACCGGCGCGGCGCTGGCCGGGGCCCGCCCGGTGGTGGAGTTCCAGATCCCGTCGCTGTTGTTCCTGGTCTTCGAGCAGATCGTCAACCACGCGCACAAGTTCCCGCTCATGACCGGCGGCCAGTGCGCGGTGCCGGTCACCTACGTGGTGCCCGGCTCCGGCTCCCGCACCGGCTGGGCCGGGCAGCACTCCGACCACCCGTACGCGTTGTTCGCCCACGTCGGGGTGACCACAGTCGTACCGGCCACCCCGGCCGACGCGTACGGGCTGCTGGTCTCCGCGATCCGCTGCGACGACCCGGTGGTGGTCTTCGCCCCGGCGGGCGCCCTGGACCTGCGCGCCGACGTCACCGACCTGGTGCCCGTGCCGCTGGGCCGGGGGATCGTCCGCCGCGCCGGCACCGACGTGACAGTGGTGGCGGTCGGGCACCTGGTGCACGACGCGCTCGCCGTCGCCGAGGAACTCGCCGGCCAGGCGTCGGTGGAGGTCTTCGACCCCCGCACGCTCTACCCGTTCGACTGGGACGGGCTCGTCGAGTCGGTGAGCCGCACCGGGCGGCTGGTGGTCGTCGACGACGGCAACCGCTCCTGCGGCATCGCCGGGGAGATCATCGCCACGGTGGTCGAGCGGGTCCGGCTGGCCGCGCCACCCCGCCGGGTCACCCGCCCCGACGGCGCGGTGCTGCCCTTCGCGCCCGCCCTGGACCGGGCCGTGCAGCCCGGCCGCGACCAGCTCGCCGCCGCCATCCAACTGACCCTCAAGGACGGATGAACGATGGACCCGAACTACACGTGGCCGCCGCTCGGCCAGGCGTGGACCGACCTGCCCGAGTCCACCCGTACCGCGATGGTGACCACCGGCGCCGTGGCCTGGGAGAAGATCTTCCACGGCCGGGCCACGTACAACAAGCAGTGGCGGCTGGCCCGCCCGCCCGTGTTCACCGCCGACGCGTTCCGCGAGCTGAACGAGGTCTGCGACCGCATCGCCCAGCTCATCCTGGAGGCCTGCCGGCGCCGCGCCCGCACCGCCGGTGAGCTGCGCCTGCTGCTCGACGTGCCGGACGGCGAGACCCGGCTGCTCGACCCGGACGAGGAACTGCACGAGGGGCTGCTCGCCGCGTACCGGCCGGACGTGCTGTTCTCCGGCGGCGTGCCGTGCATCGTCGAGTACAACATCGACAGCAGCCTCGGCGGCGGCTTCGACGCCGACACCGTGATCCAGCGGTACGCCGAGCTGTACCGTACCCATGACCTGCTCGACGGCGCCCGGCCCGCGCCGTCCCTGCTGGACCAGCGGTTCGTGGCCATCCGGGACACACTCGGCCTGCCCGACGGCGCCCGGGTGGCGCTGCTGATGGACTTCGACGCCGACTACCCGGGGCTGGACGACCCGGAGACGTTCATCCGGATCCTGTCCCCGCTGATCGACCAGGCCCGCCCGTTCGGCATCGACCTGGTCATCGCCCCGGTCGCCACCGCCACCCTGGACGGGCAGAACCGGCTGGTCGTCGGCGGCGCCCCGGTGGACGCCCTGTTCCGGCTGTTCGTGCCCAACCGGGTCACCCCCAGCGCCGGGCTGGACGCGGTGGCCGGCGCGCTCGCCGCCGGCACGCTGCCGATGTTCGTCAGCAGCGCCGCCTGGCTGCTCAGCAACAAGCTGAACTACGCCTGGCTCTGGGACGACCTGGAGCTGCTGCCGGAGGACGACCGGACGCTGATCCGCCGGTACGTGCCGCACACCGTGGCGCTCACCGCCGACCAGCTCGACCGGGCGCTCGCCGAACAGGCCGACCTGGTCGCCAAGCCGGCCGGCGGATCAGCCGGGCACGGCGTGCTGATCGGCCGGGAGATGACAGCTGTGGCGTGGGCGGACGGGGTACGCGCTGCGATCGCGGAGGGCGGCAACATCCTTCAGCGCTACCACGAGGCGGACCGGGTGGCGATGGACTTCGTGCAGATCGAGACCGGTGAGACGGTCACCGCCGACGTCCCGTACAGCCTCGCCCCGTACCTGTTCGACCGCACAGGTTCAGGCGCGCTGGCGCGGGTGGGCTACCCGGGGTGCGACGAGGTCCTCAACCTGGCGAGAGGCGTCCTCCTGACCGGCATCCTGCTGACGGACTGACCCGCTCCATCCCCGTCCACCCCCGTCCACCCCCGTTCCCCCTCACTCCCAGCGTTGATCAAGGAGTTCGGGTCCTCACGGGGGCGCGTCAGCGACCCAAACTCCTTGGTCAACAAGGTGGATCCGGCCCGCAGGTCGGCGCTTGACCCTCGCCCCCTGACAGTGATGATGTGGGAGCGGGTCACCCGGCCGGTCTGACTCACCCTCTGACTGACCTTGGGTGTCTTCTAGGGGATTCGTCGGCTTG
>NZ_VISW01000007.1:0-322907 GCF_007827635.1 Micromonospora sp. CNZ296
TTTTTTTACGTGGGCGCGGGCGCCCAAAAAAACCACTGCGCGGGGGGGGGGGGGGGGGGGGGGGGGGGGGCGCCGGGGGGGGGGGGGGGGGGGGGGGGGGGGGGGGGGGGCCCCCCCCCCCCCCCACCCCTCCGTCGTCAACATCTCCCATGCGGGCGAACCTACTTTACATTCGTTACTCGATTGTAACGGCGAGATGTCCGGTGACTTTCCGTCGCGTTCACCGTCATCTATGCCCGGTTTGCCGCGACATTTCGCCCTCCACGCCCTGCCTGGGCAGGGATTTCGTGACGCCTGGTCACCTTTCTGTCTCACCCCGGTGTTACCGCCGGGTAATCAGGGGGTTGTGAGCTGCACCGCATCGGGTGCACGATCAGGCTCGATCGTTACCCGTCGGTAACAGAGGACGGGCCCGGCGCGGGCCACCGGTTCCCCACCGGCCGCCGCGCACATTCGTTCGAGGAGGAACCCCGTGCAGAATCGGCTCGACAACCAGGGTCGTACCCGGTGGCGGCGGTTCGCCGCCATGATCGTGCCCACCACGGCCGCCGCCGGTGCCATCCTGTTCGGCATGTCGACCGGCGCCATCGCCTCCGACATCACCGTGTCCGGGCAGACGTTCAAGATCGGCGCCGACCGCCTGGAGGGTGAGGGCTTCAAGCAGTACGGCGGCATCGTCCGCGAGAAGGGCGAGGACGGGAAGGCCGGCGCGACCCGCCCGGTCGCGATGGCCGAGATCAGCAGCGCCGAGCTGTACAAGCTCTGCCAGTCCGTCCGCGCCGACCTGCCCGGCCTGCCGGTGGTGCTCACCATCAACGCCGGTGAGGGCAAGGACCCCGCCCGGGCCAAGGACCTCGTGATCGCGATGGACTCGCTCGAGGGCAACGCGACCTTCACCAACATCAAGATCGGACGCGACGCCAGCGACCTCAACCCGACGGCGCAGCGCGGCTCGTTCGGCCAGAACTCCGACCGGGTGACCATCCGTGACCTGAAGCAGGTGTCCCGCTACACCACTTCCTCGACGTTCAACCTGGTCGGGCTGCGGCTCAAGGTCAACGTGGGCGACGACGCCAAGGGCAAGGAGTGCTTCTGAGCTGAGCACGGCCCGCGGTGGCCGACCACCGCGGGCCCGCCCGATCGTTCCCGTCCCCGCTCCGCCAGGAGGAGTACGTGACAACCGTCGACCCGTCCCACGCCCGGCTCGGCACCGCGGCCCGGGCATGGCGTACCTTCCGCCGCTGGCAGCGGAGCCGGCCGTTCTGGGGCGGCCTGTTCATCATCCTGGCCGGGGTGGAGATGCTCGCCTCCACCCGGTTGACCCTCAACGGCCTGAGCTTCAGCAGCGGCGCCACCGGTCTGCTCTCGCTGCTGATCCCGGGCATCCTCGTGACGTGCGGGGTGCTGCTCTGGCTCAGCCCGCCGCAGCGGCTGTTCTACTCGATCGTCGCGGCGATCACGACCGTCTACTCCCTGATCGGGCTCAACCTCGGCGGCTTCTTCGTCGGTCTGCTGCTCGGCATCGTGGGCAGCGCGCTCGCGTTCGCCTGGGTGCCGACCCCTCCGGCCGGTCCCGCCGGTCCGGCCGCCGACGAGCGCGACGCCGAGGCGGACGCCGAACCCGGCACCGCTGTGGACGCCGAGCCCGGCACCGCCGCGGACGGGCAGCCCGTGGACACGCGGCCCGAGGACGCACAGCCCGCGGACGAGCGGCCGACCGTCGAGGTGCCGGCCGGCGTACGGCCGGCCGTCGAGCAGCCGACTGCCGAGCGGCCGGGCGGGGAGCGGCCGGTCCCTCGGCAGTCGGTGAACGGGCAGGCGGCCGGATCCGACGGCGGCCCGCCGGAGTGGGCGGGGCGTTCGGCGGACCCGCGCGCCTTCGGCATCGTCCTCGTGGTGCTCGGCCTCGCCACCGCCGGCCTCGCCGTGCAGCCCCGAGCGGTGCAGGCCGCCGCCCCGAGTAAGCCCGCCGCCAGCGCCTGCCCGTCGAAGCCCGCCACGCCGACGCCCGGCGCGAGCGCGCCCACGGCGACGCCCACCCCGTCGCCGAGCGTGAGCCCGACGCGGGATGGCAACATCATCACCGACTTCTTCGAGGGGATCGGTGACCTGTTCAAGGGCAGCAGCAAGAAGAGCGAGACGCCGTCGCCCACACCGACCGCGAGCGGATCGGCGGCCCCGACGAGCAAGCCGACGACCCGGCCCGGATCGACCGAGTGCCCGGCGCCGGGCAAGCCCGGCAAGGTGGACCCGGCGAAGCCCGGCAAAGTGGAACCCGGCAAGCCCCTGCCGCGTATCGCCGCCGACCCGAGCCTGCCGAAGGTGGGCCAGACGCCGTCGAAGCTCACCGGCTCCAAGGTGACCATGACCGGGCTACGGTTCGAGGGGATCACCGACCTCCAGACCGAGCAGGGTGCGCTCAAGGTGCTGAAGTTCAGCATGAAGGAGGCGGTGACCGACGACTTCCTGCTGGTCGCCGACGGTCCCAGGGGCCGCACCCAGCGGTACGCGACCGACCGCCTCACGGTCCGCGACGACGTCGCGTTCTACTGCACCCGGTTCGTCGGCAAGCTCGCCGGTATCAAGCTGACGCTGACGCCGGACCTGCCGTTCCCGGACGGCCTGCCGGTCACGCTCCCCATCCCGGTGACGTTCACCGACCCGGTCATCGACCTGGCGTACGTCACCAGCAACACGCTCACCGGCCGGCCGACGTTGCGGCTGACGCTCGGCGCCTGACCCGGCGGGTGCCGGCGGGACTCACCGCCGGCACCCGCACCCGGTTCAGAGCCGGGCCAGCGCCTTGCGCAGCGGGTCCAGCCCCAGCGAGCCCAGGTCGAGCGCCTGGCGGTGGAACTCCTTGAGGTCGAAGTCGGCGCCCTTGCGGGCCTTCGCGTCCTCGCGGGCCTGCAACCAGATCCGCTCGCCCACCTTGTACGACGGGGCCTGCCCGGGCCAGCCCAGGTAGCGGTTCAGCTCGAAGCGCAGGTTCTCGTCCGGCACCCGGCAGTGCGCCCGCATGAACTCCCAGCCCAGCTCCGGCGTCCACCGCTCGCCCGGGTGGAAGCCGAACGGGTTGTCCTTCGGGATCTCCAGCTCCAGGTGCATGCCGATGTCCACGATGACCCGGGCCGCGCGCAGCGCCTGCCCGTCGAGCATGCCGAGCCGGTCACCCGGGTCGTCGAGGTAGCCCAGCTCGTCCATCAGCCGCTCGGAGTAGAGCGCCCAGCCCTCGCCGTGCCCGGAGACCCAGCACAGCAGCCGCTGCCAGCGGTTGAGCAGGTCGGCCCGGACGGCGGTCTGGGCGACCTGGAGGTGGTGACCCGGCACGCCCTCGTGGTAGACGGTGGTCACCTCCCGCCAGGTGGAGAAGTCGGTGATGCCCTGCGGCACCGCCCACCACATCCGTCCCGGCCGGGAGAAGTCCTCGCTCGGGCCGGTGTAGTAGATGGCGCCGTCGCTCGTCGGCGCGAGGCAGCACTCGATCCGGCGCACCTGCTCGGGGATGTCGAAGTGGGTGCCGTTCAGCTCGGTGACCGCCCTGTCGGCGAGCGCCTGCATCCAGTCCCGGAACGCCTCCTTGCCGCGTACCGTCCGCGCCGGGTCGGCGTCGAGCGCGCGTACCGCGTCGTCGACCGAGGCGCCGCGCCCGGCGATCCGCGCGGCCACCGCGCGCATCTCGGCCTCCAGCCGGGCCAGCTCGGCGAAACCCCAGGCGTACGTCTCGTCCAGATCGACCTTCGCGCCGAGGAAGTACTGCGAGGCCAGCTCGTAGCGCTCCCGCCCGGCGGCCTGCTTCTCCCTGCCCACCGGCGCCAGCTCGGTGCGCAGGAACTGCCCGAACTCGGCGGTGGCGGCGGTCGCTGCGGCGGCGCCCTTGCGCAGCTCCGCGCCGAGCGCGCCGTCGGCGTCGATCCGCTCGACCAGCCCGTGGAAGAAGTTGTCGCCCTCCGGGTCGACCCAGACGTCGCACTGCTTGGCGACCTCGACGAGCTGCACCCGCGAGCTGACCCGTCCCGCCGCGGCGGCCTCGCGCAGCGTGCGCTTGTAGCCGTCCAGCGCGGACGCGAAGCGGTTGAGCCGTGCGGCCACGTTCGCCCGGGCCTGTTCGCCGTCGGTCGGCATGAGGTCGAAGACCATCCGGATCTCGTGCAGCCCGCTCGCGATCACGTTGACCTCGCTGCCGGTCTCGCCCGCGTCGTAGCGGGCCAGCTCCAGGCCGAGGCGCTCCTGCATGGCCTCCTGGGCGGTCCGCTCCGCCTCGGTCTCCGCCTCGGTCACGTCGAGTTCGCCGAGCGTGCGGCGGGCCAGGTCGGCGCGCGCCGCGTAACCCTCGGGCGACAGGTCGTCGAGCTGGTCGTCGTAGCCGGCGATGCCGACGTAGGTGGCGCCGGTCGGGCTCAGCGGGGCCCACTCGGCCACGTACCGGTTGGCGAGGTCATCGATTCGTCCCACGAGGCGACCCTACGTGACCCCGCATCCGGAATACCGCGCGACTTCGTCGTACCTCTGCGGCAGAGTGTCAGGGGTGAACGTCGAGATCACTCCTGACCGCGCGCCGGCGCGGAGCTGGCTGCCCGGGTTCGTCGCGCTCGCCGCCATCTGGGGTTCCAGCTTCCTGTTCATCAAGGTCGGTGTCACCGAGCTGCACCCCGTGCACCTCACCCTCTACCGGGTGGCCACCGGTGCGCTGACGCTGCTCGTGGTGCTTGCCGTGCTGCGCGACCGGCTGCCCCGCGACCCCCGGGTCTGGGCGCACATGCTCGTGGTGGCCGCGTTCGGCGTCGCGGTGCCGTTCACGCTGTTCGGCTACGGCGAGCAGCGGGTCGAGTCGATGCTCGCGGGCATCTGGAACGCCACCACGCCGCTGATCGTGCTGCCGCTGGCGGTGCTGGTGTTCCGCACCGAGCGGCTGACCGTCCGGCGTGCGGTCGGGCTGGGGCTGGGCTTCGCCGGCGTGCTCGTGGTGCTCGGCGTCTGGGAGGGCGTGGGCGGCGCCCACTTCGTCGGCCAGCTCATGTGCTTCGGCGCGGCGGCCTGCTACGGGCTGGCGATCCCGTACCAGAAGAAGTTCGTCGCGGGCAGCGCGTACTCCGGGCTGTCGCTGTCGGCCGCCCAGCTGCTGGTGGCGACCGCGCAGCTCGCGCTCGTCGCGCCGTTCGTCGGCACGCCGCCGTCGCCGACCGGCCTCTCCCCGCGCGTGATCGCGAGCGTGCTGGCGCTCGGCGCGCTCGGCACCGGGCTCGCCTTCGTGATCAACATGCGCAACATCCGGCTGGCCGGGGCGAGCACGGCGTCCACCGTGACGTACCTGATCCCGGTGTTCGCGGTGCTCGTCGGCGCGGTGGTGCTCGGCGAGCGGATGAACTGGCACCAGCCGGTCGGCGCGTTCGTGGTGCTCGTCGGCGTGGCGGTCGCCCAGGGCCTGTTCGGGCGGCGTCGCCCACGCCCGGAGGCGGTGGCGCCCGCAGTCCGCGCCGCCGAGCCGGCCACCCGGGGCTGACGTTCAGCTACGGCCGGTCGTCCACTTCACCAGGCGGTCGGCCGTCCAGGTGTTCACCACCCGCTTCGCCGGTACGCCGCACAGCGCGGCACGCTCGCAGCCGAAGCGCTGCCAGTCGAGCTGGCCCGGCGCGTGCGCGTCGGTGTCGATGGCGAACCGGCACCCGGCCTCCAGCGCGAGGCGGATCAGCCGCTTCGGCGGGTCCTGCCGCTCCGGCCGGGAGTTGATCTCGACGGCCACGTCGTGCTCGGCACAGGCGGCGAAGACGGCGTCCGCGTCGAACTCGCTCTCCTTGCGGGTACGCGCCCGGTGCCCCCGGTCGCCCGGCCCGGTCACCCCGGCGGGCCGGGAGGAGACCATCCGGCCGGTGCAGTGGCCGAGGATGTCCAGGTGCGGGTTCGCGATCGCGGTCAGCATCCGGCGGGTCATCTTCGCCCGGTCGTCGTTGAGGCCGCTGTGCACCGAGCCGACCACCACGTCGAGGCGCGCCAGCAGGTCCTCGTCCTGGTCGAGTGAGCCGTCGGCGAGGATGTCCACCTCGATGCCGGTGAGGAGGCGGAAGCCCTTCGGCAGCGCCTCGTTGACGGCGGCGACGCGGTCGAGCTGCTTGCGCAGCCGCTCCGCGGTCAGGCCCCGGGCCACAGTCAGCCGCGGCGAGTGGTCGGTGAGCACCATGTACTCGTGGCCCAGCTCGACCGCCGCCAGCGCCATCTCCTCGATCGGTGAGCCGCCGTCGGACCAGTCCGAGTGGGTGTGGCAGTCGCCGCGCAGCGCGTCCCGCAGCTTCGCCGCCGCCTCGTCCAGGTCGGTGCCCTCGGTCGCCAGCAGGCGGCGCAGATAGACCGGCTCCTCGCCGGCCAGCGACTCGGCCACGCAGCGGGCGGTGACGTCACCGACGCCGGACAGCTCGGTCAGCTTGCCGGTGCGGGCCCGCTCGGCCACCTCGGCGGCGGGCAGCGCGCCGAGCGTCTTCGCCGCCGACCGGAACGCCCGGACCCGGTACGTGGCCTCGTTCGCCCGTTCCAGCAGGAACGCGATCCGGCGCAGGTCGGCGAGGGGATCCCGGGCACTCATGTCCTGGAACCTACGCGCATACGCCGTCCGCCGCGTGGCCCCGCAACCGCGAGTCGGTCAGCCGCTGCGGGTGGACCGGCCGGGCGAAGCCGGGCAGCCGTGCTTGCGCTGCCAGGCGGTGACCTCGGCGACCGGCGAGCGGTTGCCGCCCTTGCGCCACGAGTTCAGGTACGGCGCCGGCCAGACCACGCCCCGGCGGATCCACCAGTCGTCCGCGCCCGTGCATTTCGGGGAGAGCCCGAAGTGCAGGTGGCAGACGTTGTTGGCGTTCCCCGTACGGCCCACCTCGCCGAGCTGCTGCCCGGCACGCACCCGTACCCCGGCGTCGACACCCGCGGTGATCGCGCTCAGGTGCGAGCCGTAGTAGCGCACCCCGTCGTCGCCGAGCAGCGAGACGGAGAGCCCGCCGTTGTTCGGGCCCAGCGGCCCGCGCTTGTCGAACCGGTCGACGCGGCTCACCTCCAGCACCACGCCGTCGGTGACCGCCACCACCGGTTCGCCGCAGTCGGCGAACACGTCGGTGCCGGGGTAGCCGCCGTGCGTCGGGTGGTAGTCGACGTTGCCGGCCCGCACCGGGAAGACCCGCTTCACGTCGGTGCGCGCCGGCGACGGCGTGGCGGACGAGGAGGCGACCGGCGGGGCGGGGTCGGCGGGCTGCGCCGCCGTCGCGATCGGACTCGGTTCCTGCCACCTGTCGGCGCGCCCGGTAGGGGCGCCGCACCCGGCGGCGAGCGCCGCGACGAGCAGCAGGACCGGGTACGCCGGCCGCGTGCGGCGTCCGATCGATGGCGAGCGCATCCGGTCATCCTGACAGACCACTACCGTAGGGACGAAAGCCGAACGCGGGACGGACGGTCCGGGAAAGGGGGCGGCGGTGACGCACGGGTGGCACGGCGGACCCGAGGGGACCGGTCCGGGGGCGTTCCCGCCACCGCGTACGCCCTCGGGGCTGTTCCCGTCGAGCACGTCGATGCGGCCCAGCTACCGCGAGCCGTACCCGATCACCGGCGCCGGCGTCGCTGTCGGTGCGCTGGTCGCGTTCGCCTGGTTGCTGTTGTTCGGGCTGGTCGGCGGCGGCGTCGCCGGTTACGCCTGGTGGACGCTGCTGGCCGGCGGCCTGGCCTGGCTGGCCGCCGCGGTGCTGGTCCGCCACGGCGACCGGGGGGTGGCGACGGGCGTGGCGATCGTCACCGCGGGTGGCTGGAGCATCGCCGCAGCGATAGTCGCAATGCGGTGGGCGCAGACCGGGGACTGGCCGCTCTGGTGACCTTCGGTGCCGGTTTCGCTGCGTAGCGAAGGCCACCTTGACGTACGCCTGAGGACGGTCCACGCTCGCGGTATGGCCTGGACCACACCGCCGCGGCTCGACCCCGATCGGAGCCGCCGACGCCTGCAACTCCTCGCCGAGTTGGCCGGTGCCCGTGCGGTACAGCAGCGCCAGCGGCCGCAGCGGGCCCGCACCGAGCGGCTGCGCCAACTCATCGCCACCCGCCGGCGCGTCGTCGGCTGACCGGCTTTCTCTTCAGGAACGGCCGGCCCATACGGGGCGTTGACCGCTCGCCTGCCGACCCGACCGGTTAACGTGCATCGCGTGACGTGTCGGCGTGCTGCCGAGGCTGATTTGGGGGGACCGTGTCGTACTTCGCTGCTGCCGTGGCGCGCGTCGACGGCGGCTGGACCGCCGGTGAGGTGAGCCTGCGGGGCGTCACCGACATCGAGGAGGTCGCCGACCGGCTGCGCGACGTCGAGCCGGACGCCGACCTCTCGCTGCTGTTCGTCGAGGCCGACGACACGTACCTGGTCATCCTGCGCCTGGACGAGGGGGAGGACCTGCGGGTCTTCGGCTCGGACTCGGCGTACGCGGAGGAGTCCCGGCTGGGCGCGCTGCTCGTCGGCGACCTGAAGACCTCGGTGACCGGGCTGGAGGAGGTCGACGAGCCGCGCGCCTCCGGCGACGGCGACGACACCGAGCAACCCGCTGTCGACCCGGAGGCCGACCCGGTCGGTGACGCCGACCTCCTCGCCGACCTGGGCATCCCGGCGCAGAAGCTGCTGGCGCTCTGCGCGCACGAGGGCTCCATGCCGGCCGACGTGACAGCCGAGATCTGCCAGGTGCTCGGCTGCGCGGACGAGGTCGAGGAGCTGCGTGAGGTCTGAGCCCGGGGAGTCCCTGACGCCCGGCGCCGCCGAACCGGCCGACGCGACAGATCCGGCGCTGGAGACCGTACGCCCGGGGCAGCCCACCCCCGGCCGGGCCGGGCGCGTCGGTCCGGGCGCCGACGAGGCGCTCGCCGACCCGGGCGCGATCGGCCGCCGGCAGCGGCACGAGCTGTGGATGCGCCGGGCCCTTGAGGTCGCGGTGACCGGCCCGGACGATGCGACCCCCGACGCCGACGACGTGCCGGTCGGCGCGGTGCTCTACGGACCCGACGGCGCCGAGCTGGCGATCGGACGCAACGAGCGGGAGCTGACCGGCGACCCGACCGCGCACGCCGAGGTGCTGGCGTTGCGCCGGGCCGCGCAGCGGCTGGGCCGCTGGCGGCTGGACGACTGCACGCTCGTGGTGACGCTGGAACCGTGCACCATGTGCGCCGGGGCGATCGCGCTGGCCCGCGTCTCGACAGTGGTGTTCGGCGCCTGGGAACCCAAGACGGGCGCGGTCGGGTCGCTCTGGGACGTGCTGCGCGACCGCCGCGTCACGCACCGCCCCGAGGTGTACGGCGGCGTACTGGAACGCGAGAGCGCGGCGGTGCTGCGCGCCTTCTTCCGCTGAGGATTTCCGGTCTCAGGCGTCGGCCGGGGCGGGGCGGAGCAGCGTCGCGGCGACCGCTCGGCCGACCTCGGTCCAGGCGGTCGGGCGCAGCGTGGCCGGGTCCAGCCGGACGATCGACCGGGTGCCGGTGGCGTGCACGGTCGCGCCGTCCACCGAGCGGAACTCGAAGGCGTAGCGGGCGCTGCTGGTGCCGAAGTGTTCGAGCCAGAAGTGCACAGCCACCGTGCCGACGCCGACGACCGGCGCCTGGTAGGTGATGGTGAACTCACGGACCGCGTGGAACACGTCGGGGGTGGCGTGCACGTCGCCCCGGAAGGCGACGCCGCGCTCGGCCCAGTAGGGCGTCAGGGCGCGTTCCAGCAGCACGGCGTAGCGGGCGTTGTGCAGGATGCCCATGGCGTCGAGGTCGTCGAAGTGCACCGGCACGTGCTCGACGTGCCCGAACTCGGCGACCTGCCGGTCAGCGGTGGCGTGGCTCATGACTGGCCTTCCGGTAGCAGGGTCGGATCCGGGCAGAGCGCCCGCAGCCGGGTCAGCAGGCCCTGGCGGGCGTGCCGGTAGGTGGCGTCCGGGTCGAGCAGCCGGGACCGCATCACCGCGCTGATCCCCAGCGCGTCGATCTCGTACGCGAGCAGCGGCACGTCCAGGTCGGCGGGAAGCTCGCCGAGGTCGACCGCCTCCTGCACGAGGCGCTCCAGCAGTGCGGTCCACCTGGCGAACGCCTCGGCGAGCCGGTCCCGGACCGGGCCGGGACGGGCGTTGTACTCGAACTCGGTGTTGGCGAAGAAGCAGCCGCCGGGCAGCACCCGGGCGGCGTAGAAGTCGATCCGGGCCTCGTGCAGCGCGCGCAGCCGGCGTACGCCTCGTGGCGCGCTCAGAGCGGGGGCGACGATCCGTTCCTGCCACTGCGCCACGGCCCGGTCGACTGTGGCGAGTTGCAGTGCCTCCTTGGAGCGCCAGTGCGCGAAGAGGCCGGACTTGCTCACCTCCAGCCGGTCGGCGAGCTGGGCCAGGGACAGGCCGTGCAGGCCGACCTCGGTCGCCAGCGCCACGGCGGTGTCCAGCACCGCGGTGCGGGTGCGGTCGCCGCGGGCGACGCGGCCGTCGGAGGTCATGCGATCAGCCTAGGGGAAACAAGCACGACCGGTCGTATTTATTTTTGTGACCCGGGTAACGCGCAGCCGCCCCGCCACCGAGCGGTGACGGGGCGGCCCTGGATCGATCAGGTCAGGCGATGATGGTGTCCAGCGCGATCTCGACCATCTGGCCGAACGTCTGCTCACGCTCCTGCGACGTGGTCTTCTCGCCGGTCTTGATGTGATCGCTGACGGTCAGGATGGTCAGCGCGCGGGCCTTGAAGCGCGCCGCGATCGTGTAGAGCGCCGCCGACTCCATCTCCACCGCCAGCACGCCGTAGTCGGCCAGCCTGTCGTACAGGTCGGGCCGGTCCGTGTAGAAGGCGTCCGCCGCCAGGATCGGCCCCACCCGCATGCTGATGCCGCGCCGCTCGGCCACCTCGACCGAGGTACGCAGCAGCCCGAAGTCGGCCACCGGGGCGTAGTCGATCAGCCCGTCGAAGCGCATCCGGTTCATGTTCGAGTCGGTGGACGAGCCGATCGCCGCCACCACGTCCCGCAGTTGCAGATCCTCGGTCAGGGCACCGCAGGAGCCGACCCGGATCAGCGACTTCACGCCGTACTCGTTTACCAGCTCGTGGGCGTAGATCGAGGCGGACGGCATGCCCATGCCGGAGCCCTGGACGGACACGTCGACACCGTTCCACCGGCCGGTGAAGCCCAGCATGCCGCGCACCGTCGTGTAGCAGCGGGCCCCCTCCAGGTAGGTCTCCGCGATCCACTTGGCCCGCAGCGGGTCGCCCGGCATCAGGACCCGCTCGGCGATCTCTCCCGGCTCAGCGCCGATGTGCGTACTCATGGCAAAGATCCTGCCAGGCCGGGCCGAGGGATACCGGTTCGGCGTCCAAGCCGGCGGTCCTGTACCCTCGTCGGCGGTGGCGTGTCCGAGTGGCCTAAGGAGCACGCCTCGAAAGCGTGTGAGGGTTTACGCCCTCCGCGGGTTCAAATCCCGCCGCCACCGCTCGTGAAATGCGAGAACGCCCGGGTCGATCCGCGAGGATCGCACCGGGCGTTCTCGCATCCCGTCACGAAGGAGCCGTCGGTGCGGCCAGCGTCGCCGCGCCTGTCACCGCACGCCGGGCCCGAAGCCTGTCGCGCTCATGGCGCGTATCACCGCAGGCGAGTCGAGCAGCCGTACCGCTGACTCGACGCAGAGTCCGCGAATGCACACCTCGAGCGGGTTGGCCGCCGGGAACAGCAGTTGGCCGTCCCGTTGTCGCCAGGCCTTCACCAGATCCGACGACCTGACGAACTCGAGCTGGGAATAACTGTGACTGCGGCCGCGCAGCGCATCGGCACCGAAGTCGCAGATTGCCAGGACGGTGAGCATCAGAGTGTCTTCGATGCTCCCGTCCTGGCCGGTCGGGTCGTCGACGTCGCTTCGCATCGCCAGCCGGAAGGCGCATCGCCCGGATGTGTAGCCGGTGTCGAGGAGGGAGCCGTCGAGGACTTTCTTCGAGAGGAGGGCTTCGACGGCGTAGCCGGCTGCTGTCGACGTCGACCGCGTCCTGCCGAAGGTGCCCTCCGCTCCTTCGAGTTGCCTCGTCTCGCCGCTCCTGATGACTCCGGTCTCCTGGATCGCCCACTCTGCCGGCACGCGCATGGTGGGGATGCTCACGACTCCTGGATGGCGGACGTTCCCCTCACTGCTCCGAATGCCGACCAGTACCAGCTCCGGGTCGTCGGCGGGCACCATGACGAGACCGATCACTGCTTGGGGAAGATCATTCGGTGCCCGGCGTCGAATCGTCGACGCCTCATCTCGAAGCCACATCGGTCCTCGCTCGAAGAATATCGATCTGTTTCGTTGGCTTGTATTTTCGGATAGGTCGGCGTGGTCAGTGACTGGCGGCAATTGGGCGAGCCAGAATGGTGGTGCGGAACCATCCCTCGCGCTGCGTCAACAGACGATTCAAACGATCAGTATACGCCTCGGTGTACAGGTCGGACTGGCTGACCACGAGGAGGTTCTCCTCCCGGTCCCAGTCCTCGGCTGCGACGAGTTCGTCGAAAGGCTCATGCCGGTTGAGCACCAACTCGAACACGGCGAAGCCGAGTTGTGAGCCGTCCGCCGTGGAAACGACCTGGTATCCGTGGAACTGGAATCGGCTCTCCGGGGCATCGAGGCCGCAGCAGATGAACAACTCCCGCTGCGCTGCGCGTATGAACGCCTTCACCGGGACCCCGAGCGGGCCATCGGTTCTGGTTGCCTGCCACATCGCGTCGGTGGCGGCATCCACGTGCCGGTCGGCGAATACCGGAACTCCCAGTGCGGTAGCCAGGTCCTCCTCAAGGAGCCTGCTGGTGATGAGCGAGTATTTTCCGAAGGAGTCGGTGTCCGAGAACTCGTTGCGCTGCCTGAGCATGACGACCGGGCCGCGGTTGGTGTTCGCGCGGATCATCACGGCCGCCA
The DNA here is from genome assembly GCF_007827635.1 of Micromonospora sp. CNZ296. Lineage (NCBI taxonomy): Bacteria > Bacillati > Actinomycetota > Actinomycetes > Micromonosporales > Micromonosporaceae > Micromonospora > Micromonospora sp. CNZ296. Next base: position 12,900 of record NZ_VISW01000007.1, read on the forward strand.
CTGGCATGCAGGCGGGACGGGCCTGCCCGCCGGTCCCGTACGGCTCGAGGCCGTGTACGACGAGGTAAGGCGTCTTCTCGTCGTGCCAGCCTCCCGGCGGTGGGGGGCCGTTCACATCGCTCGCTTCGATCAGGTCACAGCGCACCTGCCGGATCGCCAGCTCTTCGCAGCCTTCGATCAATCGGCTGTGCATGTCATCTAGAATGGGATAGTTGTCGTCCGTCTCCTCGACCACCAGAAGGGGAAGGTCGTTGCTCTGATGGCCGGCCCCTATTGTCAACCAGAACTCTTTACGGCCTGTACTGCGGACGGTGACGTGCATCAGCATTTCCAAGAAATAGTGACGCATCCCCAGCAACTGCAATGCTTTGCTCCGCCTGGCAGCGGCGGCGGGGACCGCCCGCGCCTGCTGACGAGCGCAGTTTCGGATCGTGTCCACGGCCGCCTGCCAGTCCCGTACGACCGGCCCGAGCCCGACTCCGCTGCGCCCGGTGAGAATCATTGACGGCGTCGGTGTGACGTAATGCAGGCTGTCCCACGGGAAGTCCTTTTCGCTCTTGCGTACCTCCGCGGCAACTGTTGACATCGCCAGTACTACGCTCCGGCTGGCGATTCCGCATATCGAGATCTTCGAGGCCTCGCGTAACGTACGTTCCAGCTCGGAGCGCCGGTTCGCCTCCGGCGGCCCCACCAGATACTGGCTCCGTCGCAAAGCGTTCGACGACTTGGACGTGGCGGGGCCGGTTTTCCCCATCAATTCCTCGGTGAGCCGAAGATCCTCGTTGCCCCTGCCCCCATGATTTGCCATGTCGCTGTCCTCAAAGATGTGAACGATAGACGCGGGAGACCTCTCGGATCATGACCGTCCATTGCCGCAGGATGTCTTCCTCGTCGGCGTCTGATCTCGCCACCGCATTGGCGAGGCTGAGGCATGCCTCGCGAGCTGCCTGGTCCTTCAATCGCGCGGCCGACAGCACCAACCGACGACGTACCGCCGATTCCGATTCGGTCAAGGCGCGATAGACGCTGATGTCCTCGAACAGTCCCAGTATCTCGTCACATCTCGCACGCTGGTCCTCCCTTCTTCGCCGTCGACTCTCTCCCGACCCCGCAATCATCGGCGCGACAAGACCCGCGATCAGCCCTACGAGTGCCATGACTGCGGGAATGAGGGCTGGAACGACGGGCTGGTCCATGGCCTCCCCAGATCACGGTGCGCGACACGTAGGCGGACATCGAGATGGCCCCGTCATGGGCACCAATGCGGCCATTATCACATGAAAATGAAGCGCAGAGAATCATCCAATCAGGCCGTACCGGCGTCAGAGCTCAGGGCTTCGCTATTCGATAAGCGGCAGACCTGATAAATCGTCCCATTGGTCGAGCGTGGGTCGTTGAGCCGAGGCGCCGGAAGCGGCCGGGTGGAGGGCTGTGCCCGGCGGTCGCTGCCGAGCGTCAGCAGGGGCCGTAGCCCTCGTCGAAGAGGCGACGGGCCCAGTCCGCGTACCCGGCGATGATCTCGCGGACGGTGACGCCGTCGTGCAGGAACAGGTACGCGCGGTCGCCCTCGCGGGCGAGCAGCCCGGCGAAGCGGTGACTGCCGGGCGGTGCCGGCAGGTCGACGGCGCCGGGATACGCGGCGCGGACCTCGCCGACCGGCGTGCCGGCGCTGATGCCCTCGGGCGTGCTCATCGGGTCGTCGAGCCACAGCAGGACGAGCCGGTCGTCGACGAAGATCGGGCTGACCGAGCCGTGCCCCACAAGCGCGGGTCCGCATGCCTCCTCGTCGGCGCGCAGCACGCCGCGCCGGGTCAGGGCCGCCTCGGTGTCGCCGAACTCCGCGTTGCGCAGGCCTTCCAGGCTGACCACCTGGGCGGCGCCGACCGGGCGGGTGGGCCACTGTGGATGAACGCCGCTGCCGGCTGCGGACGCGGCAGCAAGCATCGCGGCAATAAAGCCGAATTGTCGTAGCTTCATGCAATCCCCCAGTCACCAACGGGGCCAGGGCGATGAGGTTGCTGGTGCTGGTCGGATTGGCGTAGTTCCCACTCTTCAGCCAGGTCGTCCCAGTAGTCGGCGGACAGTCCGCGGCGGCCGTGCGCCAGCCAGCCGTCCGTGTCGCGCTCGAGGTGCAGGCCCAGCTCGGCGAACGGGTCGATCCACGCGCCCGGCTCCGCGCCCAGCCGGGCCAGCGCCGTGTTGATCGGCCACTCGGTACGCGGCCGGTCCAGCGCGGCGTCGTACCGCGGGCCCCAGCTCACCTCGCCGCCCAGCCAGACCACCGCCGACTGGTGGCCCAGGCCGCCCGCGAACTCCGCCTCCAGGTACGCCACCGGGCTGATCCTCGACCAGCAGGCCAGCACCTCCGCCAAGGGCGGTGACAGCACCAGCCGGAACGGGCGCTCGGCGTGCGGCTCGTCGGTGGCGTAGTCCGGCAGGCCGCCGGTCAGTTCCTGCACGAGTTGCGGGGTGACCGGCAGCAGCGCGAAGTCCTGGCGGAGCGCGGCGAGCACCGCGTGGTCCAGGTCGGCGGTCTGCTCGCGAAGCAGCTCGACGTCGGCGACCACGGCGCTGAGCTGGTAACTCATCCGGTCCTCTCGGCGTCCACAGGCTGTGGATGGAACATGTGTACGAGGGTCTCAGGTGGTTCCGTTGGTCAGGTACCTCGGGCGTCCGTCGCTCAGCGCGGCCACCGCGTGACGCAGCCGATGCCAAACGTACGGGCGAAGCAGCGCCTGCGCATCATCGAGCGCAACGAATCGTGCGTCGGCCAGTTCGCCGTCAGCCGGTTTCAACGGCTCGGCGGGAGGCAGTGCGCCGCCGTCGAAGATGAACATCAAGCTGTCGTCCCAGGGGCCGTGCGGTGCCACCCAGTCCACGACCAGCAACGGTCCGACGCGCAGTTCGAGACTCAACTCCTCGCGTAGCTCCCGCTCGGCGGCCAGGTGCGGCGGCTCGTTCGCCTCCGCCATGCCGCCCGGCAGGTCCCAGTCGGGCTTGTAGCGCGGATCTACCAACAGGATGTCGCCGTCACCGTTGCGCAGCAGTACGTCAGCTCCCACCCGCTTCCGGGGCTGCCGCGCGTTGCCCTCGGCGAGGTGGACCTGCCAGGCTGCCGGATCTCGCTCGTACAGGGGACGCTCGTGGGCCATACCGACGATTGTCGGCCGTCCTCACGCCGTCGGCAGCGGCAGCGCCACCCATCTCCGCTCCCGGATGGCGTCGCGAAGCCGGTCCAGAAGCTGTGGCACGTCCGGGCACCGGACGGCATGCGATCGCAGCAGCAGTGCGAGATGTCTGAGCTGGTCGAGGACAACGGCCGACCCCAGCCCGTGGGTGAGTTCGACGGTCTGGTGCGTCAGGTCGCACGCCTCCTCGATCCGGGCCTGCCCGACGAGCGCGGTGGCCAGGAGCATCCGGGCGAGCGCCTGACTCCGCACCCGGCCGCCCGGCCGCTCGGCGACGTTGCCGTTGAGGATGCGAAGAGCGGCCGTGACGTCACCGAGGCGAAGCAGGCAGCGCGCCGACTCGATGTCGAACGAGGTGCGGTCGAATGGACTCAGCCATTCGGTGGGTGCAGGTGCCGCCTCCGCGAAGGCGGACTCAGCCCGCTGAAGGGAAGCATGGCAGTCGGCGGTGAGACCCGCTGCGGCGAGGCCGCGTGCCTGCAAGGCGAAAAGACGGGCGCGTGCCAGAGCACCGGCCTCCTCTTGAGCGACAGCCCCGAGCCCGTCCCTGGCATGTGAGATCGCGGCCTCCGCGTTTCCGCCGTGGCAGGCGAGGTGGCTCAGGCTTCCGTGCACCTGCGCCACCAGCAGCGCGTCTCTGCTGTCGACGGCGAGCGCCAAGGCAGCAAGGAAATGCCGTCTACTCGTCGTGCTGTCCCCGGAATCGTGCGCCATCCAACCGGCCATCTCGCGCAGGGCAGCGGTCGCCATGAGTACCTGTGGCGACATGGCAGGAGGACCCGCCGGCCCGGAGAAGGCGGCAAGGTGCGTCAGTACGGTGCTGTAGAGGTTCTTGCCGCCGACCTGACGATCTGCGGACCGGAGTGCGCGGATCAGTTGAGGACCCACCTCCACGACATCGGCCGGCAGCGGGGTGTCGCCTGGTGCGGCCGGTAGTCGGAACCACAAGGTGTGCGCGGGTATCCGCAGCACGCGGGCCCAATGCGCCAGTCGGTCGAGGTGCACCACCTCCGGTCCGTTCTCGATGCGGCTCAGTTGCGCCTGCGTAATCCCGAACCAGCCAGCGACAGTGGTTTGGGGCAGCGGCTGTCGCCCGTGATAGGGATGGTGACGGTAGGCGCGGACAACGCGACCGAGGTGCCGATCCGCAAGCGCATGGCGAAGCGGTTCATGGGACCAGAAGCTGGGTGGAACGTCGGGAGCAGCGACGATGCGGTCCCGCTCCGCTCGTTGACAGGGAGCGCACCGTCCCGAGCCGTTGTCGGCAGCCAGGTTGGCGCCGCAACGCGCACACCTGCTTGGCCTTGATGCCGCGATCACTCACTTATTCAATCTGCTCAGTGAGTGTCGGTTATGCACGCAACGCATAACCGGCCATGACTCGGACGAGAGCTTTGACGTGCCACGTACGAGAATTGCGTGATCGACCTCGTCGGGGGCTGTCGGATCGGGGTGGCGGCGTTCGTAGCCGGGGTGACGGCGGCCCGGCCCGCGGCCGGCGAGAGTGAAAGAGGAACCGATGGCGCAGTACCTGATCTCCGTACTCGACGACACGACCGGCTCGGCCACCGACGCGGAGATGGCCGCGATCGGTGAGTTCAACGAGCGGTTGCGAGCCGACGGCCACTGGGTCTTCGCCGGTGGGCTCGCGGCGCCGGAGACGGCCACGGTCGTGGACGCGCGAGGCGGGAGTCCGCTGCTCACCGACGGGCCCTACCTGGAGACGAAGGAGTACGTAGGCGGGTTCTGGATCATCGAGGCGCCGGACTTCGACGTGGCGCTGCCGCTCGCCGCGCTGGCGTCGCAGCGGTGCAACAGGCGGGTCGAGCTGCGGCCGTTCCTGGGCGCGTGACCGACGTCGGCGAGGCGCTCACCCGGGTCCACCGCGAGGAGTGGGCCCGGGTCGTAGCCACGCTCGCCCGGCGCATCGGCGATCTCGACGTCGCAGAGGAGATGACAGCCGAGGCGTTCGCCGCCGCCGTCGAGCGGTGGTCGGCCGACGGCGTACCGCCGAATCCCGGCGCGTGGCTCACCACCACCGCGTACCGCAGGGCCGTCGACCGGATCCGGCGCGAGAGCCGGCGGGAGGACAAGCACCGGGAGGCGATGATGCTGGCCGACGTGCCGGAACCGCTCGGTGTCATCGACGACGACCGGCTCCGCCTGATCTTCACCTGCTGCCACCCGGCGCTGGCCATGGAGGCGCGGGTGGCGCTGACGCTGCGCCTGGTCGGCGGGCTCACAGTGCCCGAGATCGCGCGGGCCTACCTGGTCCAGGAGGCCGCCATGAGCAGGCGGATCACCCGGGCCAAGACGAAGATCAAGGCGGCCGGGATCCCGTACCGGGTGCCGTCCCGCGAGGACCTCCCGGCCCGGGTCACCGGCGTGCTCGCCATTCTCTACCTGATCTTCAACGAGGGCTACCTCGCCTCCGACCCGGGCAAGGAGGCGGTCCGCGCCGACCTGACCGCCGAGGCGATCCGGCTCACCCGGCTGGTCCGCACGCTGATGCCCGACGACCACGAGGCCACCGGACTTCTGGCGCTGATGCTGCTCGCCGAGGCGCGCCGGCCCGCCCGGGTCTCCGCGACGGGCGAACTCGTCGTCCTCGCCGAGCAGGACCGCAGCGCCTGGGACCGCGACCTCATCGCCGAGGGGCACGCCCTGGTCCGCGCGTGCATCGCCGCCGGACGGCCGCCGGGCCGCTACCAGATCCTCGCCGCCATAAACGCCGTCCACACCGACGCCCGCGACACGCGGGACACCGACTGGGCGCAGATCGCCGCGCTCTACGACCATCTGGTACGCGTCGACCCGTCGCCGATCGTGCGGCTCAACCGGGCGGTGGCGGTCGCCGAGTTGGACGGGCCGCAGGTGGCGCTGGCGGAGGTGGACGGGTTGCCGCTGGAGGGCTATCACGCGTACCACGCGACGCGTGCCGAGCTGTTGCGCCGGATGGGGCGAGGTGGGGAGGCGCGGGCGGCGTACGACCGGGCGATCGAGTTGGCCGGGAACAGCGCGGAGACGGCTTATCTGAAGCGGCGGCGGGACCAGTTGGGCGGCCGGTGAGTCTCGCCGCGCAGTACGACTCAGGGCCGGTCCCGTGCGGGAGCCGACCCTGTCGCCTGCGAGCGGAGGATACGAGATTCGAACTCGTGAGGGTGTGAACCCAACACGCTTTCCAAGCGTGCGCCCTAGGCCTCTAGGCGAATCCTCCGCGAGCCAGGATACAGGTCTCCCGACGGCGGGCCACCCCACCCTCCCGGAAGATCCACAACCCTTCGGGTAGGCTTGGCGTCACCTCCCGTGCGGCGGTACCTCGTGAACCTCCCCAGGGCCGGAAGGCAGCAAGGATAAGCGAGCTCTGCCGGGTGCACGGGAGGCCTTTCTGTCTCCCGGGCCGGGTAACGTCGCTGCGGGTCGGGTCACGGGGTGGTGGGTGGTCACCCGGGGCCGACCGGCGCAGAATGGCTCGGTCGAGAGGAGGCGGGACGGGTGGCACTGGCCCTTTACCGCAAGTACCGGCCGCGGACGTTCGCCGAGATGATCGGCCAGGAGCAGGTCACCGAGCCGCTGTCGCAGGCGCTGCGCAGCGGGCGGCTCAACCACGCCTACCTCTTCTCCGGTCCGCGGGGCTGCGGCAAGACCTCCAGCGCCCGGATCCTGGCCCGCTCCCTCAACTGCGAGCAGGGCCCCACCCCCGAGCCGTGCGGGCAGTGTGACTCGTGCCGCGGGCTGGCTCCCGACGGCGGCGGCTCGATCGACGTCATCGAGATCGACGCGGCCAGCCACGGTGGTGTCGACGACGCCCGTGAGCTGCGCGAGAAGGCGTTCTTCGCCCCGGCCCGCAGCCGCTTCAAGATCTACATCATCGACGAGGCGCACATGGTCTCGTCGGCCGGCTTCAACGCGCTGCTCAAGCTGGTCGAGGAGCCCCCTGAGTACGTCAAGTTCATCTTCGCCACCACCGAACCGGAGAAGGTCCTCGGCACGATCAAGTCGCGGACCCACCACTACCCGTTCCGGCTGTTCCCGCCGAAGGTGGTCCGCCCCTACCTCGAACAGCTCTGCGAGGCGGAGGGCGTCAAGGTCGAGCCGGCGGTCTTCCCGCTGGTGGTGCGCGCCGGCGGGGGCAGCATGCGCGACAGCCTCTCCGTGCTCGACCAGCTCATCGCGGGCGCCGGCCCGGAGGGCGTCGGCTACGCCCGGGCCGCCGCGCTGCTCGGTGTCACCGACGCCGCGCTGATCGACGAGATGTGCGACGCGCTCGCCGCCGGTGACGGCGCCGCCGCGTACGCCACCGTCGACCGGGTCGCCGAGGCCGGGCACGACTCGCGCCGCTTCGCCTCCGACCTGCTGGAGCGCCTCCGCGACCTGATCGTCCTGCAGCAGGTGCCTGATGCCGCGGCCAGGGGCCTCATCGACGGCCCGGCCGACCAGATCGAGCGGATGGCCGCCCAGGCGCAGCGCCTCGGCCCGGCCACGCTGTCGCGCTGCGCCGACATCGTGCACAACGGCCTGGTCGAGATGCGCGGCACCACGGCGCCCCGGCTGCTGCTGGAACTGATCTGCGCGCGCATGCTCCTGCCCGGCGCGGACGACTCGTCCGGCGGCCTGCTCCAGCGCCTGGAGCGGATGGAGCGCCGGCTGACGCTCGGGGGCGCCGAGCTGCCGCCGGCCGCCGCCGACCCCGCGCACCCCAACCAGACCCAGGGGGTACGCCCGGCGGCTCCCGCCCCGGGCGCGGCTGCCGCCGCGGTCCACGCGGATTCCGCCGGCACGCCGGCGGCTGCCGGCGCCCCGACCGGCGCCGCCGCCGCACGTGCCGCTGCCGCCGCTGCGGTGGGCGCCCGGAACGCCGCACCCGGTTCCCGTCCGGCTCCCGCCGGGACGGAGCCGGCAGGCGACCCGGAGGCTGCTTCCCCCGCCCCGGCCGCTCCCGAGCGAGCCGCCGTCGATCCGGCCGCTTCCGGCTCGCCCGCTGCCGCCTCTGATGCTCCCGCCGCTGTCCGACGTCCGGTACCGCCGTCCGCTGTGATGCCCGACCCGGCCACGCCCGAGCCGCCCCGCCCCGGCGCGGCGAATCCCGGCGCGCTCGACGCGGTCGCGGTGCGCCGCGTGTGGCCCGAGGTGGTCGGCAAGGTCAACCGCAGCAACAAGCGGATCGCCGCGCTGATGCGGGACGCGGTGGTACGCGACCTGGACGGCGACACGCTCGTGCTGACCGTGAAGTCGACGGTGCTGGCGAAGATGATGGCCGACCACGCCGCAGTGCTGACCGACGCGCTCTACGAGGAACTGGGCGGTCGCTGGCAGATCCGCTGCGAGGTGGCGGGCGAGCGTGGCGCGTCCTCGCTCGGCGGCCCGTCCCGTCCGTCCGGTGCGAGCCGCGCGCAGGCCGACGCCGCACCAGGCCGCAACGCGCCCGAGAGCGCCCCGGCCCGCCCGGCGGCCGCCCCGCCCGGCCCGGCGTCCGACACCGGGTCCGGTCGCCCGGATTCCGGGGCGGTAGGTACTGCTCAGGGCCGTCCGGACGCCGACGCGGCCGATGCGGGACCGAGCCGTCCGGGCTACGACTCCGGACTCAACCGTCCCGGCTCCGACGCGGGACCGGGCCGCCCGGGTTCGGCCCACGCCGGGCCAGGCCGTCCTGACTCCGGTGTCGCCGGACGTCCGGCAACCGACGCCGTCGGCGGCGCCCCGGGACAGCCGGTGTCCGGCTCGGGCAGCGCCACGGGCAGCCGAGCCACTGGCAACCCGGCCACTGGTAGCCAGGCCGGGGGGCCGGCGGGCCGGGCAGGCGCGGGTTCGCCCGACGCCTCGCACCGTTCGACGGCGACCCCTGCGGCAGACCAGACCGAGGAGGACTGGCCGGAGCCGGCCCGACCCGGTGGCACGGCCTCGGCCACCGGCACCGCCTCGGCGGCGAGCGGCGGCGACGGGGAGGACTGGCCGGCGGCGGCCCGTCCGGGCGGGGGCACGGCTACCGCTACCGCGCCTGTCGTCGTACCCAAGCCTGCTGCACCTGCGGCGGTGCCGGCGCCTGCCGGTGGGCCGAGGTCGGCGGGCGGCGGGGCGAAGAACAGCGCGATCGCGGCGGCGCGTGCGGCCGCGGCGGCTGCTGCTGCGGGCGGTGGTCCCGGCAAGGGGCCGCGCGCGGCGCAGCCGGCGCGGAAGACGGCCGATGCCGAGTGGGCGGGCGAGCCGCCCTACGACCCGGACTTCGACGGCCCGGTGCGAGGTGGCGGCGCGCCTGCGGCGGCACCCGCCTACGAGGGATTCGACCCGGGCGACGAGCCGCTGGACGACGTGATCGACGAGCGGACCGCCCGGCAGTCGAGCGAGGAGCAGGCGGTGCAGTTGCTGCGCGAGACGTTCGGCGCGGAGAAGATCGACGAGGTGGACGCGCGCTGAGCGCGCGCCGACCGCGATTCAGCGGTGCCGTGGCCCGACTAGGCTGGGCGCGGCCGAGCAGACGAGTGGAAGAAGGAGCGGTCCGTGCGCCCAGGTGGACAGCCGAACATGCAGCAGATGCTGAAGCAGGCGCAGAAGATGCAGCAGCAGATCGCCAAGGCCCAGGCCGAGCTGGCCGAGGCGGAGCTGACCGGCACCGCCGGCGGGGGCCTGGTCACCGCGACGGTCGCCGGTACCGGTGAGCTGAAGGCGATCAAGATCGACCCGAAGGCGGTCGACCCGGAGGACGTCGAGACGCTGGAGGACCTGGTGGTCGCGGCCGTGCACAACGCCGCCGAGGCGGCCCGCGAGCTGACCGAGAAGAAGATGGGCCCGGTCGCGGGCGGCATGGGCGGCCTCGGCCTGTCCGGGTTCTGAGCCGGCAGATGTACGAGGGTGCCATCCAGGATCTGATCGACGAGCTGGGCCGGTTGCCGGGCGTGGGCCCGAAGAGCGCCCAGCGGATCGCGTTCCACGTGCTGTCGGCGGATCCGGCCGACGTCAACCGGCTGGCCGGCGCGCTGCGCAAGGTCAAGGACCTGGTCCGGTTCTGCACGACCTGCTACAACGTGGCGGAGTCGGAGCAGTGCCGCATCTGCCGCGACCCACGGCGTACCGACGAGGTGCTCTGTGTGGTCGAGGAGCCGAAGGACGTGGTGGCGATCGAGCGGACCGGCGAGTTCCGCGGGCGCTACCACGTGCTCGGCGGCGCGATCAATCCGCTGGAGGGCATCGGCCCGGACAACCTGCGGATCCGTGAGCTGATGACCCGCCTCGGCGGCGGCGAGGTCCGCGAGCTGATCCTCGCCACCGACCCGAACACCGAGGGCGAGGCGACCGCCACCTATCTGGCGCTGATGGTCAAGCCGATGGGGATCGCTGTGACCCGGCTCGCGAGTGGACTGCCGGTCGGCGGCGACCTGGAGTACGCCGACGAGATCACGCTGGGCCGGGCCTTCGAGGGCCGACGGGCCGTCTGAATCCAGTCGTGCCGCCTCCGGCGGGTGCCCTGCGGGTGCCCGCCGGACGTGTCTCCGGGCCGGAACGGGATGCTCGTCGATCTAACAGGAACGTGCGTCCGGGACCGGATCGACGTAATAAATTCGGCCTTCTAGCCGACGAAACATCGGAAACGCAAGGGATTCTCCTTCGATTCGTATGCCTCGTTGCGGAACAGACACGATTCGATACCAACCCGCCCCCCGCCCGTTTCCGCGCCGTCCACCCGAGGGCTAAGGTCTGCGCACATCGGTGACCCTGTCACCACGTTGTCCGTACCCCCAAGGACGAGGTGAAGCACCATGCGTGCATCCAGGCCGAAGGTCGCAATCGCGGCCATCGCGGTCGCGGCCCTCGCGGTTGCAGGCTGCGCCGAGAGCGACCGTGAGAGTGGCTCCGGAGATAGCAAGAAGGACACCCTCGTCTTCGGCGTCGCCGGAGACCCGAAGGTGCTCGACCCCAGCTTCGCCAGCGACGGTGAGTCGCTGCGCGTGGCGCGCCAGGTCTTCGAGACCCTGGTCCGTCCGGAGGAGGGCGGCACCAAGGTGACGCCGGGCCTCGCCGAGTCCTGGACGCCGGATGCGGCGGGCACGACCTGGACGTTCAAGCTCCGCTCGGGCGTCAAGTTCCACGACGGCACCGACTTCAACGCCGAGGCCGTCTGCGCCAACTTCAACCGCTGGTACAACGCCAAGGGCCTCATGCAGAGCCCGGACGTGACCGCGTACTGGCAGGACGTCATGGGCGGGTTCGCCAAGAACGAGAACCCGGACCTGCCGCCGAGCCTCTTCAAGTCCTGCACCGCCAAGGACGCCACCACTGTGGACCTGGCGTTCACCCGGGTCTCCAGCAAGATCCCGGCCGCGCTCATGCTGCCGTCGTTCTCGATCCAGAGCCCCAAGGCGATGGAGCAGTACGACGCCAGCAACGTGACCGGCACGGCCGAGGACATCAAGTACCCCGCGTACGCGATGGAGCACCCGACCGGCACCGGCCCGTTCAAGTTCAAGGCGTGGGACATCGCGAACAAGTCGCTCACCATCGAGCGCAACGACGACTACTACGGCGACAAGGCCAAGCTGAAGACCATCATCTTCAAGACGATCTCGGACGAGAACGCCCGCAAGCAGGCGCTCCGCTCGGGTGACATCCAGGGCTACGACCTGGTCGGCCCGGCGGACGTGGAGCCGCTGAAGAAGGAGGGCTTCAACGTCCTCACCCGGCCCGCCTTCAACATCCTCTACCTGGCGATCAACCAGAAGGGGAACCCGAAGCTGGCCGACCTGAAGGTCCGGCAGGCCATCGCGCACGCGCTGAACCGGCAGGCCCTGGTCGACTCGAAGCTGCCCCCGGGCGCCAAGGTCGCGATGAACTTCTTCCCGGACACCGTCGAGGGCTGGAACGGCGACGTCACCAAGTACGACTACAACCCGGAGAAGGCCAAGCAGCTGCTGGCCGAGGCCGGCGCGTCGAACCTGACGCTGAAGTTCCACTACCCGACCGAGGTCACCCGGCCGTACATGCCGAACCCGAAGGACATCTTCGAGCTGCTCTCGGCGGACCTCAAGGCGGTCGGCATCAACGTCCAGGCCATCCCGCTGAAGTGGAGCCCGGACTACCTCAACGCCACCACCTCCGGCAACAAGCACGACCTGCACTTCCTCGGCTGGACCGGTGACTACGGCGACGCGTACAACTTCATCGGCACCTTCTTCGACCGCCCGAAGGACGAGTGGGGCTTCAACAACCCCCAGCTCTTCGCGCAGTTCAAGGACGCCGACACCACCGCCGACGCGGCGGCCCGTACGGAGAAGTACAAGGCACTGAACAAGACGATCATGGACTTCCTGCCGGGCGTGCCGATCTCGCACTCCCCGCCGGCGATCGTGTTCGGCAAGGACGTGACCGGGATCAAGGCGAGCCCGCTCACCGACGAGCGGTACGCGACCGCAGAGTTCAAGTGATCTGAAGGCACCGTACGCGGGCGGGCGCTGTGACCACAGCGCCCGCCCGCACCCCTCCGCACACCCTCCGAGGCGCCCGTGTTCCGGTTCATCATCAGACGCCTGCTACAGCTGATACCCACGCTGTTCGGGCTCTCCGTCCTGCTGTTCATCTGGCTCCACCGACTTCCCGGCGGGCCCGAGACCGCGATCCTCGGAGAACGGGGGACGCCCGAGACGCGCGCCGCCATCCGGCGCAACCTCGGCCTCGACGAGCCGATCCTGGTCCAGTACGCCCGCTTCCTGCGGCGGATGATCCGGCTCGACCTGGGCACCTCGACCGGTACGAAGCGGGCCGTCACCACGGAGTTCGTGGAGCGGTTCCCCGGCACCGTCGAGCTGACCGTCATGGCCATGATCCTCGCGGTCGGCATCGGCATCCCGCTCGGCTACCTGGCCGCCCGCCGCCGCGGCCGGTTCCTCGACCACGCCTCGGTCGGCGGATCGCTCATCGGCATCTGCATCCCGGTCTTCTTCCTGGCGTACGTGCTCAAGGCGATCTTCGCGGAGAACCTGGGCTGGTTCCCCTCCAGCGGCCGGCAGGACCCGACCATCGGGGCGACCCGGGTCACCAACTTCTTCGTCCTCGACGGGCTCATGACCCGCGAGTGGGACGCCGCCGCCGACGCGCTCTGGCACCTCGTGCTGCCGGGCATCGCGCTCGCCAGCATCCCGCTCGCGATCATCGTCCGGATCACCCGGGCCAGCGTGCTGGAGGTGCTAAACGAGGACTTCGTCCGGACCGCCGAGGCCAAGGGCCTGACCGAGCGGACCGTCCGCCGCCGGCACGTGCTGCGCAACGCCATGCTGCCGGTGGCCACCTCGATCGGTCTCCAGACCGGTCTCCTGCTCTCCGGCGCCGTGCTCACCGAGACCGTGTTCGCGTTCAGCGGCATCGGCGCGTTCGTCGCCGAGTCGATCAGTCAGCGCGACTACCCGGTGCTGATGGGCTTCATCATGATCATTGCGGTGGTGTACGTGCTGGTGAATCTCCTGGTCGACCTCTCCTACAGCGTGATCGACCCGAGGGTGAGGGTGCGATGACCATCACCGGTGGCAAGAAGCGCGAGAAGATCGACCGGCTCGCCGAGCTGTCCGCCCGCGAGGACGAGCAGGGGGTGAGCCTCTGGAAGGAGGCGTTCCGCCGGCTGCGGCGCAACCCGGCGGCGGTCATCGGCATGGTCATCCTGGCGGTCTTCGTCCTGGTCGCGGTGATCGGGCCGTTCCTCGTCCCGTACAGCCCGACGGACTCCATCGGCATCCGCGAAGGGCTGGTCAAGTCCGGCCAGGGCATCATCCCGGGCGTCTCCGCCGACCACTGGCTCGGCTTCGACCACCAGGGCCGGGACGAGTTCAGCCGGCTCATCGTCGGCGCCCGGCAGACGCTGCTCGTCGGCGTGGTCTCCACCCTGATCGGCCTCGCGGTCGGCGCGCTGATCGGCGGCGTCGCCGGTGCCGCGGCCGGTCTCGGCGGGCGCTGGGGCCGCTGGATCGACACCACCCTGATGCGCTTCATCGACATGCTGCTGGCCATGCCGAGCCTGCTGCTCGCGGTGAGCATCGCGGCGCTGCTCGGCGCCAGCCTCACCACCGTGATGATCGCTGTCGGTGTGGTGTCGGTGCCGATCTTCGCCCGGCTGCTGCGCGGCTCGATGATCGCCCAGTCCAACAGCGACTACGTGCTGGCCGCGACGTCGCTCGGCGTGAAGCGGTCCAAGATCGCCCTCACCCACGTGGTGCCGAACTCGATCGCCCCGGTCATCGTGCAGGCCACGCTGACGCTGGCGACCGCGATCATCGAGGCGGCTGCGCTGTCCTTCCTCGGTCTCGGCAACCCCGACTCGGCCATCCCGGAGTGGGGCGTCATGCTCGCCGACGCGCAGCCGTACCTGGGCATCCGGCCCGGCCTGGCGATCTATCCGGCGCTCGGCATCATCATCACCGCGCTCGGGTTCACCCTGCTCGGTGAGGCGATGCGCGAGGCCCTCGATCCAAAGCTGCGGAAGTAGGTCAGTCAGTCATGGCACTGCTCGAAGTGGACGACCTCTCCGTCACGTTCGCCCGTCGTGGGCAGCGCACCGTGCACGCGGTGGACGGGGTGTCCTTCTCGGTCGACGCCGGCGAGGTGGTCGGCCTGGTCGGCGAGTCCGGCTGCGGCAAGAGCGTCACGTCGCTGGCCATCATGGGCCTGCTGCCCAAGCAGCCGGGCCTGCGCGTGGGCGGCAAGGCGGTCTTCGACGGCACCGACCTGCTCCAGCTCGACGACCGGTCCCGCCGCGACATCCGTGGCCGGGACGTGGCGATGATCTTCCAGGACCCGCTGTCCTCGCTGAACCCGGTCATCCCGATCGGGCTCCAGGTGACCGAGGTGCTGGCCCGGCACCGGGGCATGAAGGGCGAGGCGGCCACCAAGGAGGCGGCCGCCCTGCTCGACCGGGTGGGCATCCCGGACCCGCGGCGGCGGCTCAAGGAGTACCCGCACCAGCTCTCCGGCGGCATGCGGCAGCGGGCGCTGATCGCCATGGCTGTCGCCTGCCAGCCCCGGCTGCTGATCGCCGACGAGCCGACCACCGCGCTCGACGTCACCATCCAGGCGCAGATCCTGGAGCTGCTCAAGGACCTGGTCCGGGACTCCGGCACCGCACTGGTGATGATCACTCACGACCTCGGCGTGGTGGCCGGCATGTGCGACACCATCAACGTGCTCTACGCCGGCCGGGTGGTGGAGACGGCCACCCGTCGTCCGCTGTTCCGCCAGCCCCGGCACCCGTACACCGAGGGGTTGCTCGGTTCGGTGCCGCGCCTGGACGCCGGCCGCGGCGAACGGCTGAACCCCATCCCCGGCTCGGTGCGCGACGTGCTGCCCTGGCCGGACGGCTGCGCGTTCGCCCCGCGCTGCGCCCGCCGCGTCGACGCGTGTGTGGGCGAGCCGCCGGAGCTGGTGCTGACCCACGACGCGCGCAGCTACCGCTGCGTCAACCCGGTGCCGGTCCCCGGCCTGACCCCGGAGGCGGACGCCCGCGCGACCGCGCCGACGACCGCCGAACCGGGTGCGGTGCCGGCCCAGGCCGAGCCGGCCGACCCGCCCGCCGTGCCCGGCTTCGGACCGGCTCCGCGCGAGGAGGAGACCCCATGAGCGACAACGACATCCTCGTCGAGGTCCGCGATCTGAAGGTGCACTTCCCGATCCGCCGGGGCGTGATCTTCGACCGCACGGTCGGGCACGTCAAGGCGGTCGACGGGGTCGACCTGAGCATCCCGCGCGGCAAGACGTACGGGCTGGTGGGCGAGTCGGGCTGCGGCAAGTCCACGCTCGGCCGGGCGCTGCTCCAGCTCAACCCGCCGACCAGCGGCGAGGTGAAGTTCGACGGCGTCGAGCTGACCACGCTCCCCGCCGGCAAACTGCGCGCGATGCGCCGCCGGATGCAGATGATCTTCCAGGATCCGATGTCCAGCCTGGACCCCCGGCAGAACGTCGAGTCGATCCTGACCGAGGGCCTCCAGACCCACGGCATCGGCGCGAACCGGGACGACCGGCGGCGGATCATCGGCGAGACGCTCGACGCGGTGGGCCTGCCGAAGTGGGCGCTGTCCCGCTACCCGCACGAGTTCTCCGGCGGCCAGCGCCAGCGCATCGGCATCGCCCGCGCGCTGGTCCTCGGCCCGGAGCTGATCGTCGCCGACGAGCCGGTCTCCGCGCTGGACGTCTCGATCCAGGCGCAGGTGGTGAACCTGCTCGACGAACTCCAGGACAGCCTCGGCCTGACCTACCTGGTCATCGCGCACGACCTGGCCGTGGTGCGGCACATCTCCGACATCGTCGGCGTGATGTACCTGGGCGCGCTGGTGGAGGAGGCGCCGAGCGACCGGCTCTACACCGAGCCGCTGCACCCGTACACCCGGGCGCTGATGTCGGCGGTGCCGGTGCCGGACCCGGACGTGGAGGACCGGCGCGAGCGCATCCTCCTCGCCGGTGACCTGCCGTCGCCGGCCAACCCGCCGTCGGGCTGCCGGTTCCACACCCGCTGCCCGTGGGCGCAGCCGACCCGCTGCGCCGACGAGCGGCCGGAGCTGCGCCAGATCGGCGCCAGCCGGGTGGCCTGCCACTGGGCCGAGAAGATCGCCGCCGGTGAGCTGCGCCCGCACGAGGTGACCGCGAAGATCACCCGGCCGGAGGGTGAGGGCGAGGAGCCGGGCGTGGTCTCCGCGCCCAGCGAGCCCGGATCGTACGTCTGACACGACGAAGCGCGCCCCCACCCGGGCCGGGTGGGGGCGCGCCTTGTCGTCGGTCAGCCCTCGGGGCGGTTGAGCAGGCCCACCGCGATCGTGTGCACGGCGTCGAGCGCGGCCGGGTCGGCCAGCGGCGCGGAACCGCCGGTGACCGCGTACCACTCGTCGGCGTCCTTGTACTGCACCCGCAGCGTCACCCGGCCGTCGGCGTGCTCGGTGCGCAGCGTCAACTCGCCGGTCACCACGCCCACCTCGTCGGTCATGACCCCGCCCGGACCTGCGGTGATGTCCGAGGTGCGGTCCGCCGGTCCGCCCGGTGCGCCCCCGGCCGGTCCGCCCGGTGCGCCCCCGGCCGGTGCGCCCGGCACCGCGTCGGCGGCCATGCCCGCCCCGGCGACGTCCGCGGACGCCGGCTGCCGGCCGTCCGCCGTCATCCCGGCCGAGGCCGGACCCGCCGGTGCCGACTCCGGGGCCGGTACGGCGTCTGCCTCCGGCGCCGGTGTGGCGTCCGGCCCGGTCACGGTTTGCTCGCCCATGTGCAGCCCTCCAGCATGTCGGTGAGAGCGGCCTTCTCGGCACTTGTCACAGTCAGCCGCCAGTAGTGCTTGACCGTCACCCAGTCCGCCGCGTACTGACACCAGGACGACCGGTTCGGCGGCTTCCACTGGGACGGATCCTGGTCACCCTTTGCCCGGTTGGACCGCGCCGAAACCGCGATGAGCTGCGGCCGCGTCAGGTCGTTGGCGAAGTCGCCGCGCTTCGAGTCGTCCCACTCGTCCGCGCCCGAACGCCACGCGGCGGCCAGCGGCACGGTGTGGTCGATGTCCACGTCCGACGGATCGTTGAGCACCACACCGTCGTAGACGCTCTCCCACCGGCCGCCCACCACGTTGCAGCCGGACAGCTTGATGCCCTCGCCGTCGCGCTGCAGCACGCTGTCGCGGACGTCGCAGTTCTTGCCGGTGTCCCGCCAGTGCGGGAAGCGGGAGCGGCTGTAGCCCTTCATCGACCCGGCGGTGGCCACTGTCAGCTCACCGAGCTGCTTGTTGACGTTCCCGGTGGCACTGGGCGGCGCCTCCGGCTCGGTGACCGACACGTCGCAGCCGGCCACGCCGAGGGCGAGCACCGCGCTCAGCGCGGCCGCCAGCCCGGCTCGGGCTCCTGATCTCGTACGCACAGACGACACCTCTCCAGCTTGCGTGCTCCGGGCGAGTCCGCACAGTACCCGGCGGCGGTTTCCGCGATTCGTGGCGTCGACGGTGGGCGGCGGGCAGAGTGGTGAGACGTGACCGCACCCGCTCCCGCGCTGCGTACCGGCTCCGCCGCCGGACGCGGCACGCTGCTCGCCGCGATCCTCGCCTCCGGCATGGTGTTCCTGGACAGCACTGTCGTCAACGTCGCGCTGCCGCGGCTCGGCGCCGAACTGGACGCCACAGTCGCCGGTCTTCAGTGGACCGTGAACGGCTACCTGCTCATGCTCGCCGCGTTCGTGCTGCTCGGCGGCGCGCTCGGGGACCGGTTCGGCAGGCGGCGCGTCTTCCTGCTCGGCGTGGTCTGGTTCGCTGTGGCGTCGGTGCTCTGCGGGCTGGCCCAGGACACCGGCTGGCTCGTCGCCGCCCGGTTCCTCCAGGGCGCGGGCGGGGCGCTGCTCACCCCCGGGTCGCTGTCCGTGCTCCAGGCCAGCTTCCACCCGGACGACCGGGGCCGGGCCATCGGCACCTGGTCCGGGCTGTCCGGTGTGTCCACCGCGCTCGGTCCGCTGCTCGGCGGCTGGCTGATCGACACGCTCTCCTGGCGGTGGATCTTCTTCGTCAACCTGCCGCTGGCCGTCGGCGTGGTGCTCGCCGCGCTGCGCTGGGTGCCGGAGAGCCGGGACGAGGAGGTCTCGCGTACCGGAGGCGGGCGGCGGCGGTTCGACGTGGCGGGCGCGCTGCTCGGCGCGCTCGCGCTCGGCGGTGTCACGTACGCGCTCATCGACGCCCCGGCGCGCGGCCTGGACTCCCCGGCGGTGCTGGTCGCGGCGGTGCTCGGGGTGGTCGCCGTGGTGGTCTTCGTGCTGGTCGAGCGGCGGCGCGGCGACACCGCGATGCTGCCCACCGGGCTGTTCTCCAGCCGGCTGTTCTCCGTGCTGAACGTCTTCACAGTCGTCGTGTACGCGGCGCTCGGCGGGTTCACCTTCTTCCTCGCCGTCTACCTGCAGAACGTGGTCGGCTGGTCGGCGCTGCTCACCGGCCTGGCCACAGTGCCGATGACTGTGCTGCTGCTGGTCGGCTCGCCGCGCGCGGGCGCGCTGTCGGCCCGCATCGGCCCCCGGCTGCCGCTCACCGTCGGCCCGGTGATCGCCGCCGTGGGTCTGCTGCTGTTGCGCCGGGTCGGGCCTGGTGCGTCGTACTGGGTGGACGTGCTGCCGGGCGTGGCGCTGTTCGGCGCCGGGCTCACGCTCGTGGTGGCGCCGCTGACCACGTCGGTGCTCGGTGCCGTCTCGGACCGGTTCGCCGGGGTGGCGAGCGGCTTCAACAACGCCGCGTCCCGGGCCGGTGGTCTGCTCGCGGTGGCCGCGTTGCCGCTGCTGGTGGGGCTGTCGGGCACCGGGTACGAGCAGAAGGGCGCGCTTGCCGATGCGTACCGGGGGGCGTTGGCGTGGTGCGCGGGGCTGCTGCTGGCCGGCGCGGTGCTCGCCGCCGTGCTGATCCACCGCCCCCGGCGGGGGGAAGGAAGGGCCCCTTCTTAACGCCTCCGGTAGAGGAAGGGCCCCTTGTTAACACTCGGGCCGATTCGGGCGCGGGCGTTAAGAAGGGCCCCCTCCTATGCAGAATGCGTTAAGAAGGGGCCCTTCCTTACACCTCAAGCACCTCAGGCGCGGGTGCGGTTCACCGCGCTCGTGACCGCCTTGATCGAGGCGGTGACGATGTTGGCGTCCACCCCGACGCCCCACACCGTACGGCCGTCCACCTCGCACTCCACGTACGCGGCGGCCTGCGCGTCCCCACCGGAGGACAGCGCGTGCTCGTGGTAGTCGAGCACGCGTACCGCCACGCCCAGGGACTGCAACGCGTTGACGTACGCGTCGATCGGGCCGTTGCCGACAGCGGTGAGCTGGCGGGTCTCGCCGCCGAAGCCGACGCGGGCGTCGATCTCGACCTTGCCGTCGACGGTGCCGATCGTGTACTCGGCCAGCTTCACGGCCGGGTCGACCTGGTGGTCGACCAGGTAGTTGCGGGCGAAGATCTCCCACATCGCGCCCGGCTCGACCTCGCCGCCGTCGTGGTCGGTGACCTGCTGCACCACGCCGGAGAACTCGATCTGGAGGCGGCGCGGCAGGTCGAGCTGGTGCTCGGTCTTCATGATGTACGCGACGCCGCCCTTGCCGGACTGCGAGTTGACCCGGATGACCGCCTCGTAGGTGCGGCCCAGGTCCTTCGGGTCGATCGGCAGGTAGGGCACCGCCCAGGTGAAGTCGTCCACGGGCACCCCGGCCGCCGCCGCGTCGGCGTTCAGCGCGGCGAAGCCCTTGTTGATCGCGTCCTGGTGCGAGCCGGAGAACGCGGTGTAGACCAGGTCGCCCGCGTACGGGTGGCGCTCGTGCACCGGCAGCTGGTTGCAGTACTCGACGGCGCGCTTGACCTCGTCGATGTTCGAGAAGTCGATCATCGGGTCGATGCCCTGGGAGAACATGTTCAGGCCCAGCGTCACCAGGTCGACGTTGCCGGTGCGCTCGCCGTTGCCGAACAGGCAGCCCTCGATCCGGTCGGCGCCGGCCAGCAGGCCCAGCTCGGCGGCGGCCACGCCGGTGCCCCGGTCGTTGTGCGGGTGCAGGCTCAGCACCAGGCTGTCCCGCCGGGGCAGGCGCCGGTGCATCCACTCGATCGAGTCGGCGTAGACGTTCGGCATCGCCATCTCGACGGTGGCCGGCAGGTTGATGATCAGCTTGCGGTCCGGCGTCGGGTCGATCACGTCGATCACCGCCGAGCAGACCTCCAGCGCGTACTCCAGCTCGGTGCCCGTGTACGACTCCGGCGAGTACTCGTAGTGGATCTCGGTGTCCGGGGTGTGGATCTCCGCGTACTTCTGGCACAGCCGCGCGCCCTGGGTGGCGATGTCGGTGATGCCGTCGCGGTCCAGGCCGAAGACCACCCGGCGCTGCAGCGTCGAGGTGGAGTTGTAGAAGTGCACGATGGCCCGGTGCGCGCCGCGCAGCGACTCGAAGGTCCGCTCGATCAGGTGCTCCCGGCACTGGGTCAGCACCTGGATGGTGACGTCCTCGGGGATCAGGTCCTGCTCGATCAGCTGCCGTACGAAGTCGTAGTCGGTCTGGCTCGCCGACGGGAAGCCGACCTCGATCTCCTTGTAGCCCATCTGCACCAGGAGCTGGAACATCCGCCGCTTGCGCTCGGGCGACATCGGGTCGATCAGGGCCTGGTTGCCGTCGCGGAGGTCGACTGCGCACCAGCGGGGCGCGGCCTCGACGCGGCGGGTGGGCCAGGCGCGGTCCGGCAGGTCGACGCCGAACTCGCTGTCGTACGGAACGTAGCGGTGGACCGGCATCCGGCTGGGGCGCTGGCGGGCGAACGGATCGGTCTCGGTGACAGGTTGAGCCATCTCGGATTGCTCCCTGGAACATGTGGCGTCAGCAGATCGGAAAGGTGTCGGCGAGATGCCGGGCGACGGTGCGCGGCGGTGCCGAGAAGAAGATCGGATGTGCTGGACGGCGCGTAGCGACTCCGCGACGAGGTGCCGGCCGGTCAGGCCTCGTCGCGGCAGCCAAGGAGAAGGTACGCGCGCCACATGACAAGGTCACCCTACGTGGTGGGACGTGCAGTGGGAAGGCTCGTCCGGACTATGGGATCAGAGTCACCGGATCGGGGCCGGCTACGGGGTCCCCGGATTCGGGGCGTCCCGTCCCACCGGCTCGCCGTCGGTCACCGCACCGGCCAGCTCGACGGTGCCCGGCGCGGCGCCGGGCTCGCCGGTCAGCGTCAGGGTGCCGAATCCGGCCCGTACCGCCGCCGGTGTGCCGTCCTCCCGGAAGCAGTAGATGCCCACGTCCAGCGGCGCGTTGAGCGATGCCGAGGTGCTGTCGACCGTGTAGCAGGGGCCGGTGGCGCCGGGCAGCGGCTCGGCGGGGGACACCGCGAGCGGCGCGCGCCGGTCGGTGAGCACCTCCAGCCAGTCGGTGAACGGGTGCTGCACGCGGGGGTCGAGCCGGCGCGGCACCGCGTCGTCGGCGTCGCCGAGGCGGACGCAGGTCGCCGCCTGCGCCCAGCCGGCCGAGGGCAGCGCGCACTGGAACAGCCCGTCGGAGGTGCCGGCGAGCGAGACGTCCACCGTGCCGGCGTGCCCCCAGCCGGGCACGTCGACCCGCCAGCTGCCGTCGTTGGCGCTGGTGAAGGCCACCGTGCGGGGCGTGCCCTCGGCGGGCGCGAACGCGTACGTGGCGGTGAGGTGCCGGTCCTGCGCCGCGGCGGCCAGTCCGGCCAGTTCCTCGCGGGCGGCGTCGACCTGCACCGGGACCGGGTCGGCGGTGCCGGTGGGCGCCGCCTCGGGGTGGCCGCCGTCGCAGGCGGCCAGCAGTACCGGCAGGGTGAGCGCGAGCACGCCGGTCAGCCGGCGGGCCGCACGTCGATGAGCGTGCACCGGCTCATTCTGCGTCGTGGGGAGGGTCCAGGTCAGCCCACCGTACGGCTGTACCGCTTGGCGTGTCGCGTACTTCCGGGCTGGTGAGCCGCCCCACGGCGGGGCCGGATGGTGGGATCACCCGACCCGGCCTCGCGGGCCGCCCGATAGGCTGAGGCGGTCTGACACGCGCCGCCGGACCGAGAGAACCGGCGGCGTCGGCACGCTCAGGGTCGTCGCTGGGAGGGAGTGCACCGTCGTGGCACTCGTGGTGCAGAAGTACGGCGGGTCCTCCGTCGCCAACGCCGAGCGGATCAAGCGGGTGGCCGAGCGCATCGTGGCCGCGCGCAAGGCCGGCGACGACGTGGTGGTGGTGGTGTCCGCCATGGGCGACACCACCGACGAGCTGCTCGACCTGGCCAACCAGGTCAGCCCGCTGCCGCCGGGCCGTGAGCTGGACATGCTGCTCACCGCCGGGGAGCGGATCTCCATGGCGCTGCTGGCCATGGCCATCCACAACCTGGGGTACGAGGCACGCTCGTTCACCGGTTCGCAGGCCGGCGTGATCACCACCTCGGTGCACGGCCGGGCCCGGATCATCGACGTGACCCCGGGGCGGCTCAAGGGCGCGCTGGACGAGGGCGCGGTGGTCATCGTCGCCGGTTTCCAGGGCGTCTCGCAGGACACCAAGGACGTCACCACGCTCGGGCGGGGCGGTTCGGACACCACTGCCGTGGCGCTCGCCGCCGCGCTGGAGGCGGACGTCTGCGAGATCTACACCGACGTGGACGGCATCTTCACCGCCGACCCGCGCATCGTGCCGAACGCCCGGCACATCAAGCAGATCACGTACGAGGAGATGCTGGAACTGGCCGCCTGCGGCGCGAAGGTGCTGCACCTGCGCAGCGTCGAGTACGCGCGGCGCGCGGGCTTGCCGATCCACGTCCGTTCGTCATACTCGACCAACACCGGCACGATGGTCACCGGATCGATGGAGGACCTTCCTGTGGAACAGGCACTGATCACCGGGGTCGCCCACGACCGCAGCGAAGCGAAGATCACGATCGTCGGCGTGCCCGACGAGCCGGGCGCCGCCGCGTCGATCTTCGACACCGTGGCCGGCGCGGAGATCAACATCGACATGATCGTGCAGAACGTGTCCACCGAGGGCACCGGCCGCACGGACATCTCGTTCACGCTGCCCAAGGCCGACGGCCCGACCGCGATGACCGCGCTCAGCAAGATCCAGGAGTCGGTCAAGTTCAAGGGCCTGCTGTACGACGACCACGTCGGCAAGGTCTCCCTCATCGGCGCGGGCATGCGCTCGCACCCGGGCGTGGCCGCCGGCTTCTTCGCCGCCCTCGGCGCGGCCGGCGTGAACATCGAGATGATCTCCACGTCGGAGATCCGGGTCTCCGTGGTCTGCCGCGACACCGACCTCGACAAGGCGGTCCGCGCCATCCACGACGCCTTCGAGCTGGGTGGTGACACCGAAGCCGTCGTCTACGCCGGCACCGGGCGGTAACGCGCCATGGCGTCGCTGCCCACCCTCGCCGTGGTCGGGGCGACAGGTGCCGTCGGTACGGTGATGTGCCAGATCCTCTCCTCCCGGCGCAACGTGTGGGGCGAGATCCGGCTGCTCGCCTCCGAGCGGTCGGCCGGCCGGCGCGTGCAGTGCCGGGGCGAGGAGCTGACCGTCCAGGCGCTCACCGCCGACGCGCTCGACGGCGTCGACGTGGCGATGTTCGACGTGCCGGACGACGTCTCCGCGGAGTGGGCCCCGGTCGCCGCCGCGCGCGGCGCGGTGGTGGTGGACAACTCCGGCGCGTTCCGGATGGACCGCGACGTCCCGCTGGTGGTCCCCGAGATCAACCCCGAGCAGGTACGCAACCGGCCCAAGGGCATCATCGCCAACGCCAACTGCACCACGCTGGCGATGATCGTGGCGGTCGCGCCGCTGCACCGCGAGTACGGGCTGCGCGAGCTGGTGCTCGCGTCGTACCAGGCGGTCTCCGGGGCGGGCCAGGCCGGCGTGGACGCGCTGCACCTCCAGCTCGGCAAGATCGCCGGCGACCGGGTGCTCGGTTCCCGCGCCGGTGACGTGCGACAGGCAGTCGGCGACGAGCTGGGTCCGTTCCCGGCCCCGCTGGCGCTGAACGTCGTACCGTGGGCGGGCTCGCTCGCCGACGGCGGCTGGTCCTCCGAGGAGATGAAGCTGCGCAACGAGTCGCGCAAGATCCTCGGGCTGCCCGACCTCAAGGTGTCCGCCACCTGCGTACGGGTGCCGGTGGTGACCGGCCACTCGGTCGCCGTGCACGCGGTCTTCGCCACCGAGGTGGACGCCGAGGGCGCCCGTGAGGTGCTGCGCAACGCGCCGGGCGTGATCCTGGTCGACGACCCGGCCGCAGGGGAGTTCCCGATGCCGATCGACGCCGTCGGCACCGACCCCTCGTGGGTGGGCCGGATCCGCCGCGCGGTGGACGACCCCCGCGCTCTGGACCTCTTCGTGACGGGCGACAACCTCCGCAAGGGCGCCGCCCTCAACACGGCCCAGATCGCCGAACTCCTGGCCAAGGACCTGACCCGCCCATAACGCGGCCCACCTCCCGCCGCCCTCCCTCCGCCGCCCCGTCCGGCGTTGATCTTGCACTTTCGGCCCTGCTTGTGGGGCATATGCGGCATTTGCCAGGGCCTAAAGTGCAAGATCGCGGGGGAGAGGGGTGACGGGAGAGGGGTGACGGGGGCGGGGGCGGGGCGGACGGAGTGGGTCAGGCGGCGGAGAGGTGGACGCCGTCTCGGCCGTGGCGCTTCACGGCGTAGAGAGCCTGGTCGGCTCGGTGCAGGGTGCGTTCGGGAGACTCGCCGGGTCTCGGCAGGGCGATGCCGACGCTGATCGTCCGGCCGGTACGGCGGGCCGCCTCGGTGAGCCGTTCGGCGATCCGTACCGCCTCCTCCGGGCGGCTCACCTCGATCACCGCCACGAACTCGTCGCCGCCGGTCCGGTACAGCTCGTCGCCCTGACGTAGCGCGCCTTCGAGCGCCCGGGCCAGCCCCACCAGGAGCCGGTCACCGGCCTGGTGGCCGTACGTGTCGTTGACGTCCTTGAACCCGTCCACGTCGATCGCCAGCAGCGCGGTACGCCCCGGCGTGGCGGTGGCGATCCGCTGCCCGAACGGGCCGGTGTGCCGCAGCCCGGTGAGCGGGTCCGAGCTGGCCTGCTCGCGGAGCCGGGCGAGCGTACGCAGCCGGTCCAGGCAGGTCCACGCCTGCCCGGCGAGCAGCTCGATCAGGTTGACTGTGGTCGGGTCGGGGCGCAGGCGCTGCTCGTCGGCGACGAGCAGCACGCCGCCACCGGAGGCTGGTGTGCCGACCGGCACCGCCACAAGCGTGCGCGCGCCGGCCCGGGTCAGCGGCAGGTACTCCTCGGTGGGCGGGTGGCCCGCCTCGCCCAGCGTGTACGCCGAGCCGTACCGGTGGGCCCGGTCGATCATGCGGTCGAGCGCGGCCGCTCCGGCCTCGTCCAGCTCGGCCCGGATCCGTGCCTCCAGCTCGCCCGGTGTGGCCGTGGGCGCGCCGAGGCGTGGGCCGCGCCGGCCGGTGAGCACCAGTACGGCGGCGGAGAGCGCTGAGACGTCCCGGGCCGCGGCGAGCGCGGCGGTCATCAGGTCCCAGTCGGTCGGGGCGGCGGTGAACGCGGCGGCGTGCCGGAGCAGCTTCTCGCTGCGGCTCTCGGCCGGCGGCCCGCCGAGCGCGGCGATCCGCCCGCCGAGTCGGTCGGCCACCAGCTCGGCTGTCTCCCGCCAGGCCGCGAGCACGACCGGCTCGCTCCACTGCAGGTCGAGCACCCCGATCGGACGGCCGTCCGGGTCGCGTACCGGCACGCAGAGTTCGGCTGTGACGTCCGGGCGGACCTCGAGGTAGTCGGGGTCGGCGCCGACGTCGGGCACGGCGGCGGTGGTCCCGGAGGCGTAGACCCGCCGCACCACCGAGGGTTCGGGCCGGTGGCGGCCCGGTGGGGTGCCGTCGGCGGTCGCCGGCACGTGCGAGAAGACCTGCCAGGCGCCGGTGGCGGCGACGCAGCGCAGACGGTCGTGGACGCGGAGCAGGACGGTGGCGGTCGCCGGGGTGTGCCGGGCGAGCGCGGCGACGGTCCACTGGCACGCCTCCGGGACGGTCGACGCCGTGGGGAGGCGCACCGTGACGTCGCGGAGGACTCGCTCGTGATCCACGTCGTTCCTGCTCGGAGGGGGTCGGGTCGCGATCAAGGGTACTCAGCGCAACCGCCGCCGACCTTCGTACACATGTGCTATCCACAGGCTGTGGACACAGCCTGTGGGCAGAAGCGGGCCTGCGCGGGGAGGGTGCGCGGCGATAGCGTGAGGGCCCGGGCACCCGAGGAGGCGGCCGATGCTCATCGCCCAGCTCAGCGACCCGCACGTGACCACCGGCCCGCTCGCGGCCGACCCGGCGTCCGGGTTGCACCGGGCGCTCGGCACGGTGCTCGCCCTGCGTCCCCGGCCCGACTGCGTGGTGATCACCGGCGACCTCACCGCGAACGGCCGGCCGGACGAATACCTCGCCCTGCGCGAGATCGTCGGCGCGTTCCCGCTGCCTGTGCACCTGGTGACCGGCAACCACGACGACCGCGAGTCGCTGCTCGACACGTTCGGCGGCGCCCCGTACCTGGCCGGTGGCTTCTCGGCGCACTACCACGTCGACCTGCCGGACGCGACGCTCGTGGTGCTCGACTCGCTCACCCCGGGCAGCCCCGGCGGACGGCTCGGCGACGAGCAGCTCGCCTGGCTGGACGGGGTGCTCGCCGGGCGTACCGACGCACCCGCCGTCGTGTGCCTGCACCATCCGCCGGTCGCGGTGGGCGTGCCGGGCATGGACGCGATGGGCCTCGCCGACGCCGACGCGCTCGCCGCCGTGGTCGGCCGTCACCCCCATGTCGTACGCGTCGCCGCGGGGCACCTGCACCGCCAGGTGACGAGCGCGTTCGCCGGTACGGTGCTGACGACCGCGCCGAGCACCTGGATCCAGGTGAGCCTGACCATGGCCGACGAGGAGGAGCCGGGTTTCGTCGCCGAGCCGACCGCCTTCCTGCTGCACCGCATCGCCGACGGCGGCTGCGTGACGCACACCGTCCAGGTCAGCCACGCCGCCGGGCGCACCTGCTGGTTCTGAACCGCGCCGCCGATGCTCTGGTACGTCGCGTACGGCTCGAACCTGCACGCCGCCCGGCTCGGCTGGTACCTGCGTGGCGGGTGTCCACCGGGCGGGCTGCGCACGTACCCCGGCTGCCGGGACCGCCGGCCACCGCGCCGGACGGTGCCGGTGCTGATCCCCGGCGGCGTCTACTTCGCCGGTGAGTCGCGGGCCTGGACCGGCGGCATGGCGTTCTACGACCCGCTGCTGCCCGGCCGGGCAGCAGCGCGCGGCTATCTGGTGACCGTCGAGCAGTTCGCTGACATCGCCGCGCAGGAGATGTACCGGCCGCCCGGCGCCGACCTGGCCGGGATCCTTGCGGCGGTCGAGACCGGGCGGGCGACGCTCGGGCCGGGCCGCTACGAGACGCTGCTGCGCGTCGGCGTCCACGAGGATCTGCCGATGCTCACGTTCACCGCGCCGCATCGGGCGGTGGAGGTGCAGTGGACCCGGCCCGCCCCGGTCTATCTCGGGATGCTGGCGCGCGGGCTGCGCGAGGCGCACGGCTGGGACGCCGCGCGGACGGTCGGCTATCTGGCGGGCCGGCCGGGGGTCGCCGGGCGGTGGACGCGTCCGGCGTTGCGCAGGCTCGTCGTCACCGCCCACAGCGGACCTCGGACCGGCACGCCCGGCAGTGAGTCGAGTTCGGACAGTTCGTTCGATATGCCGGGCCGTCGGACATGAACGACCGTTCGGTCCGCGATGGGTGTCCGGCAGGAGGTGATTCCGGCAAGGACGGTTGCCAGCGCAAGGATTTCCGCGTGACATGAGCGTCGGCGTCGGCTCCCTGTCCCTGGGAGCCGGCGCCTTCGACAGCGGCAGGCATCGACAGCGTGCGCCGCGCGGAATTTCACCTGACCGTCATGTCCGACTCGTCCGGCAGACCGGTACGGGCCGCTCAGGACAACGACGATTCCTGATGCCGCCCCGTTCGACCTGGCGGCCGGTGGATGAGAAGCTACCCCGGCGGGGCGGCGTTCCCCCGAGTACCGCCCTCCGCGATCGACACCTGTCACGGCACGGATCAGGGTCGCCGGGCGAACCATCGCCCGGACGCCACATACCGGCATCTCACGAGGAGTTCCATGTCCGTCACCGGGATGCGACGCCGGGCCGCCGTCGGCCTGGCCGCACTCGCCGCGACCGCGTTCACAGCGGTCGCCGTCACCCCCGACCAGGCCGAGGCCCGCCCGAAGCCGGTCGACGTCCAGTTGCTCGCGATCAACGACTTCCACGGAAACCTGGAGCCGCCGACCGGCTCCAGCGGCACCATCGAGGGCCAGCCGGCCGGTGGCGCGGAATACCTGGCCAGCCACCTGAAGTCGATGCGCGCCGCCGCCAAGCAGCAGGGCAAGGGCACTGTCACGGTCGCCGCGGGTGACCTGATCGGCGCCTCGCCGCTGCTCTCCGCCGCGTTCCACGACGAGCCCACCATCGAGGAGATGAACCTCGCCGGGCTGGAGTTCGCAAGCGTCGGCAACCACGAGTTCGACGAGGGCGCGGCCGAGCTGCTGCGCATGCAGCGCGGCGGCTGCCACCCGGTGGACGGCTGCGCCGACGGCACCCCGTTCGGTGGCGCCAAGTTCAAGTACCTCTCGGCGAACGCCTTCAAGACCTCCACCGGCCTGCCGCTGATGCAGCCGTTCGGCATCAAGATCGTCAAGGGTGTCCCGATCGGCTTCATCGGGATGACCCTGGAGGGCACCCCGAACATCGTCAGCCAGCAGGGCGTCGCCGGCCTGCGGTTCACCGACGAGGCCGACACCGCCAACAAGTACGCCAAGATCCTGCGCCTGCTCGGGGTCAAGAGCATCGTCGTGCTGCTGCACGAGGGCGGCGTGCAGAACGGCGGCGGCATCAACGACTGCACCGGGTTCAGCGGCCCGATCGTCGACATCGCCAACCGGATGGACCCGTCCATCGACGTGATCGTCAGCGGGCACACCCACGCCGCGTACAACTGCAACATCAACGGCAAGCTGGTCACCAGCGCCAGCTCGTTCGGCCGCCTGGTCACCCAGATCGACCTGAAGATCGACCCGCGTACCCGCGACGTGGTCACCGCGTCCGCGAACAACGTGGTGGTCACGCGGGACGTCGAGAAGGACCCGGCCTCGACGGAGCTGATCAACCGGTACAAGACCGCGCTCGGCCCGGTGGCCGACCGGGTGGTGGGCGAGACCACCGCCGCGATCACCAAGACCCAGGAGAACCTGTACCAGACCGGGGTCGACGTCAACGGCAAGCCGACGTACCAGACCGGTGAGTCGCCGCTCGGCAACCTGATCGCCGACGCGCAGCTCGCCGCCACCGACACCGAGCAGAACGCGGTCGCCGCGTTCATGAACCCCGGTGGCGTCCGCGCCGACCTCGACGCCGGCCCGGTCACCTACGCCGAGGCGTTCACCGTGCAGCCGTTCGCCAACAACCTGGTGACGCTGGACCTGACCGGCGCGCAGCTCTACTGCATGCTGGAGCAGCAGTTCACCGTCGCGCGCGTGCTCTACGCGTCCTCGACCGTCAACTACGTCGTGGACGTCAACGGCACCACCGCGCCGGCCGGCACGCCGTGCGCCGGCACCCGGGTGGTCCGGGGCAGCCTCACCATCAACGGCACCCCGGTGACGGACACCGCCACCTACCGGGTCACCGTGAACAACTTCCTCGCCGGTGGCGGCGACGGCTTCAGCGTCCTGACCGGTGGCACCAACGCGGTGACCGGCCAGATCGACCTGGACGCCTTCACCGCGTACCTGACCGAGAAGTCGCCGGTCTCCCCGCCGGCGCTGGACCGGATCCGCACGACCACCGAGGTCGCCGCCGGCTGACGGCCGACCGCACCGCGGACGGGCCCCGGAGCGCTCAGCTCCGGGGCCCGTTCTGTGTCAGGCCACGCCGGCCGGCTGCTTGGCCGGGGCGGGGGCCAGGCGGCCGTCCTGCGCGGCGGTGAGCAGCGGACGCAGCGACAGCGCGAGCACCGAGGCGGCCAGGCAGCCGCCCACCACGACCGCCACCCACACCCGGCCGTGCGCCGCGCCGATCAGCGGCCCGGCGGTGACCGGACCGACCACGCCGCTGATCCCGAAGATCATCGAGCTCATCGCGTTGTACCGGCCGCGCAGCTCGTCGGTGGCCAGCGCGTTTGTGAGCGCGGGCATGACCGGCGACAGCATCGTCTCGCCGAACCCGAAGATCGCCGAACAGGCCACCACGCCGAGCGCCGCGAGCACCGCGTTGCCGCTGCCCACCACACCCGCGGCGCCGAGCACCAGCCACGCGCCGGCGAAGACCGCGCCGACGGTGGCGAGTGCCCGGGTACGGCTGCGCCCCTCCAACCGCCGGATCACCAGCAGCTGCGAGAGCACGATCATCACGGTGTTCGCGGCGAGCGCCCACGCCACCACCCGGGGCGTCACCTCGACCACCCGGACCGAGTACGCCGCGAAGCCCACCTCGATCTGCGCGTACCCGCAGGTGGTGAGCACCAGGCCGAAGACGACCAGGCGGCGGAACGGCCGGTCCCGCAGCACCGTGAGGTAGCCGCCGCTCCTCCGGTCGTCGGCCTTCGCGCCCGTGGCCAGGATCGGCCGGTGCCCCACGTTCGGCAGCGTGAGCAGGATCAGTGCCGGCGTCAGGTAGCTCACCGCGTCCAGCAGGTAGATCACCTCGAAGGTGATCGGACGGGCCACGTCGACCACCGCGCCGGAGATCAGACCGCCGGTGCCGATGCCCAGGTTGAGCAGCGCGAAGTTGAGCCCGAAGACGCGCTGCCGCTCGCCGTCACCGGTCAGCGAGGCGAGGATCGTGTTCTGCCCGGCCCAGATCGCCGAACTGCCCACCGCGACGACCGTCATCACGCCGAACGCCGAGGCGGTCGAGTCGACCAGCGCCAGCGAGCCGGTCCCGACCGCCTCGATCACCAGGCAGGGCAACACCACCCGGCGCGCGCCGAACCGGTCGATGAACGTGCCGGCCAGCGGCGACAGAGCGAGCGTGACAGCGCCGAACCAGCCGATCACCAGCCCGGCCCGGGTGTCGGTCAGGCCGCGTACGTCGGTGAGGTAGATGAACAGGAACGGCAGGGTGAGGCCGCGCCCGACCGCGGAGAACAAAGTGCCGAGCAGGATCCGGCGGGCTTCGGGACGGGCGGGCAGGGCACGGCGCAGCATGGCAGGGATTCTGTTCGGCGGGTACGACGCCCGCGACCCGTTTACCCCTTACACACGTGGTCGCCGGGCCGGAAGGTGAGCGATCACACGTGCTCTGCCATGCTGACCCGGTGACCACGACCTGGCGGCACCTGCCCGCACCGGCCCGCGAGATCGCCGAGACGGCCACCGACGCGGTGAGCGCCGCGCAGGCCCGCGACGCCGAGGCGTACGCCCCGGCCGTCGAGCGGCTGGCCGCCGCCGACCGGGCCGGGCTGGTGCTCGGCGGCGTGGTCCGGCTGCTGCTGGAGGAGGGCCACCCGGACGGGCTGGACGGCGACGACGTACGCCAGGTGCTCGAACAGTGCGTCCGTTCGGCGGCGTCCTGGTGGCCCGACGTCGACCCGCACGTGCTGCTGGTGCTGCTGGCCGGCGCGCTCGGCGTCTACGACCCGGGCGACGACGAGAACCCGCCCGCCCCGGCGGCGATCGCCCGGCACGCGCCGCTGCTGGTGGCCGACCTGCTGGCGGTCACCGGGCGCCCGTTCGCCGAGTACCTGACCGCCGCGTTCGCCGAGGTGGCGCGCACGGAGATGCACGACTGACGGTTCTTGCCGGCGCGCGCTTGCCGGTGCGCGGCCCGGCAGTGGGCCCCGCTTACGGGCTGGCGGCCAGGAAGACGAACGCGGCGAGCAGCACCAGGTGCACCCCGCCCTGGAGCACAGTCGCCCGCCCCGGCACGACGGTGAGCACCGCTGCCACAGCGGTCAGCGCCAGCAGCGTCATCTGGGTGCCGCCCAGGCCCAGCACCAGCGGCCCGTCCAACCAGATCGAGGCGATCGCGATGGCCGGGATGGTCAGGCCGATGCTGGCCATGGCCGAGCCGAGCGCGAGATTGAGGCTGATCTGCACCCGGTCCCGCCGGGCTGCCCGGGCGGCGGCGAGCGTCTCCGGCAGCAGCACCAGCAGCGCGATGACCACGCCGACGAACGCCTGCGGCAGGTTGGCCGCGCCGACCGCCGTCTCGATCGCCGGGGAGATCGTCTTCGCGTCGCCCACCACCGCGACGAGCGCCACCACCAGCAGGGCCAGGCTGGCCAGCGCGGTACGCGTGGACGGCGGCTCGGCGTGCCCGTCACCGTTCTTGTCCTCGGCGAGGATGCTGCCCTCCTGCGTGACCGGGAGGAAGTAGTCGCGGTGCCGGCCGGTCTGCACCATGACGAACAGCAGGTAGAGCGCCAGCGAGGCGACCGCCGCGAAGGCGAGCTGCGCCGGGGAGAACTCCGGTCCCGGCCGGCTCGTGGTGAACGTCGGCACCACAAGGCTGAGCGTGGCGAGCGTGGCCACAGTGGCGAGCGCCCCGCCGGTGCCCTCCGGATTGAACACCGCGACCTGCCGCCGCAGCGCGCCGAGCAGCAGCGAAAGGCCGAGGATGCCGTTGCAGGTGATCATGATGGCGGCGAAGACGGTGTCCCGCGCCAGCGCCTGCGTCTTGTCCCCGCCGCTGATCATCAGCGTGACGATCAGACCGACTTCGATCACGGTGACCGCCACCGCGAGCACGAGTGACCCGAATGGTTCACCGACCTTGTGCGCGACCACCTCGGCGTGGTGCACCGCCGCCAGTACGGCCGCGGCGAGCAGGGCCGCCACCACGAAGATGAGCGGACCGGGCAGCTCCCGTCCCCAGGTCATCACGAGCACGAGCACGGCGACCAGGGGCGCGACGGTGGTCCAATCGGTCAGGCGGGATCGGATCATCGGCGACATGCGCACACTTTGCCAGGAGGCAGGGGCAACCGCGCGTGGCGGGGTGGCTTCGGGCAGTTCCGTCGATCTAATCGGCCGAGGCCGGTTGCTCCACGTGGGCGGGCAGGTCACCGAGGTTCGCGATCACCGGTCCGATCCAGCCCGGGTCGGTGTCCTGGTGTTCCGTGGTCCGGAGCACCGTCATGCCGGCCGCCGCCGCGCCGGCCAGCTCGCCGTCCGCGCCGTCGCCCACGTACACGCAGTCGGCCGGCGCGACGCCCAGCCGCTGCGCGGCGGTGCGGTAGATAGCCGGGTCCGGCTTGGCCAGCCCGACCTCGCAGGAGAAGACCGCCACGTCGAAGCGCCGGGCGAGCGGGCCGCCCGGCCACGCCTCGGCCGTCTCGGAGGTGGCGTTGCTGATCAGGGCCAGCCGGTGCCCGCGCTCGCGCAGCGCGTCGAGCACGTCCAGAGTGACGGGCGAGACGCGGCCCAGCACCCGGTGGGCGAGAGTCAGCCGATGCGCGGCGGCCCGGGTCACCTGCTCATCAGTCGGCGAGCCGCCGAGACGCGCGGCGAGGATGCGTACCGTCTCGGCCGCGTCCCACCGGACCAGGCGGTCCCGCCAAGTGGCGTGGTACGCGGAGACGAGCGCCGCCGGATCCACTCCGACGATGAGCGCCATCTCGCCGACCACCCGGTCCCGCTCGTCGTCGGCGCCGTGGACCAGGGTGTGGAAGAGGTCGAAGACCACCGGCCGTGGCATGGCGGGATCCTACTGCGACGGTGATCGGTGCCGGGAAAACGCAGAGGGCACATCCGGTCGATCGGATGTGCCCTCTTACCTCTGGTCGGGGTGGCCGGATTCGAACCGACGACCTCTTCGTCCCGAACGAAGCGCGCTACCAAGCTGCGCCACACCCCGAGGCGTGCCGACAAATAGTAGCCCACCCGCCCGCACGGTCAAACTCGGTACCCCCCGCCCCGCGTACCCGGCAGATCTTGGTACGGATGAGCCCTCCGAGGGGCGGCCGCGTACCAAGATCTGCCGGGGGGTCAGCGGGGGATCAAGGTGAGGATGCTGGCCTCTGGGGGACAGGCGAAGCGGATCGGGGCGGTGGGGTGGGTGCCGAGGCCGGCGGAGACGTGCAGCCAGGAGTCCGAGCCGGGCCAGCGGTGCAGCCCCCGCGCCATCGAGCGGGGCAGCCCGCAGTTGGTCACCAGGGCGCCGTACCCGGGCACGCAGACCTGGCCGCCGTGGGTGTGCCCGGCGAGCAGCAGACCGAAGCCGTCGGCGGCCATCCGGTCCAGCACCACGGGCTCGGGGGAGTGGGACAACGCGATCGAAAGCGCCGCGTCGCCACTGACCGGGCCGGCCACGGCGTCGTAGTCGTCCCGTTCGATGTGGGGGTCGTCCACGCCTGCCAGCTCGATCTCCCGCCCGCCGGCCTTGAGCGTGGTGCGGGCGTTGTTCAGGTCCGCCCAGCCGGCGCCGGTGAGGATGTCGCGCAGTTCCTCGTACGGCAGCGGCACGCCCTCGGAGTACTCCCGGTCGGGCAGGAAGTAGGTGAAGGGGTTCTTGAAGACCGGGCCGGTGTAGTCGTTGGAGCCGAAGACGAACGCGCCGGGCAGGTCGAGCAGCGGTTGCAGGGCGCGCAGCACGCCCGGCACCGACGCCGGGTGCGCCATGTTGTCGCCGGTGACCACGACCAGGTCGGGGTCGAGTGCGGCCAGCGAGGCCACCCAGTCCTGCTTGCGTCGCTGGTCGGGCATCATGTGCAGGTCGGAGAGGTGCAGCACCCGCAGCGGTTCGGCGTCGGTCGGGAGCACCGGCACGTCGTACCGGCGGAGGGTGAACATGTTGCGCTCGATGAGCGACGCGTACGCCAGGGTGGCCGCACCGGCGGCGACGGTTCCGGCCGCGAGCCGGAATAGTGTGCGCTTTCGCATGGCGTTCAGGGTAGTTTCACCGTCCATGAGCACGCTGAAGGACCGTCTCACCGCCGACATGCGCGCCGCTCTCAAGGCGCGCGACGAGCTGACCACCTCCACGCTGCGGATGGCCCTGGCCGCCGTGGGCAACGCCGAGGTCGCCGGCCGGGAAAAGCGCGAGCTCAGCGACGACGAGGTGCTCGCCGTGCTGACCAAGGAGGCCAAGAAGCGCCGCGAGGCGGCGGTGGCGTTCGCCGACGCCGGGCGCGCCGAGCAGGCCGGCAAGGAGACCGCCGAGGGTGAGGTGCTGGAGCGCTACCTGCCCAAGCAGCTCTCCGACGACGAGCTGGCCGAGCTGGTCTCGGGGGCGCTCGCCGCGGGCGGCTTCACCGGCAAGGCGCAGATGGGCCCGGCCATGAAGGCGGCCCAGGGCGCGGTGGCCGGCCGGGCCGAGGGTGGTCGGGTCGCCGCCGAGGTACGCCGCCAGCTCGGTCTCTGACCCCGGCGCTCCGGTAGCGCGGAAACGACGACGGCCACCTCCCGAGGGAGGTGGCCGTCGCTGTGTCGGCTGTCAGTTCGGCGGTCGTCCCGGCCGGCCGCCGTTACCCGGTCCGCCCGGGCCACCCGGCCGGCCCGGTGTGGCGGTGCCGCCCTGCTCCGGGGTGCCCTGGCCGGAGCTGACCTCGATCATCACCACGCCACCCTTGATGGTGCGGCCGTCGGGGCTGGTGCCGGCGGCGGTGCCGGCCGGGCACTCCGACGGCACCTTGTTGCCGGAGACCACCGGCTCGAAGCCGGCACCCTTCAGCCGGGACTTCGCGGTCTCGATGGACTCGCACTTCACGCCCGGGATCGAGCGCTGGTCACCCAGGACGATCTTGCCGCTGGGCGGCGTGAAGTTCTTCCGCTCCTTGCCCTTCATGGCGTCGCGCAGCGTCTGGTAGACAGCCGGGTTGATGCCCTGGGGCGTCTCGTCGTGGCCCATCTTCTGGTTGGTCTGCGGCCAGTCCGGGTCGGCCATGATGCCGGCCACCGCGTACTGCTTGGTCATCGCGACCAGCGCCGAGGTGCGGTCGGAGTCGGTGGTGCCGGACTTGCCGGCCACCGGCGCGTTGACGATGTTGCGGACGTTGCCGGCGGTGGCGGGGCCGCACTTCGTGGTGGAGGAGCGGTCACCGACCGGGCAGCGCGCGGCATCCACGGCGGCGCGGGCCACCTCGGTGCTGACCCGCTGCTCGCAGCGGGGGTTGGCGACGTCCAGCTTCTCGCCGTCCGGGCCACGGATCTCCTGCACCGGGATCGGCTCGCAGTACTTGCCGTCGGCGGCGAGCGTCGCGTACGCGTTCGCCAGCTCCAGCGGGGTGGTCTGGGAGACGCCGAGGCTGAACGCGCCCCACTGGTGCGGGTTGGCGGCGAGCTGCGCGTCGCTCGACGAGCGGAACGTGATGCCGAGCTTCTGCGCGGCCTTCACCACGTTCTCCGCGCCGACCCGCTGCTGGAGGTCGATGAAGAACGTGTTGACCGAGAAGCCGAAGCCGCTCCACATGTTGTGCATGCCGGCCATCGCGGGGTTGGCGTTCTTCGGGCAGTACTTGCTGGTGCCCGGGCAGGCGGCGGGCGAGTTGAACTCGACCGGGTAGTCGGACTTGAACACCGGCTGCGCGTTGATGGGGTAGCTGAGCGGGTAGCCCTTCTCCAGCGCGGCCACCAGCGTGAAGATCTTGAAGGTCGAGCCGGCCTGGTAGCCGGCGATGCCGGGACCGCCGGTGACCAGCGGGTTCACCGTGTTGGGGTAGTTGCCCCGGATCTTCTTCTTGGCCTTCTTCGGGTCACTGGAGATCTTGTTCTGCGGGTCGGCCGGGTCGTCGAGCTTGAAGTTCCGGTTCACCGCCACGGCGCGCACCCGGCCGGTGCCGGGTTCGACGGCGGCCACCATGCGGGCCGCCTTGCTGCTCTCGCCGAGCTTGTTGCGGACGGCCTTGTCGGCGCCCTTCTGGGCCTGGACGTCCAGGGTGGAGACGATGGTGTAGCCGCCGCTCTTGAGCCGCCGCTCACGGTCGTACGAGGTGGCGCCGAACGTCTCCTGCTGGAGCCACCAGCGGTAGAGGTAGTCGCAGAAGAAGCCCCACGAGCGGGTGGTGGTCTGGGTGCAGCCGTTCGGGGTGCGCTTGCCCTTGACCTGGAGCTTGATCTTCTTGGCGGCGTCCGCCTCCTGCTGGGTGACCGCGCCGATCTGCACCATGTTGTCGATGACGTAGTCGCGCCGGCCGACCGCCTCCGGGTAACCCGCCTTGGTGGTCGGGTCGAACGCGGTGGGTGCCTTCACCATGCCGGCGAGCATCGCCGACTCCTGGATGTCGAGCTTGCTCGGCGGCTTGTTGAAGTAGACCTGGCTGGCCGCCCAGATGCCGTACGCGCCGTTGCCGAACGCGGCGATGTTCAGGTAGCGCTCCAGGATCTCGTCCTTGGAGAGCTCCTTGTCGACCTGGAGCGCCAGGCTCATCTCGCGCAGCTTGCGGCCGCTGGTGTCCTCGGTCGCGGCGACCACGTCGGCCGGGTGGGTGGCCGAGTAGGAGATGGCCAGCCGGACGTACTGCATGGTGAGCGTCGAGGCGCCCTGCCGGGAGGAGCCGGAGGCCTGGTTGTTGACGAAGGCCCGCGCCACACCGTTGATGTCCACGCCGTTGTGCTTGTAGAAGTCGTGGTCCTCGGCCGCGATGATGGCCTTCTGCATGTACGGCGAGATGTCCTTGAGCTTGACGTCCTTGCGGTTCTCGTCGTACATCGTGGCCAGCACGGTCTTGCCGTCGGACGCGAGCAGCCGGGTGATCTGGGGCGCCCGGGCGACTGTCAGCTCCTTGGGCAACGCATCGAACGTCTCCGCCCCCGCCTTGGCGGCCAGTCCGGACATCGCCGCCACGGGGAAGGCCGCCGCGGCGACCACCACTCCGGCCAAGAGGCCGCAGATCAGCAGCGATGCGGCGTTGGTCAGCACGTTGTGGTCACGTTTCCGCATCCAGGTCACCTCGACAGGGTACGCGAGTAGGGAACGGCGGGCGCGCGGGGAACTTTCCCCATTTCCTGCACGCGCCGGCCTCGTTGTGCTAAACGCACGAGCCCTGGTCCGGGGTTGCGTGAGATCCGGCGGAAGTCTCTCCGAAGTCCGGGAGTGGCGCAGCGTTTTCACGTACTCGGGCGGGGTAGTCGCGGGGCGAAAGCCCGGGAAGCCGGGAGTGTCCGGAATGATGGATTTCGCCGACAACGTTGCGTAATCGGGCGACTACACAGCATGATGGTGGCGGCGACCGCAGCCATGAGTCGTTCGTGCCGCCCTGGGGAGGCCGGCGCGAACGACCGGGGGGATGTACGAGGGCTGCTCGCGCGAAGTCGGTAGGTACTGCAAGGGGGGACGTGTACAGATGGGCATGATCACTGACTGGCCGTCACTGGCGGCATGTCAGAACGGAGACCCGGACGCGTTGTTCGTACAGGGCGCCGAACAGAACGTGGCGAAGAGGATCTGCCGGAGCTGCCCAGTTCGGTACGAGTGCCTGGCCGACGCGCTCGACAACCGGATCGAGTTCGGCGTGTGGGGTGGCATGACCGAGCGCGAGCGCCGGGCGTTGCTGCGCCGTCACCCGCAGGTCACCAGCTGGCGCAAGATGTTCGAGGCGGCCATGAGGAAGAACGCCAAGGAGAAGGCCGGCAAGGACAAGATCCTGGTCACCACGGCCAACTGACCGGACCGGTCAGCTCCGGCTGATCGCCTCGCCGATCGTCCGCAGCCCGTCGACGTCGTGCACGTCGGCGGGCTGCGCCGTCACCGACACCGCCGGCACCGCCGGGAACGCCTCGGTGAACCGGGCCGCCACCTGCTCCTCGCGTACCGCCTGCTGGGCCAGCGCGGCGTGCGCGCGCAACACCTCGACGGTGCCCTCGTGCCCACCCACGCCGGCCAGCCGCTCCGCGGCGGCCAGGCTCTCCGCGGCGGACAGGTCCGACGCCGGCCGGTGCACCCGGTTGAGCACCAGCCCGGCCAGCGGCATCCGCTCGGAGCGCAGGCGGCCGGCGAAGTAGGCGGCCTCCCGGACCGCGTCCGGCTCCGGCGCCGCGACCAGCAGGAACGCCGTCTCCCGGGCCTGGAGGATCCGGTACGTCTGCTCGGCGCGCTGCCGGAACCCGCCGAACATCGAGTCGAGGGCGGCCACGAAGCCGGACAGGTCGGTGAGCAGCTGGGCGCCGATCACCTTCTGCACCACCTTGGAGAACATCCCGAAGCTCGCCGTGACCAGGCTGAACATGCTCCGCCCGCCGCTGCGCGCGGGGGCCAGCAGCAGGCGCAGCATCCGGCCGTCGAGGAACCGGGACAGCCGGGCCGGCGCGTCCAGGAAGTCGAGCGCGGAGCGCGACGGCGGCGTGTCCACCACGATCAGGTCCCACTCGCCCCGGGCGTGCAACTGGCCCAGCTTCTCCATCGCCATGTATTCCTGCGTGCCGGCGAAGGTGGAACTCATGGCCTGGTAGAAGGGGTTGGCGAAGATCTCCGCGGCCTTCGCCGGGTCGGTGTGCTGAAGCACCACGTCGTCGAACGTGCGCTTCATGTCGAGCATCATGGCGTGCAGTTCGCCGCCGCTGGCCTCGACGTCGATGCCCTTGACCTGCCGGGGTGTGTTGTCCAGCTCGGTCAGGCCGAGCGACTGGGCCAGCCGGCGGGCCGGGTCGATGGTGAGCACCACCGTCCGCCGGCCGTGCCGCTCGGCCGCCCGCAACGCCAGCGCCGCCGCCGTGGTCGTCTTGCCCACGCCGCCCGCGCCGCAGCAGACCACGATCCGTACGCCGTCGTCGGCGAGGATCTGGTCGACGTCAAGCGGAGGCGCCGCGTCTTCGGAAGGCACCAATCGAGCGTATCGGTCCCGAGGGGCACTCTGCTCCGTGCCGGCCGCAGGTGTGAGTCAATCCGCCCGGACGAGGGCCTCGGCGAGCGTCTCCAGCCCGGCCCGGTCGACCCCCTCGGGCAGCAGCGGCAACTCGACCAGGGGCAGGCCGAGGTCCACCAGGTCACCCCGGAGGGAGTCCTCCAGCTCACGGCGTACCTGCTGGTCACGAGCCTCCTCGACGAGCCCGGCCACGGTCGGGCCGTCGGTCGGCAGGCCGGCGGCGGCCAGCCCGCGCTTCAGCTCGGCCGCTGTCACCGCCCGCCCGGCCGGCACCGGCGGACGGACGCCGTTGACGATCACGCGGCCGACCGGGAAACCGAGCTGGGTCAGCTCCGCCACCGCGTCGAGCGTCTCCTGGACCGGCATCTCCTCCAGCAGCGTGACCACGTGCACAGCGGTCATCGGCGACCGGAGCAGCGCGGAGACGCCCTCGCTCTGGGTCTTGATCGGGCCGACCTTCGCGAGCCGGGCGGTCTCCGCCGTCACGTTCAGGAAGCGGCCGATCCGCCCGGTCGGGGGCGCGTCCAGCACCACCGCGTCGTACGTCCGGCGCGACCCGCTGGTCCGGGTGGTCGCCTCCTTGACCTTGCCGGTGAGCAGCACGTCGCGCAGGCCCGGCGCGATCGTGGTGGCGAAGTCGATCGCGCCGAGCTTGCGCAGCGCCCGGCCGGCGGCGCCGAGCTTGTAGAACATGTCCAGGTATTCGAGGAGCGCCTCCTCGGCGTCCACCGCCAGCGCCCGCACCTCACCGCCGCCGGGCGCGTCGGCGAGGTGCCGTTCCTCGTACGGCAGCGGGTCGGTGCCGAAGAGCTGGGCGATGCCCTGCCGGCCCTCCACCTCGACCAGCAGGGTGCGCCGGCCCCCGGCGGCCAGGCCGAGGGCCAGCGCGGCGGCCACGCTCGTCTTTCCTGTGCCGCCCTTGCCGGTCACCACGTGCAGGCGGGCCGGCCATCTGCCGGCGGACTCGGCCGGCTGCTCACTCGCTGCCACCCGTCGAGCCTAACCAGCCGTTGGGACCAGCTCTGTCCGGCCGGTGGGATCAGCCGACCTCGCAGACCCACCAACCCGTCTTCCGCACCACTGTGAAACGCAGCGCCTGCTCGGCGACCTTCTCGTCGGCGGTGGTCATGGTCACCCGGGCGGAGACGGTGGCCCGGTCCCCGGTCTGGTTGTCGACTGTCGGGGTGGGCCAGCGGAACCGGGGGTTCTGGTACTGCGCGACGTACTTCTGGACCTCGGCGACCTTGGTGGTGATCTTCTCGTCGTCGCGGGCCGCGGAGCAGACGAACGCCGCAGCCTTCTCGGCGTCGCGCTCCTGG
This sequence comes from Micromonospora sp. CNZ296, assembly GCF_007827635.1. Taxonomy (NCBI): domain Bacteria; kingdom Bacillati; phylum Actinomycetota; class Actinomycetes; order Micromonosporales; family Micromonosporaceae; genus Micromonospora; species Micromonospora sp. CNZ296. The sequence continues at coordinate 54,676 of NZ_VISW01000007.1, forward strand.
TAGACGGCCTTGAGGAAGCCGTCCACCGCGACCTGCGGCTCCTTCGCGCCCTGGCCGTCCTCGCTGTTGCGCAGCGCGAGGAACGCGGCAGTGCCCCCACCGCCGCAGAGCAGGACCGCGGCGGCCAGCACCAGCGAGACGATCAGCACCGCCGGTCGCTTGCGCGGCTGGGGTTCGGACGGGTACGCCGGCGGGCCGGCCGGGAGTGCGGATCCCGGCGGCGCGCCGCCGGTGGGCGGCGGTTGCGGATTCGGGTCGCCGGGCGTGCCGGTGTCGCCACCGACGGGCGGTTGGGTCATCTGTCTCCCCCGGGTTGCGGCTCCCGTCGCCGCCCCAGGCGACGGGCACGGGTCGAGGTGTGCGGGCGCGCGTCGGCGCGCGTCCAGTCCGGAAGGGTATCGGTCGGCGGGGCGCTTGCCAGCCCCGCGTACGCGCCCCGCCGGACGGAGACGGCTACCGCGTTCCCGACCAGCCTTGTGTCGCAAATGTGACTGGACGTGACGAGGCGTGCGCGTCCCGTTGCCGGGACTTGTCGCAGGATCTACGTTCGTCCCCGACGCGGAGAGCCGGGCCGGGGACGGCTCCGAGCCGGATTGCGGTGTTGGTGAACAGGTACGACGCCCGGAGGCGAAGGATGCGCGACGCGGAGAACAGTCCTCGGGGCCAGTTCCCCGGTGACCGGGCCGGACGGCCGGGTGAGGCCGAGGGACCGGGCGCGCCGTTCAACGAGCGCTCCTACGGCCCTCCGGCCGACGTGGTCCGGACGCTTCCCCGTTCCGGCGGGAGGGGGCGGGACGAGGACGAGCCCGGCTACGTCATCCACCTCCAGGTCCGGGTGCCCGACCTGGCGGCGGCCACCGCGCTCGCCGGCACCGTGGCCACCTCGCTGGGCTTCCTGATGGAGCTGGACGCGGGCGAGACCACCGTCTCCACCGCCGACGACCAGAACAACAGGCACCGGGTCTTCTGCGACCTGCTGCTGCCCGACCGCAGCCGGTGCCCGCAGCGCTTCGAGCACGAGGGCCCGTGCGGCGAGCCGCCGCCGGCGCCGGAGCCGCGTCCCGCGTCCTGGTGACCGCGGCGGACCGTAGGCTGTGCCTGACCGAAGTCCAAGTCAGGCAAGGGAGCCCTCCTCCGATGCAGAAGTGGGAATACGCCACGGTGCCGCTGCTGGTCCACGCGACCAAGCAGATCCTCGACAACTGGGGCGAGGACGGCTGGGAACTGGTCTCCGTGGTCCCCGGCCCGAACCCGGAGCAGCTCGTCGCGTACCTGAAGCGTCCGAAGGGCTGACCTCGATGAGCAACGGACCCCAGGCGAAGCTCGCCGAGCTCGGCCTCGAACTGCCCGAGGTGGTGCCGCCGGTGGCCAGCTACGTACCGGCCGTCCAGTCCGGGCAGCACGTCTACGTGTCCGGCCAGCTGCCGATGGCCGAGGGCAAGCTGCTCGCCACCGGGAAGGTCGGCAACGGCGTCTCGGCCGAGCAGGCGAAGGACCTGGCGCAGCGGTGCGCGCTCAACGCGCTCGCCGCGATCGACGCGCTGGTCGGGCTGGAGAACGTGGTCAAGGTGGTGAAGCTGACCGGCTTCGTGGCCAGCGCACCCGGCTTCACCGGCCAGCCCGGCGTGATCAACGGCGCCTCCGACCTGTTCGGCGCCGTGTTCGGCGAGGCCGGCCGCCACGCCCGCAGCGCGGTAGGCGTGGCCGAACTCCCCCTCGACGCCCCGGTAGAGGTAGAGGTCATCGTCGAGGTCGCGTGACCGTGCCCTCTCGCCCGCCGCGAGAGCCCGCGATCTTGCGGTTGCGGCCCCGGCAGAAGCCCCACACGGGGACAAAGCTCGGGCCGGAACTGCAAGATCGCGGGGAGCGGCGGGCGGAGTCGTACGATCGCAGCCATGGGTGGGCGTATGGCCGGGGCCGCGGGGGCGCTTGCGGAGGAGCTACCGGCGTGGGTGACGTTGCTGCGTGCGCCGAACCCGGGGCCGATGACGCTCGACGGGACCAACACCTGGGTGCTGCGGGCCGGGCCGGACGCGCCCGCCGTCGTGGTCGACCCGGGGCCCGCCGACGAGGGGCACCTGGCCGCGATCGCGGCGCAGGGGCGCATCGGGTGCGTGCTGATCACGCACGGGCACGCCGACCACACCGAGGGCGCACCCCGGTTGCGTGAGCTGCTCGACGGCGTACCGGTGCTCGCCGCCGACCCGGCGCACACCGCCGGAGGTGAGCCGCTCAGCGCCGACACCGCGCTCGACGTGGGGCTGGACCTGCGACTGCTGCCCACCCCCGGGCACACCGCCGACTCGGTCTGCCTCGTCGCCGCGCACGGCGGCGAGCGCGTCGTGCTGACCGGTGACACCATCCTCGGCCGGGGCACCACAGTGGTCGCCCACCCGGACGGGCACCTCGGCGACTACCTGTCGAGCCTGGAGCTGCTCTCCACGTACCGGGAGATCCCGGCGTTGCCGGGCCACGGCCCGGCGCTGGCCGACTGCGGTGTGGCGGCCGACTTCTACCTGGCCCACCGGCGGGCCCGGCTGGACCAGGTGCGCGCCGCCGTCGCCGCGGGCGCCACCACCGCGGCCGAGGTGGTCGCAGTGGTCTACGCCGACGTCGACAGGTCGCTGTGGTGGGCCGCCGAGTGGTCGGTCCGGGCCCAGCTCGAACACCTCGGAGTGGAGCAGCCGTGACCTGCCCGGTGTGCGGAACCGTAGCCGTGCCCGGGGCGCGGTTCTGCCACAACTGCGGGGCGGCGCTGCCGGCTGCCGCCACGCTGCCCGCGGCCGAGCGCCGCGTGGTGACTGTGCTCTTCGGTGACCTCTCCGACTTCACCTCCTGGTCGGAGGACCTGGACCCGGAACGGGTCGGTGCGGTCACCGACCGGGTGCTGGCGGCCCTCGCGGGCGCGGTCAAGACCTTCGGCGGGCACGTCGACAAGCTCACCGGCGACGGGATCATGGCGGTCTTCGGCGCCCCGGTCGCGCACGAGGACGACGCCGAGCGGGCGGTCCGCGCGGCGCTGTCCATGCAGCGTGCGGTGCGGCGGGTGCTCGACGACGAGCGCGGCGGCGGCGCGCCGCTGGGCCTGCGCGTCGGCCTCAACACCGGAGACGTCATCGCCGGCATCCAGGCGGCGATCGAGTACACGGTCATCGGCGACACGGTGAACACCGCCGCCCGGCTGGCCGACGCCGCCGCGGTCGGCGCGGTCTACGCCGGTGCGCGCACCTCCGCGGCCACCCGGCACGTCGCCTCCTGGCGGGCGCTGCGCCCGCTGCGGCTCAAGGGCAAGCGGGAACCGGTCGAGGCGTACGAGCTGCTGGGCCTGCTCGACGCGCCCGGCACCCGGTCCGGCCTCGGTGACGAGGCGCCGTTCGTGGGCCGGGAGACCGAGATCGGCCGAATCGCCGGCCGGCTCGCCGAGGTGATCGACAGGGGCGAGCCCCGGGTGCTGCTGATGACCGCCGAGGCGGGGATCGGCAAGTCCCGGTTCGCGGCCGAGGTGGAACGCCTCGCTGCCGGCTACGACGTCGGCGCCGGGCGGTACGCGGCGCACACCGGCGCCCGCGTGCTCTCGGTACGCTGCGCGGCGTTCGGCGAGCGCCGCCGGCTGGCGCCGCTGGCCGACCTGGTCCGGGCCGCCGTCGGCCTGCCGGGCGACGCGGCCACCGCCGTCACCCGGCCGGCCGTCGAGGAGCGGCTGCGCCGCCTCGGCCAGCGCCTGTCCCGGCTGCCCGGCGACCCGCCGCCGATCGCCGTGGACCAGCTCCTGGCCCTGCTCGGGTACGCCGAACTCCCGCCCGCCACGGAGAACGGCGAGTGGAACGCGGCCGGACCACCGCCGGACGACGAGGCGGTGCCGACGGCTGTCGCGGACCTGCTCAGCGCGCTCGCCGTGGAGGCGCCGCTGGTGATCGTGGTGGACGACCTGCACGACGCGACCGCCGAGACGCTCAAGGCGCTGGCGCTGACCCTCAACCGGCTCAGCGGGCCGGTGCTGGTGATGCTGCTCGGCCGTCCCGAGCTGGTACGCACCGCCGGTGCGCTGACCCGCGTCGCGGACGCCGAGGTGCACGCGCTGCCGCCGCTGCGCGGCGCGGACGCGTCCCGGCTGCTCACCAGCTACCTGTCCGGCGGCCGCATGCCCCAGGCCGACGCGGACCGGCTGCTCGCCACCGCGCAGGGCAACCCGTTCTACCTGGCCGAGCTGGTCACGCTGCTGATGGAACGCGGAGCGCTCACCGCCGGCCCGGGCCGGGGCGCCGACGTCGGCTGGCGGCTCGCCCCCGGCTCGCTGGGCAGCCGGCTGCTCTCCCGCGACCTGGCCGCGGTGCTCGCCGCGCGTATCGACGCGCTGCCGCCCAACGCCCGCTCGGCGCTGCGGGACGCCGCAGTGGTGGGCGACACCGTGCCGGCGGGCGCGCTGGAGGCGTTGCGGGAGCAGCGGGTCGGGCAGGACGGGCGGCCCGCCGCGGTGGCCGCCGTCGAGCTGGACCGGGCCGTGGAGGAGCTGCTGCAACGGCGCATGCTGCACCGCACCCGCAGCGGGTTCGCCTTCGCCACCCCGCTGATGCGGGAGGCCGCGTACGCCGGGGTGAGCAAGGCCGAACTGGCCGAGCGGCACGCGGCGCTGGCCCGCTGGGCCGCGCCGGAGAGCGTCGACGAGACCGGCGGCGCACCGGGGGGCGCGTTCACCGAGGCTGCCCGGGACGACTTCGTCGCCGAGCATGTGGAGCGGGCGACAGCGCTCGCCGACGCGGTCAAGCTGCGTCCGGACGCGCCGGCCCGGGCGGTCACCCCGCTGGGCGTGGCCGCGCTGGGCCGGGCCGCCCGCCGGTCGCTGCGGTCGGGGGAGCCGGCGCTCGCCGTCGAGTACGCCGAGCGCGCGGCCGAGCTGGCCCGCGACGGGGTGCCGGCGGCTGACCGGGTGGTGCACGCCCGGGCGCTGCTCCAGGTCGGTCGCCCGGCCGACGCGCTGGCGTTCGCCGAGAAGATCGCCGCGAACACCGGCGACCCGGCCACCCGTACCGCCGCGCTGCTGCTCGCCGGGCAGGCCCAGCAGACACTCGGCGACGCCGAGCGGGCCGAGTGCAACTGGCAGGAGGCGTTGCAGGTGGCCACCGACGCCGACCTGCCCACGCTGCGGGCCTCGGCGATGCGGCGGCTCGGCATGGCCGACTTCATCGCCGGCCGGCTCGGGCAGGCGAGCAGCCGACTGGCCGCGTCCTACCAGGTCAGTCTCGCCGCCCGGGATCCGCGCGGGCAGGCGTGGTCGTTGCAGAACCTGGCCTGGGTGACCACCACCCGGGGCGACTTCGCCGGCACCGACGCGGTGCTCGGCCGGGCCGCCCGGCTCTTCGCCGAGCTGAAGGACCCGTACGGGCGGGCCTGGCTGCGCGGCACCACCGCGTTCGCCCGGCTGCTCGCGGGCCGGCTGCGGGAGGCGTGCCGGATGGCGCGGGTGTTCCTGCCGTTCGGGGAGCGGGTCGGCGAGGCGTGGGCGGTGGGGACGCTGCGCGCGGTCGAGGCGTACGCCACCGCCGAGCTGGGCGACCTGGCCGAGGCGGACCGGGCGGCGCGGCGCGCGTACCGGGACTTCGCCGAGGTGGGCGACGACTGGGGGCAGGGCTTCGCGCTCGTGGTGCGCGGGGTGGTGGCGCGCGGGCTGGGCGAGCCGGAACACGCGGCCGACCTGTTCACCGACGCGCTCGAGTACGCCGACCGCACCACCCACCCGCTGCTCACCGGCATGGCCGGCACGCTGCGCGGCTTCGTGGCGCTGGACATGGGCGACCACGAAACCGCCGAGCGGGAGGCGCGGTCGGTGCTGACCCGGGTGGAGCCGCACAACCCGCAGGCGCCGGCCCAGGTCGCGCCCCGGGTGCTGCTCGCCATGGCCCGCCTCGCGGCGGGTGATCCGGGCACCGCCGTGGGGCTGCTCGCCCCAGTCGCCACCGGCGCGGCGAACGCGCCCTCGCTGCTGTTCTCCCGGCGGCAGACGATGGCCCGGTACGCCGCCGCGCTGCTCGCCCACGGCCAGCGCGAACAGGCGCTCGACTGGGCGCAGCGGTCGATCACCGCCCCGGCGGAGGACGTCCGCAGCCAGGTGGTGGCGCTGCTGGTGCTGGCCGAGGCGCTGGACGCCTGCGGTCGCCGGGCCGAGGCGCTGACGCACGCGGAGGAGGCGGTACGCCTCGCGTACGCCACCGAGCAGCGCAGTGAGCGGATCGTCGCGGACGCGTTGCGGGTGCGTCTCTCCGGCGGCTGATCGCCCGGGTTCTGACGGTTCCGGGGATGTGTTCGTCGGTGGAGCCGGTTAGCGTGGGGCGGCCACAGTCGTGGATCGACTGTCGCCTCCCGGTGCGCGCCTGCGTCACCGGCAGATCACGCTGGGGAGGAACGATGAGGCTGCCGCGCTCGGGCGCCGGCTGGACGATCGCGGTCTTCGGGCTCCTCGCGCTGCTGCTCGGCGCGCTCGGTCTGATCTGGCCGGAGACGCAGCTGCGCCTGCTCGGCTTCGAGGTGCCGGCCGAGCGCGCTCCGGGCGACTACACCGGCACGTTCCTCACCGCGTCCTCGATGGCCTCGTTCAACATGGGGGTCTACTACCTGCTCGCCGTCGCCACCGAGTGGCGGCCGTTCTACCGGTTCACCGTGTGGTTCCGCCTGGTCACCTTCACCGTGTTCACCATCGCGGTGCTCTCCGACGTCGCGCCGGACCGCTTCTTCGCGGTCGCCGCGTGGGAGGGGCTGGGCGCGCTCGCCACGGCGGCCGGCCTGTGGTGGGACGCCCGCCGGGCGGCTCCCGCCACTGCCGTGTCCGCGCCGACGCCGGCGCCGGCCACCGACGCGGCGCGCTGACGGGTCCGGATCGTTGGGTATTTTCGAGTCGTGACCGAGACCCCGCCCGGCGCCCTGCGGCTGCCCATCGTGCCCGGTCTGACCGATCTGCAGGTGTTCGCCCGAGGCGGCTACGCCACCATCTACCGGGCCACCCAGATCTCGGTGGGACGCGAGGTCGCGGTCAAGATCGAGAACCGCACGCTGGACAGCGAACGCGACCAGGCCCGCTTCCTGCGCGAGGCCCGTGCCGCCGGGCGGATGTCGTCGCACCCGCACGTGGTCGACCTGTTCGACGTCGGGGTCACCGTCGACCAGCACCCCTACCTCATCATGGAGCTGTGCGACGGCTCGTACGCCGAGCGGATGCGTACCTCACCGCTGGGCCCGGCGGAGACCCGCGACCTCGGCGTGAAGATCGCCGACGCACTGGCCCACTCGCACGCGGCGGGCGTCCTGCACCGCGACGTCAAGCCGGCGAACATCCTGCACTCCGAGTTCAACTCGGCGGTCCTGGCCGACTTCGGCCTGGCGGTGCTCGCCGAGTTCCGCGACTCCTCGGTGATGCTGGAGGCGCTCACCCCGGCGTACGCGCCGCCGGAGACGTTCAACCACAGCCCGCCCACGCCCGCCGTCGACGTCTACTCGCTGTGCGCCACGCTCTACGCGCTGATGTACGGCCGTCCGCCGCGCTGGCACTCCGAACGGAACCCGAGCCTGGTGACCGTGCTGGAGATGTTCCAGCAGCCGATCCCGGGCCTGCCCGGCGTACCAGGCGAGCTGATCGACGTACTCCGGTTGGGCATGTCGAACGACCCGGGCGCGCGGCCGTCGGCGGTCGAGCTGCGCGGCCTGCTCGCCTCGCTGCCGCTCGACGGCGCCCCGGCGACCGGCGGCCTGTACGACGGCGGCACCGGCGACCGGTTCCACCGCACCGGAGGGCCGAACCCGCGACCGCCCGCGGACGACGACCACCCGACGGTGGCCTCGCGAGGCCGGCGCTGGCCCAAGCGCTGGTTCCTCGGCGGCGCCGGTGTGCTGGCGCTCGCCGCCTCGGCCGGTGGCGGCTGGGTGGCAGGCGGGCACACGCCGGCCGTCACGCCCACACCGGCGACCAGCGGCGTGGCCGGGGTGGCGCCGGTGCCCGGCTGCGCGTCCGCCGACGTGCGGCTGCCCGCCGGGGCGCGCTGCGCGACGGAACTGGAGTGCTTCGGTCCGGTACGGCTGCGCCGCGACCGGGCCGAGGCGAGCCGGGTGCCGTGCGACGGCCAGCACACGTGGGAGACCTACGCCGCCGGTGACCTGCCGGCCGGTCTCGCCGGGGCCCGCCACGAGACGGTCGCGGCCGACCCGGCCGTCGGGCGGGTGTGCAACGCCGACACGTTCCGGCTGGTCAGCGGCGGCAAGTCGGCGAGCGGGTGGAACCTGGAGGTGCTGCCGCCGGAGGCCGAGGCGGACCGCACCTACCGCTGTCTGGCCGGCCGGGGCGTCAACGCGCTCGCCGGCCCCACGCTCACCGGTCGCTGAGCCCGTTCACGGTCCGGCCCTGCCGGACCGACCGCGGGTCGAGCGTCTCCAGCGTGTCGGCGTCCACCGCTGTCGTCGCCCGCATGCCGCGTACCACCCGCGGGTCGAGCGTCTCCAGCGTGTCCGCGTCGATCGGCTGGCCCGCCGGCGTGCGCAGGTTCCGTACCGCGCGCGGGTCGATCGCCTCCAGCGTGTCGGCGTCCACTCCGTACCCCTGGTGGGGGACCGGCCAGGTCTCGGCCTGCGGGGCGGGCCCGCCGGTGCCGCCGGGCTGACGCGCGGCGGTGATCGTCACTCCCGTGATCATGGCGAGCAGGACGCAGATCAGGGCCAGCACGACCGACAGGATGCCGGGCGGACGCCACACGGCGAGGGTCACCACCGCCGCCACCGTCGCCAGGGACGCGACGACGGCCTTCGCCCGCGCATCGGGCTTCGGGAACGATCTCACCCGACAAGCATGGCCCAGCGCGTCCACCTGTCAACCGGCGGGATGAGACGGCTTCCCGTCACCGACGCTCCACTTCGGAGCCGCAGGTAGCGACGATCGAGAAAAAATCGTTACATCATCTGGTTGTTTGCCGTATCGATCCCCGTTTGGGGGCCACTAACGTGGGCGTCGATCCCTACAGTGACGGGGGTCGAGGTCTCCTCGACGGAACTGTTCCCCGACGGAAGGCAGCCTCATGCCCCGTGCAATCCGATCCCTGGCCGCAACCGGGATCGCCGGCGTCCTCCTCGCCGGACCGGCCGTCGCGCCCGCCGCGGCGGCGGCTCCGCAACCACCCGCGCACGACAGGACCACCGCCGCCGAGGCGCGCCGGGTGGACCGCGTGCCGACGCCGAAGCTCGACTGGTACGCCTGCTACGACTACGCCGAGTGCGCCACGGTCCGGCTCCCGCTGGACTACGACAACCCGAAGGGCGCCACCACCGAGGTCGCCCTGCTCCGGGTCAAAGCCCGCGACCAGCAGCGCAAGGTCGGCAGCCTCTTCCTCAACCCGGGTGGCCCGGGTGGCTCCGGCACGAGCATCGCGCTCGCCGCGCCCTACTTCCTCGGCGACGACCTGCTCGACCGCTTCGACATCGTCGGCGTCGACCCGCGCGGCGTCGAGGCCAGTGAGAACATCAAGTGCTTCCGCTCGGTGAAGGACCAGACCCGCGCGTACGCCGGGCTGAACGTCGCGTTCCCGTGGACCAAGGCGGAGGAGAAGGCGTACGTCGCGGCGTCCAAGGCGGTCGGCAAGGCGTGCTCCACCACCGGTAAGCCGCTCACCGGCGCGGCGTCCACCGCCGAGGTGGCCCGCGACATGGACGTGCTGCGCCGCGCCGTCGGCGACAAGTTGCTCAGCTACCTCGGCTTCAGCTACGGCACCGCGCTGGGCCAGTACTACGCCAACATGTTCCCGGACCGCTTCCGCGCGCTGGTCGTCGACGGCGTGCTCGACCCGAACGCCTGGATCGGCCAGGGCAGTGCCCGCAACCAGCTCCAGGAGACGCGGCTGCGCAGCGCCGACGGGGCGTACCGGGCGCTGCGGGAGATCCTGACCCGGTGCGGCAAGGCCGGCGCCGAGCAGTGCGAGCTCGCCGCCACCGGCAACCCGCTGGCCGCGTACGACACGGTGGCGAAGCGGCTGCGCAAGAAGCCGGTGGTGATCGAGGACCCGGACTTCGGCTCGTTCACCGTCAGCTACGCCGACTTCGTCGGTGCCACGCTCGGTGCGCTCTACGACCCGTACGGCTGGCAGTCGGTGGTGGACCTGACCGTCCAGCTCCTGGCCCTGACCGACCCGGCCGCCGGCAAGGCCGCCACCGCCACGGCCCGCAAGGCACTCGCCGCCCGCGCCGCGCAGGCACGGCAACAGCGGGGGTACGACTTCCCGTACGACAACGGGCTGGAGACGTTCCTGACCGTCGACTGCACCGACGCGTACCACCCGAAGAGCGCCGACGCCTGGCCGGCGCTGTCGGCGAAGGAGGACAAGCGGGCGCCCTACTTCGGGCGGGCGTGGGCCTGGGGCACCTCGCCCTGTGCCCGCAACACCTGGACGGTGCGGGACGAGGACGCCTGGACCGGGCCGTTCAACCGGGTCACCGCCGCCCCGGTGCTGGTGGTCGGCAACTACTGGGATCCGGCGACCAACTACCAGGGCGCGGTCAGCTCGGCGAAGCTGCTGCCGAACAGCCGCCTGCTGAGCAGCGACAGCTGGGGCCACACCGCGTACGGCACCTCGGCGTGCGTGACCGGCCGGATCGACGCGTACCTGCTCACCGGCAAGCTGCCGGCCAAGGGCACGCTCTGCGTCGGTGACGCGCAGCCGTTCCAGGAGGACGCGGCGGCCGGCCGGGCGGACGCGTCGAAGAGCGCGCTGGCCCGGGCGGGCGAGCCGAGCCGGGGCGAGCCGAAGCGGCTGCCGCCGGTGGCGACGCCGCGCCCGGCGGTCGGCACGCTGACCGTCCGCTGACGGACCCCCGGGGTACGGCGGGTAATCGGGCACCCGCCGTACCCCGGGCCCACCTCGGTCAGTAGGACTTGTCCTGGCCGAGGACGTGCTGGGCGACGAAGTTGAGGATCATCTCCCGGCTGACCGGGGCGATCCGTCCGGCGCGTACCGCGCCGAGCAGCGTCGCCACGCCGTACTCGGTGGTCATGCCGGCCCCGCCGAGCGCCTGGACGGCGGTGTCGACGGCGAGCGCGGCGGCCTCGCCGGCCGCGTACTTGGCCATGTTGCCGGAGATGCCGGCCTCCAGGTCGCGGCCCGCGTCGTAGAGCGTGGCCGCCTTGTGGATCATCAGTCGGGCCAGCTCGACCTGCACTGCGGCGTGCGCCAGCGGGTGCGAGACGCCCTGGTGGGAGCCGATCGAGCGTCCGCCCCACACCTTGCGGGTAGCGGTGTAGTCGCTGGCCCTCTCGATCGCGTACCGGCCGGTGCCGGCGCCCATCGCGGCAACAGTGATGCGCTCCGGGTTGAGCCCGGCGAACAGGGCGGGCAGCCCGGCGTCGAGCGACTCGCCGACGAGCGCGTCGGCGGGGAGCCGGACGTCGTCGAGGAAGAGCAGGAACTGGTTCTCCGGCGACAGGATCTCCATGTCCAGCTTGGACTTCTCCAGGCCCGGCGCGTCGGTCGGCACGATGAACAGCGCCGGCTTCAACTTCCCGGTGGACGCGTCCTCGGTACGAGCGACCACGAGGACGTGCCCGGCCTCGTCCACCCCGGAGATGTAGATCTTCCGGCCGCTGAGCAGCCAGTCGTCCCCGTCGCGGCGGGCCACTGTGGCGAGGCGGTGGAAGTTCGATCCGGCGTCCGGCTCGGTGATCGCGAAGACGATCTTCTGGGAGCCGTCGGCGAGGCCGGGGAGGTGCTTCTTGCGCTGCTCCTCCGTACCGTGCTTGTTGATGATCGTGGCGGCGATGGCGGGGGAGACCACCAGGAGCAGCAGCGGGCAGCCGGTCGCGGCCAGCTCCTCGCACACCAGCGCCAGCTCGGTGATGCCGCCGCCCCCGCCGCCGTACTCGGTGGGGATGTTCACGCCCAGGTAGCCCAGCCGTCCGGCCTCGTGCCACAGCTCGGTGGTGTGCTCGCCGGACCTGGCCTTCTCGACGAAGTAGGAGTGGCCGTACTTGCGGCCCAACGCCCGGACGGCGTCGCGGAGCTGGTCCTGCTCGGGGGTCAGGTCGAAGTTCACTGCGGGTCCTCCTCGGGGTCCACCACGGCAAGTACGGCACCCGTCTCGACCTGGCCGCCGGCCGGCACCGGCAGCTCCGTCACCACGCCGTCGGCGGGGGCGAGCACGGGATGTTCGAGCTTCATCGCTTCCAGCGTCAGCAGCAGGTCACCGGCGGCGACCCGCTGACCGACCTCGACGTGCACCCGGGTCACCGCGCCGGGCAGCGGCGCGAGCAGCGACCCGGCCGCCAGCTCCGCGGCGGGCAGGGGCAGGCGGGGCAGTTCGGTGAGGCTCGCCGCCCCGTCCGGGCCGTCCACGAAGACCGACGACCCCGCCCGGTGTACGCGGAAGGCCCGCCGCACCCCGTCCACGTCGAGCACCACCCGGCCCGGGGTAGCAGTCACCAGCTCGACCACCGGCAGCTCGGTGTTAACAGAGGACCCTTCCTCTACCGGATCCGTTAAGAGGGGGCCCTTCCTTCCCCACTCGGCGAGGGCGCCGGTGCGGTCGAGCCGGTAGTGCACCTCGATCTCCTCGCCGTCGCCGACGGTGAAGCGGGTGACCTGCGGGAAGGACGGAACGTTGCGCCAGCCCGACGGCAACCCGGCCAGCACCGGTGCGGCGGCCCGGCGCTCGGCGGCCCCGGACAGCGCCGCCGCCAGTGCCGCCACCGGAAGCTGCTCCGCCGGCAGCAGTGGCGCGAACACCTCCGGGTGCCGGTCCAGGAAGCCGGTGTCGAGGTCCACGGCGGTGAACTCCGCGCTGCGCAGCACGCGGACCAGCAGGTCCCGGTTGGTGGCCACGCCGTGCAGTTCGGCGCGGGCCAGCGCGCCGGCGAGCGCGCGGGCCGCCTCGGTGCGGGTGGGCGCCCAGGCGACGAGCTTCGCCAGCATCGAGTCGTAGTGCACGCTCACCGTCGAGCCGTCCACGACGCCGGAGTCCAGGCGCAGGCCACGGGCCGGGCCGAACTCGGCTGCCACCCCGGGGATCGCGAACCGGTGCAGCGTGCCGGTGGCCGGGCGGAAGCCCTGAGCCGGGTCCTCGGCGCACAGCCGTACCTCGATGGCGTGGCCGTCGGCCGGTGGCGTGGTGGTGACCGGCAGCGGCTCGCCCTCGGCGACGAGCAGTTGCAGCCGGACCAGGTCCAGCCCGGTGGTCAGCTCGGTGACCGGGTGTTCCACCTGGAGGCGGGTGTTCATCTCCAGGAAGTGCACCTGCCCGTCCGGCGCGAGCAGGAACTCCACGGTTCCCGCGCCGACGTAGTCGACAGCCCGCCCGGCCGCCACCGCCGCCTCGTGCAACTCCGCGCGCACGTCTTCGGGCAGCACACCCGGTGCCTCCTCGACGATCTTCTGGTGGCGGCGCTGGATCGAGCAGTCGCGTACCCCGAGGGCCACGACGGTGCCGTGGGTGTCGCCGAAGATCTGCACCTCGACGTGGCGACCGCGTTCCACGTACCGCTCGATGAAGATGGTGCCGTCGCCGAACGCCGCCGCGGCCTCGCGGCGAGCGCCCGCGACGGCCTCGGCCAGCCCGGCGGCGTCGCGGACGATCCGCATGCCCCGGCCGCCGCCACCGGCGGCGGCCTTGACCAGCACCGGGAAGGCGGTGACCTCGGCCGGGTCGGTCCAGGTGGGCAGCATCGGCACGCCCGCGTCGGCGAGCAGCGCCTTGGCGGCCATCTTGTCGCCCATCGCGGCGATCGCCTTGGCCGACGGCCCGACCCAGGTCAGGCCCGCGTCGGTCACCGCCGCGGCGAACTCGGCGTTCTCGGCCAGGAAGCCGTAGCCGGGGTGGACGGCGTCAGCGCCGGAGCGCCGGGCCGCGTCCAGGATGGCGTCGATGCGCAGGTACGTCTCGGCCGGCGTGTTACCCGGCAGCCGGACGGCCTGGTCGGCGTCGGCCACGAACGGCGCGTCGGCGTCCGCGTCGGAGTGCACGGCGACGGTGGCCACGCCGAGGGCGCGGCAGGTGGCGAAGACCCGGCGGGCGATCTCGCCCCGGTTCGCAACCAGAAGTTTGTTGATCATCCGCGCTGAGCCTGCCTTTCGTTCGCGACTGCGGAACTCCGCTTCGCTGCGTTCCTCGCGCTCACAGGTCACATCCGGAAGACGCCGAAACCGTCGGCGCCCTTCACCGGTCCGTTGTGGATCGCCGACAGGCACAGCCCGAGGACGGTACGGGTGTCCCGGGGGTCGATCACCCCGTCGTCGTAGAGCCGCCCGGACAGGAACAGCGCCCCGGACTGCGACTCGATCTGCTGCTCGACCATCATCCGCATGGCGGCGTCGGTGTCCTCGTCGTACTCGCGTCCCCGGGCGGCGGCCGCCTGCCGGGCCACGATGGACAGCACACCGGCGAGCTGCGCCGGGCCCATCACCGCCGACTTCGCGTTCGGCCAGGTGAACAGGAACCGGGGCTCGTACGCCCGGCCGCACATGCCGTAGTTGCCAGCGCCGTAGGAGGCGCCCAGGTTGACCGTCAGGTGCGGCACCTTCGAGTTCGACACCGCGTTGATCATCAGGGCGCCGTGCTTGATGATGCCGCGCTGCTCGTACTCGGTGCCGACCATGTAGCCGGTGGTGTTCTGGAGGAACACCAGCGGTGTGTCAGCCGCGTTGGCGAGCTGGATGAACTGGGCCGCCTTCTGCGCCTCCTGGCTGAACAGCACGCCCCGGGCGTTCGCGAGCACACCGACCGGGTAGCCGTGCAGCTCGCCCCAGCCGGTCACGAGCGCGGTGCCGTAGCCGGGCTTGAACTCGTCGAACGCGCTGTCGTCGAGCACCCGGGCCAGCACCTCGCGCGGGTCGAACGGCACCTTCAGGTCGGCGCTGGCGATGCCGAGCAACTCCTCCGGGTCGTACCGGGGCGGCAGCGGGTGGGGGTTGCGCGGCGGGGGGCCGTGCTTGCGCCAGTTGAGCCGGCGGACGCACTGCCGGGCCAGCCGGATGCCGTCGCGCTCGTCCTCGGCGAGGAAGTCGGCCAGGCCGGACGTGGTGGCGTGCATCGCCGCGCCGCCGAGCGACTCGTCGTCGGTGACCTCGCCGGTGGCCATCTTCACCAGCGGCGGTCCGGCCAGGTAGACCTGCGAACGGTCGCGGATCATGACGGTGTAGTCCGACATGCCCGGCACGTACGCGCCACCTGCTGTGGCGTTGCCGAAGACCACGCTCACGGTCGGGATCCGCTGCGCGGACAGCCGGGTCAGGTCGCGGAACACCCGGCCGCCGGGAATGAAGATCTCCGCCTGGGTGGGCAGGTCCGCGCCGGCCGACTCGACCAGGTTCACCATCGGCAGCCGGTTGGCCGCAGCGATCTCACCCGCCCGCCGGGTCTTCGCCAGCGACCACGGGTTGATCGCGCCGCCGCGTACCGTCGGGTCGTTCGCCACGATCAGGCACTCGACGCCCTCGACCACGCCGATGCCCGTCACGGTGCTGGCGCCGACCGGGAAGTCGGTGCCGAACGCGGCCACCGACGACAACTCCAGGAACGGGCTGTCCGGGTCGAGCAGCAGCTCGATCCGCTCCCGGGGGAGCAGCTTGCCGCGACCGTGGTGCCGGGTCACGTACTTCTCGCCGCCACCGCCCCGGGCCTGGTCGAGTGCCTCCTCCAGCTCCGCCAGGCGTTCCAGCAGCGCCTCCCGGTTGGCGGTGAAGGCGGGCGCGGACGGGTCGATGGTGCTCTGCAGGACAGTCGTGCTCATAGGCCCATGCCCTTCGCGATGATCTCGTTCATGATCTCGGTGGTGCCGCCGCCGATGCCGAGCAGACGGGCGTCCCGGTAGTGCCGCTCCACCTCGGCGTCACGCATGTAGCCGAAGCCGCCGTGCAGTTGCAGCGCCGCGTCGACCACCCAGTCGCAGGTGGCCACCGCCACGTTCTTCGCCATCGCCACCTCGGTCACCACCGGCTGCCCGGCGGCCACCCGCTCGGCGACGTCGTGCACGTACGCCCGCGCCGCGTCGGTGCGGCTGTGCATCTCGGCCAGCTTGTGCCGGACGACCTGGCGCCCGACGAGCGGCCGGCCGAACGTCTGGCGGTCCCGGCACCACTGCACGGCCAGGTCCACGCAGCGCTGCGCGGTCGCGTAGGCCTGGGTGGCGAGCGACAGCCGCTCGTTGGCGAACTGCTGCATGATGGCGAGGAAGCCGGTGTCCTCCGGGCCGACCCGGTTCGTCACCGGCACCCGCACGTCGACGAAGGACAGCTCGGCGGTGTCCGAGCAGTGCCAGCCCAGCTTCTCCAGCCGCCGCCCCACCGTGAACCCGGGCGTGCCCTTGTCGATGACCAGCAGGCTGACCGAGCCCGAACCGGGGAACTCGGTGCAGACAGCAGTGGTGACGAAGTCGGCGCGGACCCCGCTGGTGATGTACGTCTTGGACCCGTTGACGACGTAGTGGTCACCGTCGCGGACCGCGCAGGTGCGGATGCCCGCCACGTCCGAGCCGCCGTCCGGTTCGGTGATCGCCAGCGCGCCGATCATCGTCCCGGCGAGCGCGGGCCGCACGTACTTGTCGATCAGCCCTTCGTCCTGGGTCTCGACCATGTGCGGCAGCGCGATCCCGTGCGTGAACAACGCGGCGACCAGCCCGGACGACCCGCCCGAGCGGATGATCTCCTCGGTGACCACCATCGAGTCGAGCAGGTCGCCGCCGCTGCCGCCGACCGACTCCGGGAAGCCGATGCCGAGCAGGCCGATCTTGGCTGCGGTCTCGTGCAGCGACCGGGGTACCTCGCCCGCCCGCTCCCAGTCGGACAGGTGCGGCAGCACCTCCCGGGTCACGAACGAACGGGTCAGCTCGCGCAGTTGCCGGCGTTCCGGCGTGTCCACGATGGTCATGCGCGTGCCTCCGTCGGAAGATCGACCACTCGCGAGCGCAGCAGCTCGCCGAGCGCCTTGGCCTGGGGGTCGAACCGGGTGGACGCGGCCACGCCCTGCCCGAGCAGTCCCCGGATCACGAAGTTGA
The DNA here is from genome assembly GCF_007827635.1 of Micromonospora sp. CNZ296. Classification (NCBI taxonomy): domain Bacteria; kingdom Bacillati; phylum Actinomycetota; class Actinomycetes; order Micromonosporales; family Micromonosporaceae; genus Micromonospora; species Micromonospora sp. CNZ296. The sequence continues at coordinate 71,681 of NZ_VISW01000007.1, forward strand.
CAGCGCGCAGGTTCGGCAGCTCGTACCGCTCGACTGTGAGCGACGCCGTCTCCGGCAGCAGCTCGGCCAGCCGCTCCACCGTCAGCCAGTCGCGCAGCCACGGCCAGGTCGCGTCGGTGCGGGCCCACACGCCCAGGTTGGCGTCGCCACCCTTGTCGCCGGACCGCGCGCCGACCAGCTCGCCGAGCGGCCTCCGCCGGGTGCCGGGCAAGGAAGGGCCCCCTCTTAACGCCTCGTGTTGTACAGGGGCCTCCTGCAAACCGCCCGTCACCGTCGGCGGCGCGATCGGCACCCGCTCGCCGGAGGGCAGCACCGCGACGTGCTCGACAGCGTCCTGCGCGATCGTGTCGGCGGTGAACACCCCGTACGGCGTCGCGTCACCGGGCAGCGTGGTCAGCGTGCAGCCCGGGTAGGAGGCCAGCGCCAGCTCCACCGCCGCCGCCGAGAACGCCCGCCCGGCCCGCGACTTGTCACCGTCCCGCAGGTGTACGTGCAGCAGCGCGCTCGCCGCCTCGGTGTCGCCGGTGTCCGGGTGGTCGGTACGGGCCAGCGTGAACTCCAGCCCCTCCGTGCCGACCGACTCCTCGATCTGGCCCCGGACCAGCGCCGCCTTGGCCGGGATGTCCAGCCCGCACAGCACGAACGTCATCGAGTTGCGGAAGCCGCCCAGGTTGTTGACGCCCACCTTGAGCGTGTCCGGCGGCGGCGTGCCGCGCACCCCGGAGACGCGTACCCGGTCCGGACCCTCCTGCGCCAGCCGCACCGTGTCCAGCCGGGTCACCACGTCCGGCCCGAGGTAGTCCGGCCCGCCCACCTCGTACAGCAGCTGGGCGGTGACCGTCTCGACCGTCACCGCGCCCCCGGTGCCTGCGTGCTTGGTGAGCACCGACGAGCCGTCCGCGTGCAGTTCAGCGATCGGGAAGCCGGGCCGGTGCCCGCCGTCCGGCAGCTCGGTGAAGAAGCTGAAGTTGCCGCCGGTGACCTGCGCGCCGCACTCGATCAGGTGCCCTGCGACAGTCGCGCCGGCCAGCGCGTCGAGGTCGTCGCGGGTCCACCCGAAGCGGGCGATTGCCGGGCCGACAGCCAGCGAGGCGTCGGTGACCCGCCCGGTGACCACCACGTCCGCGCCCGCGTCGAGGCAGGCCGCGATCCCGAACGCGCCCAGGTACGCGTTCGCGGTCAGCGCGTCCGGCCGCTGGATCGCGTCGCCCTCGACGTACCCGACCCGGACCTGGAGGCCGAGCCGGTCGCCGAGTGACCGGATCGCGTCGGCCAGCCCCGCCGGGTTGAGGCCGCCCGCGTTGGTGACCAGCGTGACGCCGCGCTCCAGCGCGGTGCCGAGCACGCCCTCCGCCTGACGCAGGAACGTCTTGGCGTAGCCGAGCGACGGGTCGCGCATCCGGTCCCGGCCGAGGATGAGCATGGTCAGCTCGGCCAGGTAGTCACCGGTCAGCACGTCCAACTCGCCGCCGTCGAGCATCTCCCGCCAGGCGGCGAAGCGGTCGCCGTAGAAGCCAGACGCGTTCCCGATCCGCAGCACGCTCATGAGGAGGTTCCGTTCGCCGGCTCGCGCTTGCCGCCGGGCGGCCCGGCGAACGCCTGGGCCACGTCCAGCCACTCGTCGGCCACCGGCCCGGTGGCGGTCAGGGCCAGGTCCGCGCGGTGCCGGCGCTGCGTGACGAGCAGGCAGAAGTCGAGCGCCGGGCCGGTCACCCGGTCGGTCGCGTCGGCCGGCCCGAACTCCCACACCTCGCCGTCCGCGGGCGCGGTCAGCTCGACCCGCACCGGCGCCGTGGGCACGTCGCGGCCGTGGGCCGAGAAACCGTGCCCGAGGGTACGGAAGCCGAGGTGCGCGATGTGCCGCAGGCGCGCGGTCGGGGTACGGCTGACGCCCAGCGCGTCTGCTACGTCCTCGCCGTGCGCCCACGTCTCCATCAGCCGTGCCGTGACCATCGACGTGGGCGACATGCTGGTGCCGTACCAGGGGATCTTCTGTCCGGCCGGTACGGCGGCGAGCGCCCCGGCGAGCGCCGACCGGCCGGCACGCCACCGGGCCAGCAGCGCGGGCGGTGGCGCCAGGAAGGACTCGGCACCGTCCTCGACCAGGCGCGACGGGTCCGGTGCGGCCATCACCGAGGCGAAGAACGCGGACTCGTCGGTGGCCGCCAGGTAGGCGACGTGGTCGGTCCATGCCAGGTGCGCGACCTGGTGCGCGACGGTCCAGCCCGGGGCCGGTGTCGGCCGCTCCCATCCTTCCGGCGGCAGGTCCGCGACGAGCGCGTCGAGCTGTTCGGACTCGGCGGCCAGATCCGCGAGCAGGGCTGTCAGGTCGACCATTGTGCCTCCGGGCGGGGGTGGGGCGTCAGGGGATCAGTGCCGCTCGCTCTCGGGGGTGAGCAGCGCGGCGAGCTGGCGTTTCCAGGTGTGCAGCAGGGCGGCGCGGCGGGGCGAGTCGTCGCTGAGCAGGTTGGCCACGCCGAGGCCGCGGAGCAGGTCGAGGGTGGCCTGCACCGACTCGCGTACGCCCGGCTTGCGCTCGTCCACACCGAGCAGCTCGACGGTGAGCCGGTGCATCTCGCGGCCGATCCGCGCCTCCAGCGGCACCAGCGCGGCGCGCAGCTCGGCGTCGGTACGCGCGGCCACCCACAGTTCCAGCGCGGCCACGAACAGCGGGCCGGTGAACGAGGCGGCAAGCAGGTCGACCACGCCGTCGAGCCGCTTCGGGCCGACCGGCAGGTGCGCCGCCTCGGCGCGCAGCTCGGCCGCCCGGCGCTCGGTCAGGTGCGTGACGGCGGCGGTCACCAGGGCGGCCTTGGTGGGGTAGTGGTGCAGCTGGGCGCCCCGGGAGACGCCGGCGTGGGCTGCCACCACTGTCGTCGTGGTGCCGGACCAGCCGTGCTCCACCAGGCACTCGACAGTCGCCTCCAGCAGCCGGGCCTGGGTGGCGCGGCTGCGCTCCTGCTGCGGAACTCGGCTCGACACGCAGACAGCGTGCCCCGCCAAAAACAAACAGTCAAGCCTGACTTTTTCTGAAAGGAGGGGGCCCTTGTTAACGCCTGCGGTAGAGGAAGGGCCCCTTGTTAACGCCTCAGCGGCCGTCGCGCGGAGCGAAGACCGTGAGCGCGTCGGCGTCGGAGTGGCGGGAGCGGACGTACTCGTCGGCCCAGGCCGCCGCATCAGGGAACGTGGACTCGGCGGCGACCCGGGCGCAGGCGGCGTCCACGTCGAAGCGGGTCCGGCGCAACTGCACGCCCGGGCCGAGCAGCGCCCACCAGGCACCGGCGCCCCCGTACGGCATGCCGACGCTGCCCGGGTTCACCACCAGGCGGCGATCGGCCAGCCGGGTGAACGGCATGTGCGTGTGCCCGCAGACCACCGTGCCGATCTCGGCCGGCAGGCCGGCGAAGACCTCGGCCCAGCGGGCGAGCCGCGAGTCCACGAGCACGACCTCCTCGTCGTCGCGCGGGGTGGCGTGGCAGAACAGCACGTCGCCCAGACCGGTGACCGGCAGCGTGACGTACGGCGGCAGCGCGGCCAGCCGGGCCACCTGGTCGTCGCGGAGCTGCCCGGCGGCCCAGTTCGACACGGCGATGGGGGAGGACCTGCCGGCCCGCGCCTGCACCAGCTCCCGGTCGGCGTTCCCGCCGACCCAGCAGGCCCGGTCACCGAGCGCGGCCAGCCGGTCCAGCACCTCGACCGGCTGCGGACCGGCCGCCAGGTCACCGGTGAGGACGATCAGGTCGGCGGCTGCCACGTCCGGCTCGGCCAGCACTGCTTCCAGCGCGGGCAGCACACCGTGGATGTCGGAGAGGACGGCGACGCGATCAGGCATCGTCCCAGCCTGGCGACCCCGTTGCGGGAGCACCAAGCGATTCTGCGGCGGGCAGAGACGGCGCCGGCCATCCCGCGCCCTGACGGCACCGGCCCGCTCAGAGGCGGCAACGGCCCGGCTTGGGCAGAGACGGCATCGGCCCGGCCTGCGCAGAAGACGGCATCGGCCCGGCTCCGCGCGGTGGCGGGCCGGGCCGGGAAGCCGGTACGGAGGGGTCAGACCCGCGCGCGGCGGGCCAGGCGCTCCGGGTCGAGGATGATGATGCTCTTGCCGTCCAGCCGCAGCCAGCCGCGCGAGGCGAAGTCGGCCAGCGCCTTGTTGACGGTCTCCCGGGAGGCGCCGACGAGCTGGGCGATCTCCTCCTGGGTGAGGTCGTGCGTCACGCGCAGCACGCCGCCGTCGCGGGTGCCGAACCGGCCGGCCATCTGGAGCAGGTTCTTGGCGACCCGGCCCGGCACGTCGGTGAAGATCAGGTCGGCGAGCGAGTCGTTGGTCCGGCGCAGCCGGCGGGCGAGCACCCGCAGCAGCTGCTCGGCGATCTCGGGCCGGTTGTTCAGCCACGGCCGCAGCGCCTGCTTGCGCAGCCGGACCAGGCGGGTGTCGGTGACCGCCGTGGCGGTCGCCGTACGCGGACCGGGGTCGAAGAGCGACAGCTCACCGACCATGTCCGACGGGCCCATCACGGCGATCAGGTTCTGCCGGCCGTCCGCCGCGCGGCGACCCACCTTGATCTTGCCGGACAGGAGGATGTAGAGACTGTCGCCGGGCTCGCCCTCGTTGAACACGATCTCGCCCTTGCGGACCTCGATCGTCTCCATCTCCTTGGCGAGCGCCTCGGCAGCCTCCGGGTCGACACCCTGGAAGATCCCGCTGCGGGCCAGTACCTCGTCCATCGCGCACCTCCGCCTGCGCGTGCCGTCCGTCGGCCGGGTCTGCCGTCCGCTGATCCCTCGCGCGCCGCCAGTCTAGGCGCACATGAGCAGGAATCAGAGGTGCACCCCTGGAATCTTGATCGTTGGGCGTAACCCACCCGACCTGGGGAGCGGCTAAGATCCCGCCCCCGGCACGGGCCGGCGCCACCCGTTCCCACCTGTGATCGTAGGGTGACCGGCGTGCTGTGTGAGCCGTTCCTGACCAGCCGGTCCGAATCCGGGTGGGACATCCCGATGCTGGCCTGGCGGGCCGAGGCCCCGCTGCTGGCGGTCGGCTCCGCGCCGCTGGGCGGGGGGATCGGCGTCCGCCGGTGGGTGCTGAACGCGACGGTGCCCATGTCGTACGACCGGGACGACCCCGCCGCGCACCTGGCCGAGCTGGCGCACGGCCTCGACCTGGACGGCCCCGGGGTCGGGCTGCTGACCGGCGTGGACGTGAGCGAGGTGGTCCGCCGCACGGACGGCGGCGTCCGCGTCTGGGCGACTGTCGGCCTGGGCACGCCGGTCTGGGCCGCCGCCCCCGAGCCGGCCACCGTCGCACCCGAGCCGTCCGCCGTGCCCGAGCCGGCGCCGTCGGCCGCGAGCGAGCCGGCCCGGCCCGCGCAGCACGTCGGCACCGTCAACATCGTCGTGTACGTCCCGGTGCGGCTCGGCGACGCCGCACTGGTCAACGCCGTGGCCACCGCCACCGAGGCGAAGGCCCAGGCGATCTGGGAACTCGGACTGCCCGCGACGGGCACCCCCACCGACGCGGTGACGGTGCTCTGCCCGGCCGACGGCGATCCGGCCCCGTACGGCGGTCCCCGGTCGGCCTGGGGCGCACCGCTGGCCCGAGCCGTGCACGCCGCCGTCCGCTCGGGCGGCGCCGGGACCGCGGTGCCCTGGTCCGACCGGCGGGCGGGCTGACGTGGGCCCGGCACACGCGACACGCCGGGTTTTCCGACCGATCGGCCCTCGTCGCGGCGTTCCGGGGACGGTAGCGTCGCCGACGATGTACGCTTCCGCCCGCTCTGTGCCCCGTACCCTCCGCGCCGCCGTCGCCGGACCGCCAGCCGCCGTTCCCGGACCGCGCCGCGCGGTGCTCGGCCGGCGCCTGGCCGCGTTCGCCGCGCTCGTCGCCGTCCTGTTCGTCGCCGGCTGCGGCGGCGACGCCGGCGGGTCCGGCGGCGACCCCAGGTGGCAGACGGGACAGGGCGGCGGATCGACCGGCTCGGCCGGGCCGGCCACCGGTGACCAGCCGGCCGCGCCTGATGCGTCGAAGGAGCCGTCGATCTCGCTCACCGCGACCGGTGACGTGATCATGGGCAACGCGCCGGACCGGCTGCCCCCGAACGGCGGCAAGGGCTTCTTCGACGACGTGAAGTCGGCGCTCAAGGGCGACCTGGTGATGGGCAACCTGGAGGAGCCGCTCACCGACGACACCGGCGCCGGCAAGTGCGGCCCGGAGCCGAAGAACTGCTACCAGTTCCGCGCGCCGCCCGGCTATGCCGCACACCTGCGCTCGGCGGGGTTCCAGCTGCTCAACCAGGCCAACAACCACGGCTACGACTACGGCCGGCAGGGCTACGAGAACACCCAGTCGGCGCTGGAGGCGCACGGGCTCAAGCACACCGGCGCGCCGGGCGAGATCACCGTGGTGGACGTCAAGGGCATCAAGGTCGCCGTGGTGGGCTTCTCGTCGTACCCCTGGTCCAACAGCCTGGTCGACCTGAACGCCGCCAAGCAGGTGATCGAGATGGCCAAGGAGCAGGCCCAGATCGTGGTGGTGCAGGTGCACATGGGCGCCGAGGGGGCGGACAAGACCCGGGTCAAGCCGGGCACCGAGATGTTCTTCGGCGAGAACCGCGGCGACCCGATCCGCTTCTCCCGGACCGTCATCGACGCCGGCGCCGACCTGGTCATCGGGCACGGCCCGCACGTGCTGCGCGGGATGGAGTTCTACAAGGGGCGGCTGATCGCGTACAGCCTCGGCAACTTCGCCGGTGGCGGGAAGTCGCTGAACAGCTCCGGCCGGCTCGGCTGGGGCGGCGTGCTCAAGGTGTCGCTCACCGCCGAGGGGAAGTTCGCCGGTGGCACGTTCACCTCCACCGTGATGAACGGCGTGGGCCGTCCGTCGGTGGACCGGCAGAACCGCGGCCTCGGACTGGTCCGTGACCTGAACCGTTCCGACTTCCCGGACACCGGCGCGAAGCTCGACGGGACCGGCAAGATCACCGCACCGGCGGGTGGCTGAGCGCACGCCCGCCGCGCCGAGCCGCCGGAGCGTCGGCCCCGCGACGTAGGCTGGCCGACGTGACCACGCGCTCCCCCGAGACCGACCTCGGTCGTACGCGCCGCGCCCGGCGCATCGGCCGCGTGCTGACCGAGACGCACCCCGACGCGCACTGTGAACTCGACCACGCCAACGCGCTGGAGCTCGCAGTGGCGACGATCCTGTCCGCCCAGTGCACCGACAAGAAGGTCAACGAGGTCACGCCGAAGCTGTTCGCCCGCTACCGCACCGCCGCCGACTACGCCGCGGCGGACCGCGCCGAGCTGGAGGAGCTGATCCGGCCCACCGGGTTCTACCGCAACAAGACCAGCTCCCTGATCAACCTCGGGCGGGCGCTCTGCGAGCGGTACGACGGCGAGGTGCCCGGGCGGCTCGACGACCTGGTGACCCTGCCGGGGATCGGCCGCAAGACCGCCAACGTCATCCTCGGCAACGCCTTCGGCGTCCCCGGCATCACCGTCGACACCCACTTCCAGCGGCTGGTGCACCGGTGGCAGCTCACCACCGAGACCGATCCGGTGAAGATCGAGCACGCGATCGGCGCGCTCTACCCCAAGCGCGACTGGACGATGCTGTCGCACCGGGTCATCTTCCACGGCCGCCGGGTCTGCCACGCCCGCAAGCCCGCCTGCGGCGCGTGCACGCTGGCGAAGCTGTGTCCCGCGTACGGCACCGGGCCGACCGAGCCGGCCGCCGCGGCCAAGCTGCTCAAGGGCCCCCGCGCCCGTGACCTGGCGGTGGCCGTCGGCCTCGATCCCGACCTGGTGCCGCAGCAGGCGGCAGCGGCGGACGTGCCGTGATGCGCCGGCTCGCGTACCTTCTCGTCCCGCTGCTGCTGGCGACGGCGGGCTGCACCGCCACCGCCGAGGAGCCGGAACGTCCCGCGCCCGCCACCCGGGCCGAGCGCCCCTCGCCGTTCGCCGACTGCGCCCCGCTGACCGTCGCGCCCGCCGCCGCGTCCCCGACGTCCGCCGGGAAGGCCGCGTCCCCGACGCTTGCAGGGAAGGCCGGTGACCAGCTCCCCGACCTGACGCTCAACTGCTTCACCGGCGGCGCGCCGGTGAACCTGCGCGACGTCAAGGGCCCGGCGGTGATCAACGTGTGGGCGTCCTGGTGCCCGCCGTGCCGCAAGGAGCTGCCCGCGTTCCAGCGGCTCAGCGAGCGGGCCGACGGCCGGTTCCAGGTGATCGGCGTGAACAGCCGGGACAGCCGCGGCGGCGCGCAGTCCATCGGCGAGGACTACGGCGTCGACTTCCCGATGCTGCTCGACCAGGGCGACGCGTTCCAGCGCGCGCTGGAACGCAACGCGTTCCCGCTCACAGTGCTCGTCGACGCCGACGGGCGGATCCGGCACACCGACGCGACCGGCGCGCTCGACGACGCCCGCCTCGCCGCGCTGCTCGAACGTCACCTCGGGGTGCGGGTATGACCCGACGGCCGCCGCTGTGGTTCGACCCGCTGCTGGGCCGGCTCGGCACCGCGCGGGCGGAGGACTTCACCCGCATCGTCACGCCGTCCAGCGGCGGCCGGGAGAGCGCCGTACTGGTGCTGCTCGGCGAGGAGCCCGGCGCCGGGCCGGACGTGCTCGTCCTCCAGCGCGCCGCGACGCTGCGCAACCACGCCGGGCAGCCGGCCTTCCCGGGCGGGGCGGCCGACCCGGAGGACGCCGACGCCCGCGCCACCGCGCTGCGCGAGGCGAACGAGGAGGTCGGCCTCGACCCCGGCAGCGTCACAGTGCTCGCCGAGCTGCCCCGGCTCTGGATCCCGGTCAGCGACTTCGTGGTCACCCCGGTGCTCGCCTGGTGGCACGACCCGCACCCGGTGCACCCGCGCGAGCCGGCCGAGGTCGCGCACGTGGCCCGGCTGCCGGTCACCGAGCTGGTCGACCCGGACAACCGCATGCGGGTACGCCACCCGAGCGGCTGGATCGGTCCCGCCTTCTCCGCACGCGGCATGCTCGTCTGGGGCTTCACCGCAGGCGTGATCGACCGGCTGCTGGAGATGGGCGGCTGGTCCCGGCCCTGGCCGCACTCGCGTGTGGTGGACCTGCCGCCTGTCGACGCCACGCCCGCTCCGTCGGCGGGCACCGAGGCGGCCGACGAGAGCCCGGTGCGCTGATCACCCGTACGCATCCCCGGGTCACGTTCCGCGAGCGCTGAGCCGAGCACGGGCCCCGTGCCCGTACCCTTGGGGCGTGTCCGCCGTGGATCTCGTCCTTCTTCTGCTCATGCTCGTGTTCGCGATCAGCGGATACCGTCAGGGTTTCGTCATCGGGGCCCTGTCGTTCTCCGGCTTCTTCCTCGGAGCGCTGCTCGGCCTCCAGGTCGGGCCGCTGATCGCGCAGCAGTTCGCGGCGAGCGGCACACGCGTGCTGATCTCCCTGGTGGCGATCTTCGGGCTCGCGGTGCTGGGGCAGGCGCTGGCGGGCTGGCTCGGCTCGAACCTGCGGGCCGCCATCACCGGCCCGGCCGGCCGGAAGATCGACGACGTCGGCGGCGCGTTCATCTCGGTCATCGCGGTCATGCTCGTGGCGTGGCTGGTCGCCGTGCCGCTCGGCTCCTCCTCGGTGCCGTGGCTGGCCTCCTCGGTCCGCAACAGCGCGCTGCTCACCGTCGTCGACCAGGTGCTGCCGGACAAGGCGCAGGACCTGTCCACAGCGCTGCGCGACACGGTCGACACCAACGGCTTCCCGGACGTGTTCGGCGACCTCGCGCCGACCCGGGCCCGGCAGGTGGCACCGCCCGACCCGGCGCTCGCCAACTCCCAGGTGGTGCAGAACAGCAGGCGGTCGGTGGTGAAGGTGCTCGGCTCCGCGCCGAGCTGCTCGCGCCGCATCGAGGGCTCCGGTTTCGTGTACGCCGACGACCGGGTGATGACCAACGCGCACGTGGTGGCCGGCACCCGCTCGGTGGCTGTGGAACTGCGCGGCGAGCGGTACGACGGCGAGGTCGTCGTCTACGACCCGGACCGGGACCTGGCGGTGCTCTACGTACCCGGGCTGCCCGGCCCGTCGCTGCGCTTCGCCGCCGGCCCGGCCGCCACCGGCGCTGACGCGATCGTGCTCGGCTTCCCGCTCGACGGCCCGTACGACGCCCGCCCGGCCCGGATCCGGGACGTCGACCGGATCACCGGCCCGGACATCTACTCGGCCGGTGACGTCAACCGGGAGATCTACACGATCCGGGCGTTGGTGCGCAGCGGCAACTCCGGCGGCCCGCTGGTCTCCTCGAACGGTCTGGTGCTCGGCGTGATCTTCGCGGCGGCGGCGGACGACCCGAACACCGGTTTCGCGGTGACCGCCGCCGAGGCGCGACCGGTGGCGCTCGCGGGCGCGGAGCGTACCCGGGGAGTGGCGACCGGCGACTGCACCTGAGCCGGCCTGCGGCGCTCAGCCACCCGCCGGTGCTCCCGCCGGTGTCGCCTCGTCGCCCGAGCGGGACAGCGGCAGCCGGGCGCGGCCCCAGGTGAGCGTGCGGTCGAGTACCGCCCGCGCCATGATCGCTACGCAGGCGCCGCCGTTGAGGAACGAGGCGACCACGTCGCTCGGGTGGTGCATGCCCCGGTACATCCGGGTGAGCGCCACGCCGATCGGCACCAGCACCAGCAGCGTCCACCAGCCGACCTTGGCCGGGGTGCTGCGCGCCCGCAGCGCCAGCAGCACCGCGAGACCGACGTAGAGCGCCGTGGCCGCCGAGGTGTGCCCGGACGGGAAGCTGGACGTGGGCGGGGAGGCGTCCATGTGCGCGACGGCCGGGCGGTTCCGGTCGATGGCCATGGTGGTGAACAGGAAGATCAGCGCCTGCGCGGTCACCGCCGCGCACAGGAACAGCGGCTCCCGCCAGCGGTGCAGCACCAGCCGCAGCACCAGCGCCGCCAGCACCGTCACCACGACGATCATCTGGGTGCTGGCCAGCGTGCTGAACACCAGCGAGACGTCGTTCCACCCCGGCGTCCGGTCGCCGGCCAGCTCACGGTTGACCGTGTCCTCCACGGTGAACGGCCAGGTACGGGCCAGCACCCGGGTCACCAGCAGGCCCAGGCCCACCATCAGCGCGAAGAGCAGGGCCAGCGGCAGCAGGACACGCCGGGTGACTCGGATCACGACATCGGACATGGGCACGCCTGTACCCCGGCGCGGGTCCGGTTACGCCCGGCCGCCCTCCGGCCGCTGGTCGGCCAGCTCCGGCTCGACCCCCTCACGGAGCGGACGGGCGGACGGCCGCCCGGATCCGCTGCGCCAGGTGGCGAAGCCGGCCGCTGTCGCGGCCACCACCGCCGCCCCGAGCACCCAGCCGCCCACCACGTCGCTGGTCCAGTGCACGCCCAGTGCGATCCGGCTGAGCCCGGTCACCACTGCGACCAGCACGGCGGCGGTCCACAGCGCGACCCGGCCCCGGCGGCTGTCCCGCACGAACGGCAGGAACACCAGCAGCAGCACACCCGCCGCCAGCGTGGCGTTGAGCGCGTGACCGGACGGAAACGAGTAACCGGCGGCCCGGGCCACCGGGTCGAGCAGATCCGGCCGGTCCCGGCCGACGAGCAGCTTGAGCAGCGCGCCGAGCAGCCCGCCGGCGGCCATTGTGACGACCACCCAGATCGCGAGCCGGGGCGCGCCGCGCCGGACCAGCCAGACCACCACCACGACCGCGGCCACCCGCAGCGGCCCGGGCCCGAACACGTGCGTCCAGACCGTCATCACACCGACCCAGGCGGAATGGTCCTGTGCGTACCCGTGGAACGCGTCGGCGATCGAGGCGTCCAGCCGCAGCAGAGGCGGCCACGCGCCGAGCACCAGCAGCGCGATCAGGGCGAACGGCACCAGCACCAGGAACGCCGCGACCGCGGCCAGGGTGAGCCGCAGGCCCAGCGAGTGCTCGGGGTCGAGGCGGCGGCTCCGCCACGACCGCTGCCGCGTGACAGTGGCCCCGGTGGTGTCCATGGGGCTCTCCCTACCCATCCGAGGGCGGGATCAGACCGGTTCAGCGACGGGTCTGTCGGAACCGGCGAACCATCAACGCGGTGCCGGTGACGAGTGCGACGAACAGGGCCAGGCCGGTCCAGAGCCGTTCCGGGGCGGAGGCGTCCGTCTGGCCCGCCGGCCGGGCGTTCCAGCCCTCCGAGGAACGCCCCAGCGGGTCACCGCCCCGGCCCGCCGCAGCGGCCCGGGTGTCCCGCGTGTCGCCGGGCGCCGGCCCGAAGCCCACCACGCCGGGGGAGCCGTTGTCGTCGAGCGGGTTGTGGCCCACCGCCGGGACGTCGGCGGTGAGCGCGGCCACCGGATCGACAAGGCCGTAGCCGAACCGGTCGTCCCGGCCGGTCGGGCCGAGATCCCGGGCGGTGGCGATCAGCCGGTTCACCACGTCCCCGGCTGACATCTTCGGATACCGCGCGCGGACCAGGGCAGCCGTCGCGGCGACGAGCGGCGCGGCGAAGCTCGTACCCTGCACCCGCCAGTAGCCCTCCGGCCGGGCGCCGTAGAGCCCGGTGGCCGGGGCGCTGAGCACCGTCTCATGACCCGTGATCGAGCCGGACCAGAGGTTCTCGCTGGTCCGCTCCAGCCCGGCGACCGCGAGCACACCCGGTTCCCGGGCCGGGTACCAGACCTCGGTGGTCGTCGAGGTGGCCAGATTGCCGGTGCAGGCCACCACCACCACGTCCCGGGCGAACGCGTAGTCGAGCGCCGCGGCCAGGGCCGGGTTGTCGCTGCTGCCGCCGAGCGACAGGTTGACCACCTGGGCGCCGTTGTCGACCGCCCAGCGCACCGCCTTGGCGATGATCAGCGCGTCGTCGTAGCGGTTCTCGACGTCGAGGACCCGGACCGGAAGGATCTTGGCGTCCGGCGCGAGCCCCAGCACGCCCCGGTCGTCGTCGGCCCGCCCGGCGATCAGCCCGGCCACCGTGGTGCCGTGCCCCACCGGGTCCGGGCCGTCCGAGCCGTCCGGCGTCACCAGATCGAGGCCGGGCAGCACCTGGCCCGCCAGGTCGGGGTGGGTGCCGTCCACACCGGAGTCGATCACCGCGACCACCACGCCGCGCCCGGTCGAGGTGCGCCACGCGGTCTTCGCCCGCAACTCCTCCAGCTGCCACTGCTCGTCGCGTACCTGATCGGTGCGCAGCAGGCGGTCGGGGGACACCCAGGGACGCGCCACTGTGGCCGGGGCGGCGGGCGCGGCGTGGGCCGGCGGTGCCAGCGGACCGGCGACGGTGGCCAGCGCCGACACGGCGGCGAGCAGCGCGCGTCCGGCGCGACGCCGGGGCGGCCCACCGGGCGGTCCCTGCCGATCCCCTGTCACATTCCCCAGCCGTTCGGTCGCGTCAGACACATGCTGCACGGAGATTACCGGTTGTCCCGACCGTCACGGGGCAACTCCGCGAGGCGGATCACCCGGGCGGGAGATGCGCCAACTGCACCAGGCGCACCCCCTCCCGGCGCGTGACCAGACGCGCCCGCCCCGGGGGCAGCGGCCCGGCCTTGACCTGACCGACGAGCGCGCCCTCCTCCGGGCCGCCCGACATCACCAGCCCCGCCGTGGACAGCTCGCGCAGCCGCTGCACGATCGGCTCGTACGCGGTCCGCCCGGCACCGCCGGTACGCCGCGCCAGCACCAGGTGCAGCCCGACGTCCCGCGCGTGCGGCAGATGCTCCTCCAACGCCCGCAACGGGTTCGTCGGCCCGCCTGCCACCAGGTCGTAGTCGTCGACGAGCACGAACAGTTCCGGTCCCTGCCACCACGACCGGCTGCGCAGCTGCGCCGGGGTCACCTCCGGCCCCGGCTGCCGCCCCTGGAGATAGCCGGCGGCCGACTCGATCAGCTCGGCGGTGTGCGGCGCCGCGGTCCCGTACCCGATCAGGTGCGGCGTCTCGATCACGCCCATCAGGCTGCGCCGGTAGTCCACGAGCATCACCCGGGCCTGCTCCGGGGTGAACCGGTTGACGATCGAGGTGGCCAGCGCCCGCAGGAACGACGACTTGCCGCACTCGGCGTCGCCGAAGACCAGGAAGTTCGGCTCGGTGGCGAAGTCCAGCACCACCTGGGACAGGTCCGCCTCGGCCACGCCGATCGGGAACGCCAGCCCGCTCGTCGCGCTCTGGTCCAGCTCGGCGTACGGCAGCACCGGCGGAAGCAGCCGCACCCGGGGCGCCGGCGGACCGGTCCACGCGCCGGCGACCGCCTTGACCATGTCGGCGGTCTCCGTGCCCAGTGCCTCGACGCGGGGTTCGGCGGTGAGGAAGTGCAGTCCTCCCGCCGTGATGCCGCGTCCCGGGCGCTCCTCCGGCACGGTTGCCGCCAGCGCGCGCTTGACCACCACCGAGTCGGCCGGGTCGCCGAGACGCAACTCCAGCCGGGAGCCGAACAGGTCACGGATCGCCGGGCGGAAGTCCGACCAGCGCAGCGCGCTCGCCACCACGTGCACCCCGTACGCCAGGCCCCGGGTGGCGAGTTCGGTGACCAGCGGTTCCAGATCCTCGTACTCGCCGCGCAGCGTGTTCCAGCCGTCCACCACAAGGAACACGTCCCCGAACGGGTCCGGCGCGCCCGCCGCCCGCCGCCGTCGCCACGCGGCCATCGACTCCACACCGGCCTCGGCGAAACGCCGCTCCCGCTCGGCCAGCAGGCCGGCGACCTCGCCGACGGTACGGCGCACCGCGGTGCCGTCGGTCCGCCCGCTGACACCGCCCACGTGCGGCAGGTCGCGCAGCGTGCCCAGCGTCCCGCTGCCGAAGTCGAGGCAGTAGACCTGCACCTCGGCCGGGGTGTGGGTGAGCGCGAGCGCGCAGACCAGGGTGCGCAGCAGGCTGGACCGGCCGCTGCGGGTGGTGCCGACCACAGCGACGTGCCCGGCCGCGCCGTCCAGCGCCAGCCAGAGCAGGTCACGCCGCTGCTCGAACGGCTTGTCCACCACCGCCACCGGCACCTGGAGCGCCCCGTGCAGCTCCGGATTCGCCACCGTGAGCCCGCGTACCGGGTCGGCGCCGACCGGGCCGAGCAGCTCGTCCAGGGCGGGCGAGGCGTCCAGCGGTGGCAGCCACACCTGATGCGCCGGTGGGCCCTGCCCGGTCAGCCGGTCCACGAGCAGGTCCAGCAACGTCTCGCCGCTGTCGTCCTCGGCGGGCGGGGCGACGGGCGCGGGCGGCTCGGGCACCGGGACCACGTGGGTGGAGAACGCGAGCACACGCGCCTCACCGGCGCCGGACGCGCCCGCCCCGCCGCCGCGGCGGCGGACCGCGCCGGAGACGTACGCGGCCTTGAACCGGACCAGCGGATCGGTGCCCGAGCGCAGGTAACCGTGCCCCGGGCTGCGCGGCAGCTCGTGCGCGTCCGGCACGCCCAGCACCGTCCGGGACTCCAGCGCCGAGAACGTCCGCAAACCGATCCGGTACGACAGGTGCGTGTCCAGCCCGCGCAGCCGCCCCTCCTCCAGCCGCTGGCTCGCAAGCAGCAGGTGCACCCCGAGCGACCGGCCCAGCCGGCCGATCTGCACGAACAGGTCGATGAAGTCGGGCTTGGCGGACAGCAGCTCGGAGAACTCGTCGCAGATCAGCAGCAGCGACGGCAGCGGGGCCAGCGGCGAACCGGCCGCCCGGGCCCGCTCGTAGTCGCGCACGCTCGCGAAGTTGCCGGCCCGGCGCAGCAGCTCCTGCCGGCGCATCAGCTCCCCGTTGATCGCGTCCACCATCCGGTCCACCAGCGGCAGCGCGTCGGCCAGGTTGGTGATCACGGCGGCGGTGTGCGGCAGCCGCTCGAACGGCGCGAACGTGGCGCCGCCCTTGAAGTCGACTAGGACAAAGTTGAGCTGTTCCGAGCTGTGCGTGGCGGCCAGCCCGAGCACGAGCGTGCGCAGCAGCTCCGACTTGCCCGAGCCGGTCGCGCCGATCAGCAGGCCGTGCGGGCCCATGCCGTCCTGCGCCGACTCCTTCAGGTCGAGGTCGATCGCCCCGCCGTCGGCGCCCACGCCGATCGGCACCCGCAGCCGGTCCCGCGCGGCCCGGGGCGCCCAGCCCTGCTCGGCGGTGAAGCTCTCCGGGTCGCCGAGACCCAGCAGCTCGGGCAGACCCAGCTCGGCGCCGGGCGGCGCGTCCGGTCCGCGTACCGTGCCGGCCAGCCGCAGCGGCGCGAGCCGCCGGGCCACCGCCTCGGCGTCGGCGGGCGCCAGCGCGTCGGCGGCGCCCACTTCGGCGTGCCCCTCCGCGGAGTGCGAGTGCAGCCGGCCGTCGACCAGGTCGAGCAGGAGCGCGTACCGGTCGAGCAGCCGGGGCGGCGGAGTGTCCAGGTCGAGCACTGTGACCGCGTCGATGCCGCCGTCACCGGCCAGGTCGGTCGCGCCGGTCAGGTCACCGCCGTCGAGCACCACCACGACGTGCGGCCCGTCGGTGGCGGTGCCGTGCGGGCTGAACCGGGACCGGGCGCCGAGCACGTCGTCGAGCAGCCGTTCCAGGTCGGCGGCGGAGCTGGTGACCAGCCGCACCGGGCCCAGCGCGTCGGTGCGCGCCGGATGGTGGGCGTGCGGCAGCCACTTCACCCACTCCCAGGCGGTCCGGCGTTCCGGCCCGGCGCAGACCGCGATCAGCAGCTCGTCCGGCGCGTGGAAGACGGCGAGCTGGGTGAGCACCGCCCGGGCCAGCGCCTGCGCGGCGGGCGAGCCGGCGCCGCGTACCGGGCCGGCCGGGCCGCGCACGAAGACCCGGGCGAAACTGCGCAGCGACAGCGCCACCGGCAGGTCCGGCACCACCGAGTACGCGTCCAGGAAGCGCCGCAGCGCCCCGGCCGTCATCGGCTCCAGCTCCTCCAGCGGGCGGGTGATCGGCGGGACCAGCGGGGTGGCGAGCGTCTGCGGGCCCACACCGACCCGGACCACGGCGAAGTCCGGGTCGCCCGGCCGGCGCTCCCACACCCGGTGACTGTCGACTGTCGACCAGAGCCGCCCCGGCTCCGGATGGCGGTAGGACAGCCCGGCCCGCTGGGCGCCGGCGGTCTCCCGCACCCGGCGCCGGAGCGTGGCGAGGTGGCGAAGGTACTCCCGGCGGGCGGCCATCAGCTCGGACTTCTTCGGCCCGGCGCTGCCCCAGGTGGTGACCAGCATCGCCAGCGAGGAGAGGCCGAACATGCCGCCCACCACGTACGAGTACGCACCGCCGCCGCGGCCGAACATCATCGCCATGGCCACCGTCCCGCCGAGCATCGGCAGCACCATCAGCGCCTGCTGCCAGCGCCCACCGGTCGCGGCGGGGATCTCCGGCGGCGCCTCGACGGGCAGCTCACCGACCGGGATCTCCGGTGCCGGGCGGCGTGGCGGCCGCTTGATGACGACAGTGGACACTCACCCTCCCCGGAAGTGGCTCTGGGTAACCCGAGCCTGGCTCATCGTAGGTAAAGTCCTCTCGTCCGTCAGCCCACTCCCTCCGCTCGATATGGAGATGCCTCGATGACAAGCGGGCTCGCCCGGGTCACGATCAGCGCGCCCAGGCGGCGGGTCGACGTGGCCCTCCCGGAGCAGGTGCCCCTGGCCGAGCTGTTGCCCGAGGTGCTCCGGCACGCCGGTGAGGGGCTGGCCGACGACGGGGAACGGCACGGCGGGTGGGTGCTGCGCCGGACCGACGGGGCGGTGCTCGCCACCGCCCAGGCGCTGCTGCCGCAAGGAGTGCGCGACGGCGAGGTGCTGCACCTGGTGCCGGCCCGCGCGCAGTGGCCCGAACTGGAGTACGACGACGTGGTCGAGGCGATCGTGGACGGCGCCCGGCGCCGGGGTGCCGCCTGGTCGGGCCGGGCCACCCGGGCCGCGGCGCTCGCCGGTGCCGCCGTACCCCTGGCGGTCGGCCTGGTCGCCGTGGTCGCGGGCGGGCCGGGCGCGCGCGGCTGGCCGGTCGCCGCGGCGGTCGCCCTGATCCTGGTGCTCACCGCCACCGCGGCGTCCCGGGCGTACGGGGACGGCCCGGTCGGCGCCACGCTCGGCGGGTACGCGCTGCCCTGGGCCGCGGCGGCCGGTGCGCTGGCGGTCACCTCGGGCGACCCGGTCGGCCCGATCCCCGGCCTGCGCTGGGTCGGCGCCCCCGAACTGCTGGTCGGCTCGGTGGCGCTGCTGCTGGTGGCGGTGCTCGGCCTGCTCGGCGTGGCCAGCCGGTCCCGCGTCTCCGTGGCCGGGGTGACCGTCGGCGTGGCAGGCGTGGCGGCCGCGCTCGGCGGGCTGCTGCTCGACCCGGACGGCACCGCCGCGGTCCTGCTCGCCGTGCTGGTGTTCGCGCTCGGCGGGCTGCCGTTGCTGGCCATCCGGGTCGGCAAGCTGCCGCTGCCGCCGCTCACCCTGCCCAGCCCGGCCGGCACCCGGGACCTGCCGGACCGGGGCCGGGTGCACGCGGCGGTGGCCCGCGCCGAGGAGGTGCTCACCGGGATGCTGCTCGGCCACGCGGTGCTCGCGGTCGGCGCGGTCGCGGTGCTCGTCTCCGTCGGCCGGACCGCCGGGCTGCTGCTCGCCGCCGTCGCCTGCGGGGTGCTGCTGCTGCGCTCCCGCCTGTTCGTGGCGGTACGGCACCGGGTGCCCGCTGTCGTCGCCGGGCTGGCCGGGTTCGCCCTGCTCGGCGTGGTGCTGGCGGAGCGGGCCGGTCCCGGTGGCCGCCTGGCGCTGACAGTGGGCGGGCTGGCCCTGGCACTCACGGCCGTCACCGCCGGCGCCACGTACGCCCGGCGCCCGGTCTCCCCGTACCTCGGCCGGCTGGCCGACCTGACCGACACCGCGCTCGTGGTCGCGGTCGTGCCGGTGGCCTGCGCGGTGCTCGACCTCTACGACCGGGCCCGCGACCTGCTCGCCTGAACACGCGCAAGGCCCGGGTCGCGAAGCGCGACCCGGGCCTCCGGCGAAAGCGTGAGCGTCAGTGCAGCGTCTCGCCGCGCTCCTCGGCCTCCTTGGCGCGCCGGTACGACGCGGCGATCTCCGCCTCGGCCTCGACCCGGCCCACCCAGGTCGCGCCCTCGACCGACTTGCCCGGCTCCAGGTCCTTGTAGACCTCGAAGAAGTGCTGGATCTCCAGCCGGTCGAACTCGCCCAGGTGGTGGATGTCGCGCAGGTGCTCCTGACGCGGGTCCTCGTAGGGCACGCAGAGGACCTTGTCGTCGCCGCCCTTCTCGTCCGTCATCCGGAACATGCCGATGGTGCGGCAGCGGATCAGGCAGCCCGGGAACGTCGGCTCCGGCACCAGCACCAGCGCGTCCAGCGGGTCGCCGTCCTCGCCCAGGGTGCCCTCGATGAACCCGTAGTCGGCCGGGTACTGCGTGGAGGTGAAGAGGGTGCGGTCCAGCCGGATGCGGCCGGTCGCGTGGTCTACCTCGTACTTGTTCCGGTGACCCTTGGGGATCTCAACCGTGACGTCGAAATCCATCTTCCACGCTCCCTCGTTTGCCCACGCTGGCTAACGGCAACCAGCGGCTCACCCCCGGCGCGGGGTGAACGCCCCCCGTCGGCTCCGGCCGCCGCATAGTGTTCGGACCGAAGTAGTGTCGCCCAAGGCGATTTCGAGCGGGGAGGAGGGGGCCGTGGGGAGGGAAGATTCACACTACCGCCCCGAGAGGGTTGACGGGCGCGGGTCCGCCGGTTCCGGTTCCGGCGGGGCCACCGGGCGGGTGTCCGTCCCTGGTGCGAACGTCCCCCATCGTCCGGCTCCGGCCACCGGGTCCGCCCGCGTCGGCCCGCCGCACCACGGCTCCGGCCCGGCGAGCGGCTCGGCCCGCGTCGGCCCGTCCCACGACCCGACGGCTCCGCTGAACTGGCCCGGCGCGCCGGACTCGATCCCGGTCAGCCCGCCGGTCCCGCCGGTCGGCGCCGCGCCGCCCGTACCCTCAGGGCCGCCCCCGGGCCGGCCGCGACGCGGCCGGCGGCTCGTCGCGGCGCTCGCCTGCGTGCTCGTGCTGGCCCTGGCGGTGGCCGGGCTCGCCGTGCTGCGCCCCGGCCCGGTCGCCGGGTGGCTGGGCGACGACGACAGCACGGGTACGGCGGTCGCCGCGCCGCCCGAGCCCTCCCCGCAGGCCGTGCTGGCCGGGCCGGACGGCAACG
This sequence comes from Micromonospora sp. CNZ296, assembly GCF_007827635.1. Lineage (NCBI taxonomy): Bacteria > Bacillati > Actinomycetota > Actinomycetes > Micromonosporales > Micromonosporaceae > Micromonospora > Micromonospora sp. CNZ296. The sequence continues at coordinate 91,761 of NZ_VISW01000007.1, forward strand.
CCCCGCTGCCCACCGAGGCCGGTATCCGATCCGCGCTGGACCCGCTGGTCCGCGCCGCCGCGCTCGGCGACCGGGTGCACGTGTCGGTGGCCGACGTGAGCACCGGCCAGGCGCTCTACGGCACCGGCCAGGACACGCCCACCGTGCCCGCCTCGGTGACCAAGCTGGCGACCGGCGTGGCGGTGCTCGCCGCACGCGGCCCGGCCTACCGGATCCCGACCCGCGCGGTGGCCGGGGCGAACCCGGGCGAGGTGGTCCTGGTCGGCGGCGGTGACCCCACGCTCGCCGTGGACAAGAACGGCTTCTACCCGGGCGCGGCCCGGCTGGACGACCTCGCCGCCCAGGTGCGCGACGCGCTCGGTGGCACCGCGCCGACCAAGGTGATCGTCGACTCGTCGCTGTTCAGCGGCCCGGTCTTCGAGCCCGGCTGGGACGCCGACATCCCCACCGGCGGTTTCGGCGCGGCGATCACCGCGTTGATGACCGACGGCGCCCGGAAGAACGCGGCTGAGGCGCGGCGTACCGCCGAGCAGACCAATCACGCCGCCGAGCGGGTGCCGCAGCCCGACCTGACCGCCGGCCGGCAGTTCGCCAAGCTGCTCGGCCTGACCGGCGGCGCCGCCCAGGTGACCCGGGGCACCGCGCCGGGCGCGTCCGGCGCCACGGGTACGGCCCCCGGCGCCGAGCTCGGAAAGGTCGAATCACTGCCGATGATCCGGCTGGTCGACATCATGATCAGCGACAGCGACAACGTGATCGCCGAGGCGATGGCCCGCCAGGTGGCGCTCGCCAAGGGCAAGCCCGGCTCGTTCGCCGGCGGCGCGGCCGCCACCGACCAGGTGCTCGGCGAGCTGGGCCTGCCCGCCGGCGAGATCAGCCTGGCCGACGGCAGCGGGCTGTCCCGCACCAACCGGATCAGCCCCTCGCTGCTCACCGACCTGATCACGCTCGCCGGCAACGGCAGCCACCCCGAACTCGCCGCGATCTTCGGCGGACTGCCGGTCGGCGGCTGGTCCGGCACGCTCGACGAGCGCTACCGCGCGGCGGCGACCCGCGCCGGAGCGGGTGTCGTCCGGGCCAAGACCGGCACGCTGAGCGGCGTCAACGCGATCGCCGGCACGGTGACCACAGCCGACGGCCGGCTGCTCACGTTCGCCGTGCTCACCGACCGGACCCAGGGCTCGCTGGACGACACCCGGGCGGCGCTGGACCGGATCAGCTCCGCGCTGGCCGGGTGCGGCTGCCGCTGACCGACGGGCGTCGATAGGCCGGCGCGAGCCCGGGTGGGGGTGTTCCGGCGCGGGTACGGTGGGTTCATGGCGCAGTTCGTGGACTGGGATCTGGCCGCCGCGACAGCGGGGGCGCTGAGCAAGTCGGGCCCCCGGGTGTCGTACGCCGAGGCCACCGACGTGGTCGGCGACCTGCGCCGGCTGACCGAGGAGGCGGCCGGTCACGTCGCCGACTACACCGGCCTGCGTGCGCAGGTCGCGCACCCGCCGGTACGCGTGGTCGACCGCCGGGACTGGGCGGCGGCGAACATCGCCGGGCTGCGTGAGGTGGTCTCCCCGCTGGTCGAGCGTCTCTCCGGGGACAAGCGGCCGGGCGCGCTCACCGAGGCGATCGGCTCCCGGGTCACGGGTGTGCAGGCCGGCACCGTGCTGGCTTACCTCTCCGGCCGCGTGCTCGGCCAGTACGAGGTCTTCGCCGGCGACCCCGGCCAGCTGCTGCTGGTGGCCCCGAACATCCTGGAGGTCGAGCGGAAGCTCGGCGCCGACTCGCGTGACTTCCGGCTCTGGGTGTGCCTGCACGAGGTGACCCACCGCACCCAGTTCACCGCCGTGCCGTGGATGCGCGCGTACTTCCTCGGCGAGGTGCAGGCGTTCGTGGACGCCTCCCAGGGCGGCGAGCACCTGCTGGAACGGCTCCGCCGCGGCGTGGCGACGCTCTCCGACGCGGTCAAGGACCCGGAGAGCCGGGCCAGCGTGCTGGACATCGTGCAGACCCCGGCGCAGCGCGCGGTGCTGGACCGGCTGACCGCGCTGATGACACTGCTGGAGGGCCACGCCGAGTTCGTGATGGACGGCGTCGGCCCGCAGGTCATCCCCAGCGTCGAGTCGATCCGGGCGGCGTTCAACCGCCGCCGCGAGTCCGGCAACCCGCTGGAGAAGGCGATCCGGCGGCTGCTCGGCATCGAGGTCAAGATGCGCCAGTACGCCGAGGGCCGCAAGTTCGTGCACGGCGTCGTCGACCGGGTGGGCATGCAGGGCTTCAACAAGATCTTCTCGTCCCCGCTGACGCTGCCCCGCCTGGACGAGCTGGGCGACCCGGACGCCTGGGTGTCACGCGTACACGGGCCCGCCGGTGCCACCCCGCCAGTCGGCTGATCCGGCCGGTTCGGCTGGTCCGCTCGGTCCGGCTTCTTCCGCGGGCCGGGCGGATTCCGGCGCCCGGTCGCGCCGCTCGCCGTCGCCCGCTCCCGCCGTCGCCGCCGTGCGGCTCGCCGTCCGCCGGGTGCTGACCGGCCTGCCCGGCGGCGGCCCGGTGCTGGTGGCCTGCTCCGGCGGGGCCGACTCGCTCGCGCTCGCCGCCGCCACCGCGTTCGTGGCCCCCCGGCTCGGACGGCAGGCCGGCCTGGTGACGGTCGACCACGGCCTGCAAGCCGGGTCGGCGGAACGGGCCGAGGCGGTCGCCGACTGGGCCCGCGCCGAAGGGCTCGACCCGGTCGAGGTGCTTCCGGTACGCGTGGACGGCCGGCCCGGCGGTCCGGAGGCGGCCGCCCGCGAGGCCCGGTACGAGGCGCTGATCGCGGCCGCCCACCGGTTCGACGCAGTCGGTGTGCTGCTCGGGCACACGCGCGACGAGCAGGCCGAGACAGTCCTGCTGGCGCTGGCCCGGGGCGCCGGACCGCGCGGGCTGTCCGGGATGCCGGAGCGGCGCGACGTCGACGGGGTACCCCTGCTGCGCCCACTGCTCGACGTCCCGCGCGCCGACACCCGGGCCGCCTGCGAAGCGCTCGGGCTCGACCCATGGGCGGACCCGCACAACGCCGACCCCGCGTACGCCCGGGCGCGGGTCCGGACCGACGCGCTGCCGGCACTCGTCGACGCGCTCGGGCCGGGAGTGGTGGCGAACCTGGCCCGGACCGCCGGACTGCTCGCGGCCGACAACGCCGCGCTCGACGCGCTCGCCGACGCCGCGCTCGCCGACGCCCGGACCAGGGAGGGCGGGCTGTCCGTAGCCGGGCTCGCCGAGTTGCCGGCCGCCGTCCGTACCCGGGTGCTGCACACCTGGGCCCGCGAGCTGGGCGCCGCGCCGGCCGCGCTGTCCCACAGGCACGTGGCCGCGCTGGACGCCCTGGTCACGGCGTGGCGCGGACAGGGCCCGGTGCACCTACCCGGCAACCACCAGGTACGCCGCCACGCGGGTCACCTCCTGCCCTGACCCGAGCGGACGGCCCCCCCTTGCCCCCGTTGATCAAGGCTTTTTGGTCACGTTCCGGCCCTCCCCAGCCCGCAAACTCCTTGATCACCGCTCCAGAGGCGCCGGCGGTGTGGGCGGGTCAGGTGGTCTGGCGGTCTCGGAAGGTGGTGCGGTAGGCGAGCGGGGTGGTGCCCACCCGGCGGGTGAAGTGGTGCCGCAGCGCTGCCGCGTCGCCGAAACCGGCCTGCTCGGCGACGCCCTCCACGCTCAGTGACGTGTCCTCCAGCAGGTGCCGGGCCAGCAGCACCCGCTGGTTGGTCACCCAGTCGTGCGGGGTGGTGCCGGTCTCGGCGCGGAACCTGCGGGCGAACGTACGTGGGGCCATCCCGGCGCGCGCCGCCAGCTCGTCCACTGTCACCTGTCGCCGCAGGTGTCCCATCAACCATTCCAGCACCGGTTCCAGCGTGGGTGCCTCCGGCGCCTTGGGGATCGGCGCCTCGACGTACTGCGACTGGCCGCCGTCGCGGTGCGGCGGCACCACCATCCGGCGGGCCAGCCGGGTCGCCACCGCGGAGCCGTGCTCCTGGCGTACCAGATGCAGGCAGGCGTCGATGCCGGCGGCGGTGCCTGCGCTGGTGAGCAGCCGGTCGTCCTGCACGTAGAGCGAGTCGCACTGGACCCGGGCGGCCGGGAAGCGCTGCTGGAGTTCGTCGGTGTACCGCCAGTGGGTGGTGCAGTCGCGCCCGTCTAGTACGCCCGCCTCGCCGAGGACGAACGCGCCGGCGCAGACGCTGAGCAGCCAGGCGCCCCGGTCGGCGGCGCGGCGCAGCGCGGCGAGCACCGGCTCGGGGACCGGGGTGCCGTCGGCGTGCGCGGGGACCGCCACCAGGTCGGCGTCCTCGACCGGGCCCAAGCCGGCGGTGGGGGTGAGCAGGAACCCGGAGCGGCTGCGGACCGCGCCGCCGTCGGCGGTGCAGACGTCGAACCGGTATCCGGGGAAGCCGTCGGCGGTGCGGTCGGTGCCGAAGACCTCGGCGAGCACGCCGAGTTCGAAGGCGGCGACGTGGTCCATGGCGATGACGGCGACCGAGCGGAGCATGTGACGAGGGTAACCCGACAGGTGGCAGGAAATCGATGCCCGATGACATTCCTGCCACTGTCCGGATCGGTCGGTGGCCCGCAGAATCAATGGTGTCCGGTGCGCACCGGCGGCGAAAACAGTCTCAACCATGCGAAAGCGAGCGCCGCCATGACCGTTCTGCTGCTCCTGCTCTTCCTGCTCCTTCTCGTCGGCGCCAGCGCCTTCGGGTTCACCGCCGACACCCGCGACTCGGCCGACTGGAAGCCGAGCGACGACGGGCAGCGCTGGCGCTCCCGTACCTGCTGAGGTGATTTATTCAGTTCGCGCCGAAAATCCCCGGCGGGACCGCGCCAAAAGGGGCGGCCCCGCCGACGGCGGCGCGGGGGCGTACGGCAGGCTAGGAGCATGGCTGACGGCTCCTGGTACGACGCCGACATCGACCACGTGATCATCTCGGAGGCGCAGATCCGCGACAAGACCGCGGAGCTGGCCAAGCAGGTCTCGGCGGACTACGCCCACGTCGAGGACGGCCTGCTGCTCGTGTGTGTGCTCAAGGGAGCGGTCATGTTCATGGCCGACTTCGCCCGTGCGCTGGGCCGCCAGGGCCCGCCCGCCGAGCTGGAGTTCATGGCCGTCTCGTCCTACGGCCAGGGCACCACCTCGTCCGGCGTGGTCCGCATCCTCAAGGACCTGGACCGGGACATCGCCGGCCGCCACGTGGTGGTCGTCGAGGACATCGTCGACTCCGGCCTGACGCTGTCCTGGCTGCTGCGCTACCTGGAGTCGCGCTCCGCGGCGAGCGTCGAGGTGGTCGCGCTGTTCCGCAAGCCGGACGCGGTCAAGGTGCAGGTCCCGGTCAAGTACGTCGGGTTCGACATCCCCACCGAGTTCGTCGTGGGCTACGGGCTCGACTTCGGCGAGCGGTACCGCGAGGTGCCCTACGTCGGGGTGCTCAAGCCCGAGGTGTACGCGCGGGCCTGAGGCTTTGCCGAGCCCTTCGTCAGCTGACATTCAGCGGGCTCTCAGTCTTCCGGTCTACGGTAGGGACCGGTGACGTGGAGGCACCCTCCACGCCCGGCCCCTCGAACCGCGTGACCGTGCGGTGTGGGCGGGCCGGGTGGGAGCTCCCCGCCACGCCGGCTCAAACCCGGGTTCGCCCTACGCGTAAGTGCCGGGCTCGCAAGCTCACTCGTCGCGCGTACGGTGTACCGTCGAATGACCGTGGTGCGGCAGTTTGCGTGCCCCGGGGGTCGGGCCGGCCCGCACGGCGGCCCCGGCCGCCGCTCAAGGCGGCGACACCATTCAGACGGTCAGGACGTCGATCAGGAGGATGCGGGCGCCTCGGCACCCGACTACAGCATGGAACGTACGCGTTTCTTCCGCCGACCGGTGGTCTGGATCATCCTGGTCATCCTCGGCGCCGTTGTGCTCAGTCAACTGTTCACCGCTGGTCCCAGCTACCACCGGGTGGACACGTCCGTCGCGCTCGACCAGCTCAACAAGGGTGGCATCGAGAAGGTCGTCTTCCAGGACAAGGAGCAGACGCTCCAGCTCGACCTGAAGGACAAGGCCAAGTTCGACGGCGACACCACCACTGACAAGATCGAGGCGCAGTTCCCGTACGAGGTCGGCGGCCAGGTCTGGAACCAGGTACGCGAGGCCGAGGCGGCGGACCGCATCACCGGCCCGGTCGACACCAAGGTGTCGTCGGACAGCATCTGGGTCAGCCTGCTGGTCAACCTGCTTCCCATCGCGTTGCTCGTGCTCCTGCTGCTGTTCTTCATGTCGCAGATGCAGGGCGGCGGCTCCCGGGTGCTCAACTTCGGCAAGTCCAAGGCGAAGATGATCACCAAGGACACGCCGAAGACCACCTTCGCTGATGTCGCGGGTGCGGACGAGGCCGTCGAGGAACTGCACGAGATCAAGGACTTCCTGCAGAACCCGGCGAAATACCAGGCCCTGGGCGCCAAGATCCCGAAGGGCGTGCTGCTGTTCGGCCCGCCCGGTACCGGTAAGACGCTGCTGGCCCGCGCGGTCGCCGGCGAGGCCGGGGTGCCCTTCTACTCCATCTCCGGCTCCGACTTCGTCGAGATGTTCGTCGGTGTCGGCGCCAGCCGCGTCCGCGACCTGTTCGAGCAGGCCAAGTCGAACGCCCCGGCGATCGTCTTCGTCGACGAGATCGACGCGGTCGGCCGCCACCGTGGCGCCGGCATGGGCGGCGGTCACGACGAGCGGGAGCAGACGCTCAACCAGCTGCTTGTCGAGATGGACGGCTTCGACACCAAGGGCGGCGTCATCCTGATCGCCGCCACCAACCGTCCGGACATCCTCGACCCGGCGCTGCTGCGCCCGGGCCGGTTCGACAGGCAGATCCCGGTCGACGCCCCCGACATGGAGGGCCGCAAGGCCATCCTGCGGGTGCACGCCAAGGGCAAGCCGTTCACGCCCGACGTCGACCTCGACGCGGTCGCCCGGCGTACCCCGGGCTTCAGCGGCGCCGACCTGGCCAACGTGATCAACGAGGCCGCGCTGCTCACCGCTCGTAAGGAGCAGCGGGCGATCACCAACGACTCCCTGGAGGAGTCGATCGACCGGGTGATCGCCGGCCCGCAGCGCCGGACCCGGGTGATGAGCGACCAGGAGAAGAAGATCACCGCGTACCACGAGGGTGGGCACGCGCTGGTCGCCTGGGCGCTGCCGCACGCCGCGCCGGTGCACAAGGTGACCATCCTGTCCCGGGGTCGCTCGCTGGGTCACACGCTCGTCCTCCCGACGGAGGACAAGTACACCCAGACCCGGGCCGAGATGATCGACACCTTGGCGTACGCGCTGGGTGGCCGGGCGGCCGAGGAACTGGTCTTCCACGAGCCGACCACCGGCGCCGGCAACGACATCGAGAAGGCCACGCAGCTGGCCCGCGCGATGATCACGCAGTACGGCATGAGCTCCAAGCTCGGTGCGATCAAGTACGGCACCAGCGGCGACGAGCCGTTCCTCGGCCGCAACATGGGCCATGAGCGGGACTACTCCGACGCGGTGGCCGCCGAGATCGACGGCGAGATGCGCGCGCTGATCGAGCTGGCCCACGACGAGGCCTGGGAGATCCTGGTGGAATACCGGGACGTCCTGGACAACATGGTCCTGGAGCTGATGGAGAAGGAGACGCTCTCCACCGCCGACATGGCCCGGATCTGCGCGCGGGTGGTCAAGCGCCCGCCGATGGCGCCGTACCACGGCTTCGGCAAGCGTCTGCCCTCCACCGAGCCGCCGGTGCTCACGCCGGCCGAGAAGGAGGCGCTGGCGGCGCAGTCCCGCGCCGACGCCGCCGCCTCGATCGGTGGTTCCAGCAACAACTCGGACGGTACGCACTGAACAGCGATCCGACGACGGCCGGCTCCCACCACAGGGAGTCGGCCGTCTCCGCGACCGAGCCCGACGGGGACGACGCGCTCGACTACGTGGCCGCGCGCCTGATCAGCGGCAAGCTCACCGGTGGCCCGGTGGAGGACAGCGTCGACCTCGCCCGGATCGAGAAGGCGGTCCGCGAGATCCTCATCGCTGTCGGCGAGGACCCGGACCGTGACGGCCTCCAGCAGACGCCCGCCCGGGTCGCCCGCGCGTACGCCGAACTCTTCGCCGGTCTGCGGGTCGACCCCGCGCAGGTGCTCCGCACCACGTTCGAGGCCAACCACGAGGAGCTGGTGCTCGTCCGGGACATCGACGTGATGAGCCTCTGCGAGCACCACCTGCTGCCGTTCCGGGGCAGCGCGCACATCGGCTACATCCCCGGCCCGGACGGCCGGATCACCGGCCTGTCCAAGCTGGCCCGGCTGGTCGAGGTGTTCGCCCGCCGGCCGCAGGTGCAGGAGCGGCTGACCTCGCAGATCGCCGACCTGCTGATGTCCAGCCTCGCCCCGCGCGGCGTGATCGTGGTGCTGGAGTGCGAGCACATGTGCATGGCGATGCGCGGCATCCAGAAGTCCGGCGCGAAGACCATCACGTCCGCCGTGCGCGGGGGCCTCCAGAACGACGCAAAGTCGCGGGCCGAGGCGATGGCGCTGATCATGGCCCGCTGACTCCCGACCGACATCGACGGCCGCGTACTCCCGCCCGGGAGGGCGCGGCCGTCGTCAGTCGGGCAGCATGGCGAGCAGCAGGCCGGCGGCGGTGAGCACCGCCGGGACCAGACAGACCAGGGCGCCGAAGCGGGGTGTCCGGTCCACCCGGTCGGTGGGCCGCGGGCGGAAGACACGCCCCACCGCGAGCCAGCCCAGCATGAACGCGACAGCCGGCAGCGGCAGCCCCACGAGCAGCGCCAGCACCGTCACCGGCCCCGGACCGGCGACCGCGTACAGCAGCAACTGGAGCAGCGGCACCACGAGCGCCAGCGGCCCGTACACCAGCAGGTTGCGCGGCCGGGCCGGCCACCGGGCCAGCCGCGGCAGGCCACGCGCACTCAGCGTGTCGTCCGCCGCGTCCGCCCAGTCCCCGGCCGCGCGCAGCACCGCCAGCACCGCCGACGGCCCACCCGCCATCGACCGGGCCGCCTCGGTCACCTCCGGCGGCGTCGGGACCAGCGACATCGCCGGTACGCCCAGATCACGCAGCCGGGACTGCTGCGGCGCCAGTCGTTCGCGTACCGCTGTCAGCTCCTCGCGGGCCGCGGCCACCGACCGTGCCTGCTCCCCGGCAGCGGTGGCCGCCGCCCGGCGTACGCCGTCGAGCGCCCGCGCGGCAGCGACGTACTCCGCCCAGGCCGACTCGGCGGGGTCCGCCACGGTGGTCGGGCCACCCGCGCGGGGCCCCGGTACGGCCGTGCCGGTCTCGCTCATGCGGCCCCCTCCCCGGTTCGGTCAGTCGCCTGAGGGTCCGGCTCGACCCGCGCGGTCGCCACTTCGGCCGTGCCGAACGGCACGAAGACCGTGCCCTGCTCGTCCGGGCCGTCCCAGAGCACCGCGCGTCCCGGCCGGGGCCGCCACCAGACCGGGCGGTCGAAGAGCTGCTCCAGCCGGCCGCCCGGAACGTCGGTGACCGCCACGGCGGTGAGCTTGTCCACCTCGCCCTCCGGGCCGAGCAGTCCGGCCAGCGGAGCCGGTGTCCGCCACCAGCCGAGCAGGTGCCGGCCGGCGGGCGGGCCTTCCAGCAGCAGCGTCCGCAGCAGGTCGGGCGGCAGCTCGGTGGCGTCCGGCACGTCCAGCCCGAACACCACCAGGTAGCCCGGCTCATCCGACTCCATGGCGGTCCGCAACCCGGCCGCGTCGACGGTCTCCACCCGGTGGCGTCCGGCCAGCTCGGCGGCGAGCACCCCGGCCGGCTCGGCCGAGCCGTTCGCCAGCGGCGCCAGCACGAACCGGGCCGCGCCCGGATGCGCTGCCGCCGCACTGCGTACCGCCGTGACCAGCAGCCGCTCGGCCTCCTCGTCCCGCCCCAGGACAGCCAGGTTCCGCCCCGCGCCCGGCCCCAGCGGCACCGTCACGGTGGACCGCCGCACGTCCACCGCCCGGCCCAGCAACGCGGCGGGCGCGTGGGCCCGGCCGGCGAGCGCGGCCCGGTGCCGCGGATCGTTGGCGAGCAGCGGGCGGGCGTACCCGGCGAAGACCACCGGCGGGGTAGCCGACTCGCCCCGCGCCTCCCAGAGCCGTCGCCGCAGGTCGGTCAGGACCGCGGGATCCTCGTACGGATCCGGGAAACGGATCATCCGCTCGTGCCCCCGGGTCGCGCCGCGCGGACCGCCCAGGCCACCCGCTGTGTTCACCACCGCGCTGCCCACCGGCAGCCCGGCCGCCGAGTCATTCGCCGGTTCCAGCACCGCCGAGCCGCCGGGCAGCGCCACCCGCACCGGGAACTGGCCGAGCAGCGGGTCACGAGGGCCGCCGATGCCCAGGTCACCCTCGCCGGCCAGCACCAGGTGGATCCCGTACGACCGGCCGGCGCGGGCGAGCGCGTCCAGCCGGGCCAGCAGGTCGGCGGCGAGCCGGTCCCGCTCGCGCAGCGCCAGCGGGAAGTTGTCGACCACGCAGACGATGCGTGGGAGCGGCTGGTGCTGGCGCAGCTCGGCGTAGCGCTGCCCACCGGCCCGCCGGGACGCCTCCTCGCGGCGGCGCAGCTCCGCCTCCAGCTCGCCGAACAGGTCGGCCACGTACTCCCGGTCGGCCGCCATCCCGGTGGCGCGCACCTGCGGCACCCAGGAACGGTCCCGCTCGGTCTGGAGGAACTCCACGAACGACTCGCCGTCGGCCAGGTCGGCGAGGTAGAGCGCCAGCTCGTCCGGGCCGTACCGGGCGGCGAGGCCGAACAGTGCGTCGGTCAGGAACGCCGACCGGCCCGCCTGACCCCGGCCGCTCACCAGCCAGTGCGGCGTCAGCTCGGTGAAGCCCAGGCTGACCGGGCGCCCGGCGGCGTCACCCACAGTGGTGCTCAGTCCGTCGGCCGAGCCGGCCGTCCAGAAGCCGTCGGCCGGCAGCAGGTCACGCAGCGAGAGGCGGGAGCCGTCCTCGATCTGCCGGGCCAACCGCGCGCACACGTCCGCGACCAGATCGGCGGGCGGATCCTCGTCGAGGAACACGGGCGAGTTCAAGCCGACCGGCGGCTCGGCGCCGGGACTGCTGAAGCCGGCACCGGGCGGGTCGCCGACCAGCGCGTACGCGGTGCGGACCGTGACCGGGGTGGCGCGCGGCAGCGGACTGCCGTCCGGCCAGCCGGCGAGCACCAGATGCAGCCCGGCGCGCGGCCCGCCCTCGGCCAGTCCGGCGAGCCGGTCCAGGTCGGCGGTGGTCGTACCGTCGGGCAGCGCGGCCACCACGAGCAGCAGCGTCCGGTCGTGCCCGCGCTGCCGGGCCGTTCCGGCCGCCACCCACTGCTCCGCCTCGGCCAGCACCGCACGCATCCCGGCGAGGTCGGTGGCGGGCGGTGGCAGCAGGCCGGCGTCGGCGAGCGGCGCGTACCCGGCGAACGTCGCACCGGAACCGTCGTCGACCGCGCGGGCCAGCAGCGCGCCCGCCGGGGTCGCGGCGAACACGCGCAGCAGCAGCGCGCGGAGCAGCCCGGCCACCCGGGCGTCGGAGGCGTCGGCGTCGAGGCTCACATGGCCGCTGCCGAGCAACGGCACCAGCGCGGGGAAGCGGGCGTCGTCGAGCGGCGCCGCGGTGCCCACCCGGACCAGCGGCGGCAGGCCGTCACCGGGAGGCGTCGTCGCGCTCAGCGACTCCAGCGGCCCGCCGGCCCAACCCGGCGCAGCTACTTCTGCAGCCGCCCGCAGGCGCTCGGCCAGCTCGTACTGCCGGTGGTGGTCGGCCGGCGCGGGCCGGATCTCGTCGAGGATGCCCGCCGCCGCCGTCGCGGCGGCCTCGGCCCGGCGGTGCAGCGCGGCGGCCCGGCCGGCGCGCGCCTTCGGAGTCGCCACCGCGTCCACCTCTCTTTCCGAGGCCGACATGTCCTCCCCGAGGTGTGACGGTAACCCAGGCGGCGGCCGTCCACCGGGATGTCGGTCGGCGCGGTGAGCTGGTCGGCGGTGAGCAGCCTCACCCCGCCGCCGGTCGGCGTCCGCCCGGCGGTTCGCCACGATCCGCCGGTTCCAGGCATTGGGTACGCGACGCGCAGCCGATAGCCTCAGGAGGTGGAATCAGTGCAGCCCCCCGCCGGTTCCCAGGTGTCCCGAGTACCGGCGCAGCGGACCCCGCCGGAGCAGTTGGCGCCCCTCGCGCCCGCTCCCGCCCCGGTACGCCCCAAGCGTCCGGTGCGCACAGTGCTCGCTGTCGTCGCGGGGGTGCTGGCGGTGCTCTGCACCGTGGGCGGTTTGGTCGGGTTCGTGCTGTACGACCGCGCGACCGCCCCGGACCGTGGCTCTCCCGAGGTTGTCGTCGCGAGTTACATCCAGTACTCAGTCGACCAACGCAATGACGTCAAGGCCGCGGAGTTCGAGTGCCGCAACGACGTCGACCTAGATGATTTGCGATCACTTCGTGATGACCTCGTCACTCGGGAGCAACGGTTCAACACGACGATCTCCGTGAGCTGGGAGAACCTCAGCGTCGAGCAGGCGGGGAACAAGGCTCAGGTGCGAGTGGATCTGGTGATCTCCGCAGTTGTGGATGAGATTCGCCAGAGTGATCGCCAGACTTGGGTTTTTGAGACGAAGAACCAAGACGGTTGGGGCGTTTGCTCGGCACAACGTGCTGCTTGAGGCGGTTACTCCAGCCAGAGGAGGTGTACCGGCACCTCCAACGTGGTCGGCGCCTGGCCGCGCCAGGCCCATCGGTACCACTCCAGTTCCGGGGCCACCCGCACGCAGATGTCGCCGTCCGCGCCGGAGTAGGTCTCGGTGACGGCACGCAGGTCGCGTCGTTCCACGCCGTTGTCCACGTGCACCACGCGCCGCCCGGTCACCGCGTCGGCCTCGAACACCGGCGTGGGTGGCCGGCGTTCCGGCACGTCCAGCGAGACCAGCCGGAGACCCGGGGCGCTCGCCCCGGCAGCCGGCCGCCGCTCGCCGATGGTCTCCACCCAGACCCGTTCCACAGGTACCAGCGGCGCGAACACCTCCACCTGCTCGGCCTCGGCCCGGTACCACTCGTGTTCCGGGATCACCGGTACGTAGGTGCGGCTGCCCTGCACCACCCGCTCGTCGGCCCGCAGGTCGCCACGCCAGCCGAGGCCGGGCAGGCCGACGAGCACGCGGCGGCCGCGCAGCTCGGTGCCGCCGGTGGCGGGCACGGTCTCCACCGGCCGGGGCGGCAGCGGCGCCCAGTCGGGCCGGTCGGCGAACGGGTCGGGCAGGGGGTTGCTCATCCGCCCGGCCTCACCCGGTCTCGCCGAGGGGCGCGCCCCGCTTGCGCATGAAGGGCACCGGGTTCTCCGCTCCGTTGCTGGACCGGTCGCCGTTCTTGTGCACCTCGAAGTGGAGGTGCGGGCCGGACGAGTTGCCGCTGCTGCCGGAGATCCCGATGACCTCGCCCGCCTCGACCGCCTGACCCGGCACCACGCGAGGTCGTTCGACCATGTGGCAGTAGCGGGTGATGAATCCGCCGGCGTGCAGGATGTCCACGAACCATCCGCAGCCGCCCTTGTTCGGCCAGCCGTCCCGGTCGCAGTCCCGCCGCCCGGAGCGGTCGGGGTCGCAGCGGGCCACCAGCACCCGGCCCGCCGAGGCGGCGTGGATCGGCGTGCCCTTCGAGGCGGCCAGGTCCACGCCGTGGTGGCTGGGGCGGGCCGTGGTGCGGAAACCGGAGACCACACCGCCGGGCAGCGGCGCGGTCCAGCCTGAGGCGGCGATCCGGTCTCCGGCCGCGGCGTCGCACACCGCCTTGCCGGCGATCTCCACGGTCCGGGCGGCGCCGCCGGCCAGCGCGTCGACGATGGCTCCGGCCAGTTCCTCGTGCTTGGCGTAGGCGTCGGGGTAGGCGCTGACCTGGACTTTCTGGGCGACCACAGTGAGCGGGCGCTGCTGCCAGTCCGGCACCTTCTCCATCTTCTGGTAGAACTTGCGGGCCGCGTACGAGGGCGTCATCCGCTGCTCGACGCTGCCCCAACCGGGCCGCTGCTGGAACAGACCCAGCGAGTCGTGGTCGGCGCCGACCCCCTCGTGCGGCAACGCGAGCGACGCCGGCACCGTGCTGTTGGCGAGGTTGCGCAGCGCTGATTCCTGCATCGCGGTGGCCAGCGCGATCACCCAGCCGCGGGCGGGAAGCTTCATGTCCTGGCCGACCTTGATGATGACCGCGGCGTTGCGCAGCTGACGCTCGCCGTACTCGGCGAAGCGCGGCATGTCGCCGGTCAGGTTCACCTGGTAGGCGGGGTCGCAGTTCAGGGCCGCGAGCTTCGGGTCGTCCTCGTCGCCGCCGAGTTCGGTGAGGAGGAAGGCGCCGGCCCCGCCGACGCAGCAGAGCAGGGCGAGCACGCTCGTGACGACGGTGGCGACCACGCCCAGGCGCAGCTTCCGGCGGACCTGTCCGGCGACGGCCGGGCCGGCGGTCACGACCGCTCCCAGTCGATCGCGTCCACCAGCCAGGGTCCGTCCGGTGCGACGAGTTCGAGCCGGAGCGTGCCGTTGTCCAGCGGAACCACCGCCTCCACGAAGGACTCGGTGCGGGGCCGGAGCGTCGGGGCACCAGTGGTCTTCCGTGCGGGCACTGTCTCCGGGTCGGCATCAGTCATCTTCTCGGCCAGCGCCGGGGTGGAGAGCGGCCGCAGGCGGGCCTGCCACGCGTCGCCGCTGCTGCCCGGGCCGCTCAGCCACGCGGTGGTGAACCGACCGGCGACCTGCTCCGGCGTGTCCTCGCCCGGCCGGGTCTTCGGGGCGACCGCAGTCGGCGGACTGGCGAGCACGCCGTCGTCACCGGCCTCCGGGTCCGCGGTGCTGATCGGCTGGGTGGGGCGGCTGGTCAGGCCGAGGCCCGGATCGCCGGGTCCGGCGACGAGGCGGGCCGCGCCGATCACCCCGAAGACCAGCACGGCGATCATGAGAGCGACCCCGATCCGGGACCGGAGGACCCGGGTGAAGAGGAATTCCAGCGCGCGTCGCACCGGACTCACCGGGCCTCGGAGCGGATGCGCGGCGCCGGCCGGGCCGGTGCGGTGCCGCGGCCCGCCGAGTCCGGCCGGTAGACGGCGTAGGAGGGCGCCTCCTCCGGCACGTCCGGCTCGGTCCAGGTCGACGGTGCGCGCCGGGGGCGGGGAGTGCCACCGGGACGCTCACCCGGCCGTCCGCTCGCGGGCGCCTCCTCCGGCCTTTCCCGCCCGTCCGGCCGTTCCCGCTCGGCGGGTGTGGCGCTGTGCGCCGGATCCTCGTGCCGGGCCTCCGGCCGGAGGCTGCGCTGGTCGGCCGTGACGGTGCGGCGCTTGCCGATCGCCGGTTCGTTGGTGCCGCCGGGCTCGGCCACGTCCAGCCGTGCGGCGATCCGCATGTCCCGGAAGAACCGGCGGTGCCAGGAGCCGGCCGAGCTGACTGCCTCGCTGCTGTCCTTGCCGCCGAGCTGGGTGATCCGGCGGTACGGCCGCAGCAGCAACCAGCCGACCACACCGCAGAGCCAGACCAGGACCACCTGGAGCCAGCCGGGCAGCGTGGCGGTGTTCATGATCAGGTCGACGGCGAAGAGGTAGATGGCCGCGCCGGTGCCGAAGATGGCGATGTTGAAGACGGCGGCGACCACCGCGTTCGCCAGCCGCCGAAGGCCGGCGCTGGCCGGGCGCATCAGGCCGACAGTGCCGAGGATCGGTGCGGCGATCACCGCCCAGCGGAAGATCAGGAAGCCGAGCAGCACCAGCAGCGACGCCGTGAGGTCGAACATGGCGAACAGCACCGAGGCCAGCACCGCGATGAACCCGGCGCCGATCCGGTCCATGTCCCGGGTGCCCTGGAGGTACTCGTACGCCTCCGGGTCCTCGGTCTTGATCTGCTCGGCGACCTTGGCCCACTGCTGCTGCTTGGCCTTGATGACCACGTCGCGAGTGGCGGGCTTGGACCGGATAGCCTCCGCCTCGCCCCAGGTCAGGGACTTGGCGTCGTACAGGGCCGGGCCGTACTTCTTCGCGGTCTCGCTGTCCGCCGAACCGAGCACACCGCGCAGCCAGTTCCGGTAGAGCATCGTCTCGGTCGC
Organism: Micromonospora sp. CNZ296; assembly: GCF_007827635.1. Classification (NCBI taxonomy): domain Bacteria; kingdom Bacillati; phylum Actinomycetota; class Actinomycetes; order Micromonosporales; family Micromonosporaceae; genus Micromonospora; species Micromonospora sp. CNZ296. The sequence goes on from NZ_VISW01000007.1 coordinate 107,856, forward strand.
CGTGTCGCTGGCACGCACGGCGGGTGGCCGCTTGTCGACACAGGCACTCGGGTTCGGCAGCGCGCACTTGTCCGGCGGGACGGTCTTGGAGGAGGGGCCGACCGCGTCGTGCACCACGCCCAGCGTGCTGATCAGCGTGTTGTCGGCGATGTTCGCGGACTTGACCGGCCATGCGGCCAGCGCGGTCACCGCCACCATCACCAGCAGCGCCCAGCCCGCGGTGGTCATCGCGTTGCTCATGTCCGACTGGCGGGACCGCCAGAGCAGGTAGAGGCCGACCACGCAGACGGTGATGATGCCGAAGACGCTGAACACCTTCTGGTAGACGGCCTTCGTGGCCTGCTCCACCAGCGGGTCGGCCCAGCTCCACATCGTCCGCGGATCCCAGGCGCGCTCGCGCAGCGCGTTCGAGGCACCGATCACCGCGTTGGCGAACATGAACTCGCCGTTGGCGACCATCGTCGTGAAGCGGTAGTCCGGATGCAGCACGGAGGAAGCGCAGCCGCCGTCGATGTCGTACGTGTTGTAGCTGTACCCGGCGTACCCGTAGTCGCTGTAGAGGCCCTTCGGGCCGGGCTCCTTCGCCGAGTCGGGCCGGGACGCGAACCAGCCGGCCAGGCCCGAGTCCGGCGCGGCGGGCACCGGCGCGTTGCGGCACTCGACCTGGTCCTCGCTGACCGCCTTGAGCCTGCCGACGCAGGACCGGAAGTCGGCCTGCCACTCCTTGGTGCTGCACAGCTCGGCCCGCGCCTGGGTGACCGGCGCGGCGGCGTACGCGGGTGTGGCCGCCCCGATCACCGGCCAGGAGATCGTGGCCCCGGCGAGTACGCCGAGCGCGAGGAGGAGCGCCGCGATCCGTGCCCGGGCCCTCGCCATGTCACGCCTCCAGATCAGCCAGGACGGTCGGCAGTATCCCGGCGGCCTGGGCGACCGCGGCGGGGGTGGTGTCCAGGTGCTCCAGCAGCCCGTCGACGTACGACACGTCGACCCGGACCTTCTGCACGCGCCCGTCGACGTCGCGCATGACGAACTCGCGGAAGCCGAGCCGGTTGGCCGATCCGCTGTCCGCCTGGGAGAGCGAGGCGAGTGTGGCCTCGTAACCGTCGTCGACAGGCACCCGCAGCAGGCGCAGCGCCTCGGAGGCGATCTCGCTGTCCTCGGCGATCCGGCCGACGAAGACGGTGGAGACGAGGTTCTGCACGTCGAGTCCGAGGATGTCCTTCGGGTTCTGCGACGCGACGAGCGCTGCCAGGTTCCACTTGCGGGAGTCGCGGGCGAGCCGGACCAGGAACGAGCGCCCGGACCGCCAGCCCTCCATGAAGTGCGCCTCGTCGAGGCCGACCAGCTTCCGGGAGGACATCGACCCGCCGTAGCAGCGGCGTACGGCGAGCCGGTGCGCGGTGTGCAGCATCGGCAGCGCGAGCGCCTCCTCGGCCGACCAGTACTCCCGCTCGATCTTGAGGTCCGGGAGCCGCAGACCGGCCATGGTGATGACGGTGAGCGCGGCGTCGGCGCCGAGCAGCCCTTCCGGCGGCCGGCCGAAGAAGAGCATGGCCAGCGGCATCTCGGCGGTGTCGAGCAGCAGGTGTGCCAGTTCGCGCCCGGCGTCGTCGTCGAGCCCCTGGAGGCAGGTCACCACGTCGTCGAGCGTGGAGGTCTCCTCGGCGGGCACCTGGCGTACGGCGTGCCGGAACAGCGTGGCGGTGGACGCCTCCCGGGCCACCTGCGGCGGCACCAGCATCATGCAGATGTCCTGCACCAGCATCCGGCGCTCGGCGCGGGCGTTCGACACGGCGATCTCGAACTCGCGGTCGCCCGCCGGACCGGCCCCGAACTCGCTGCGCAGCGGCGTCGGGATCAGCGCGTACGGCGCGAGCGTGCCCTGTTCCGAGCCGGTCAGGTTGAGCACCCGGGAGTACGGAGCCAGTTCGGGCATGGCGCAGAGGCGGGCCAGCGGGCCGGACGGGTCGAGCAGCGTCACCTGCACGCCGCGGCGCGCGGCCAGGTAGCCGAGCGCGCCGAGCAGCGTCGACTTGCCACCGCCGGGTTCGGCGACGAAGACGGCGAGGCCGGAGCGCTCGCGTACCTCCATCGGGAAGTGCAGGTCGAGGAAGACCGGCCGGCGGCAGGTGCCGGCGGTCCGCCCGATCAGGTCGCCGCGCCGGTCGCCGACTGTGGACGCGGCCTGGGGCAGCGCGGCAGCGAGCAGGTTGACCGGCATCCGTCGGACGTAGCCGGTGTTGGCGATCGGCTCGCCGGGGATGAACTCGCGGGCCAGCCAGTCCTGGTTCTTCGGGTGCTGGAGCGAGATCCGCAGCTCGCGGGAGTAGAGCTGGATGAGCCGCCGGGCCCGTTCCAGGCACTCCTCCCGGGTACGCCCGCCGACCGCGATCCGGTGCCAGCCGTGTGCCCGGGCCGAGTCGACGGGCAGACCGGTGGTCATCTCGTCGCCGATCACCAGCGCGCGTTTGGCCAGCCGTTCCAGCTCGGGCGGGGCGTCGATGCCGTGCTCGGCGTAGTCGAGCTGCTGGGAGCGGATCATCCGGAGCCGGTGTTCGAGGTTCCGGAAGGAGTCGTTGGGGCCGAGGATGTCGACGCGGGTGGACAGCTCCATCGGCCACGGCAGGCGCTCGTGGAAGTGCAGCCAGGGCTCGTGCCGCTCGGGGATCTCCAGCGGCTCCATCCGTCCGACCGCGAGCACGGCGACGTGGCGTTCCTCGCCGGTCATCCGGTTGACCAGCTTCACCGTCGAGCCGTACGGGGTGCGGTAGCGCTCGACCTGCTCGGTGAGGGCCAGCAGGTCGCCGCGTTCCCACCGGCCGTTGGTGATCGGGGACAGGACGCCGGGCGGGGCCATGCACAGCGCCACCGAGCGGTAGAGCAGCCATTCCAGCTCGGGTGCGGTGACCCGGCGCCCGCGCATGCCGAACGCGCCGAGGACCTCGTCGAACTGCTCGACGGTACGGCTCAGCCGGCGCCGCTCGCCGTCGGCGGTGCCCCGGCCGAACGTGCGCAGGAGTCGTTCGGTGAGCGAGTCGCCGAGCGACCGGCGGGCGAACGTGACACCGAGGTAGGTCTGGCCCTCGGCGTGGTTGACCGCCATGAGATGCCGCTGGGCGGCGACCAGGTGGTCGGCCCAGCCGGTGGTGCCCGGTACGTCGGGCAGCGGCGCGGCGGTGTGCGCGTCGATGGTGCGGGCCCACTCGTCGGCCGGGAAGGGCCGGGTGGTGCGGCGCAGGTGCAGCCGGAACCCGGCGAGCCCGGCGTACTGCTCGGAGATCGCCGAGAGCAGGGCCTCGCGTTCGGCGTCCGGCCGGAACGCCCACCGCACCTCGGGCAGCCAGTACCAGGCGGTGACGGTGTTGGGGGTGAAGGTGAGGTGCCCGGCGATCTCGGTGATGGCCAGCTCGACCGACGGATCCCGGTCGCCGAACTTGATCTTCGGGGCACGGACCCGGACCGGCTTGGTCGGCCGGTTGCGGCGTTCCGGCGTGCGCTGCCGGGGCGGCGTCACCTCGCGGTGCGCCGGACGGCCGACCTCCCGCGACGGCGCCGCGCCGGCCGCGAGCGGGTCCGCCGCAGCGAGATCCGGCTCCCGGTATTCGGCGGGCGCGGGGGCGGGGATCTGCGGGGGCGGCGGGAGCGCCGGCTCGGGCTCGGCCGGGGGGCGGAGAGCGGGCAGCCGGTCACCGGCCTGCTGCGGCACCCGGCTACGCGACGGCGGCGGCGGGGCGAGCGCGGCCGGCGGGTCGGGCAGGGGCGGCTCGACCGGCAGCGGCGCGGCGTGCACGGGCTCGGGCCGGGGTCGCCCGACCGCGCGTACCCCAGGGGTCTGCTCGCGGACCGGCGGTTCCGGCTCGGCCCGGGGCGCCGGCTCGACCGGCACGGCGGGCTGGTGCGGGATCGGCAGGGGCTCGCGGCCGACGCCGCGGCGGGGTGGCGCCACCACCGGCTCGACCGGTGCGGGCGGCGTGGACGCGGCGGGCCGCCGGCGGGGCTGCGCACCGCCGAAAAGGTCGAGGAAGGGCGAGTCGATGTCGCCGTCGGGGCGTACCGGCTCGCGCGGGGTCATCGGTCGCGGCGGCTGGAACACGCCGACGCGGCTGTGCCCGGGGCTGGTGACGAGCGCGCTGTCGAGGACGACCTCGTCCAGATCCTCGTCCGGTGGGTAGTCGAACGATCGCGCACGGTTACCGTTGGGCCCGGCCGGGCGCCCGGCCGGGGAACCCGGCGTGGAAGAGCGACTCATGCGACCGCCTCACCCGCGTCGTTCGTCTGCACGGTTGTCGTACGCCCGGTCATGCCAGTTCCTCCCGGATCCTGATCCGGCTCGCGACGAGCCGCGGATCCCGCTGCTCGGTGGCCGGTTCCCGGGTGCGTCGCCAGTCGGTCAGCGCGGTCCGGATGACCATGCGCGCGGGCCGGTCCGGGTCGACGTACCGGAAGATGAACGAGGTCGTCACGATCGCCAGCGAGATCTCCCAGGCGGGGAACAGCTCGACCTGGAGCGTGAACAACCAGTGGATGAACATGTAGAGGGGTACGAGCAGCATGAACAGGCCGTACTGGGCGTACGGCAGGTGGACGGGAAGGGTGTACCCGGGCGGCCCCAGGTAGACGAGGCGTGCCCGGTAGATGTCGTCGTCGGTGCGCAGCCGCATCGTCGCCCAGCGCCCTACTCGAAGATCAGGTTGATCAGGTAGTCGCCGACGAAGAAGAGTGTTGCCGCTCCGGCGATGAAGGCCAGGCCGATGATGGCGATGGCCGAGCTGGTCAGCACCTTGGAGATCTCACCCCGGCTGGCCCGGCCGATGAAGATCACCCCGAGGACCGCGAGCAGGATCGGCGCGATCTTGCTGGCGAAGAAGGTGACGACGTTGTCGGTGTCGATGCCCTTCGGTGCCGGCTCGGCGAGTGGAGTCGACGCCAGGGTGTGGAGCGCGTGGTCCACGGCACTGGACGCCGTTGCCATGAGCTCGATGGCGATCACTGGAAACCTCCCCAAGGTCGCGGCCGGCGGCGCCGCGTTGGTGCAAGTAGGCAAGCCTGGCGGGATGGTGCTCGTCAGAGACAGCGCCGTCAACGCTGAGTCCGTCACCCACCACGTAGAGTGGTGAGTTTTGGGGGGATTCTTCCCGCTTCGGCCCTCCCTCCAGGCTTCGCCATCTCGATGCTGGGCCATTCCAAAGCGTACGGCCCGGCCACCTTTGCGACAAGCCGTGAAGAGTCGACCTCCGACGGCCCGGATGACCGATCGTACACCTGTTCCAATGCGCACGTCAGGGGTGCCGCGTCGGGCGCTCGCCCGGTGGCCGGAAGCCCTGCCGGCGAACGGTACTGTCGGGTCCGTGACCGATCTGGTACGGGCGGAGACCCCGGTGGTGATGGGCGTCCTCAACGTCACGCCCGACTCCTTCTCCGACGGCGGCAGATACGCCGATCTGGACGCGGCAGTCGCACACGGGGTGCGACTGCGCGGGGACGGCGCCGACCTGATCGACGTGGGTGGCGAGTCCACCCGGCCCGGCGCCGAGCGGGTCGACGCGGAGACGGAGACCGCCCGGGTGCTGCCCGTGGTCCGCGAGCTGAGCGCCGCCGGCATCCTCGTCAGCATCGACACCAGCCGCGCCCGGGTCGCCGAGGCCGTCCTCGCCGCCGGCGCGTACGTGGTCAACGACGTCTCCGGCGGCCTCGCCGACCCGGACATGGCCCGGGTGGTCCGCGACGCCGGCTGTCCCTGGGTGCTCATGCACTGGCGGGGGCACTCGCGGGGGATGCGGGAGCTGGCCACGTACACCGACGTGGTGGCCGAGGTCCGGGACGAGCTGAGCCGGCGCGTCGACGCCGCGCTCGCCGCCGGGGTGGCCGCCGACCGGATCATCGTGGACCCGGGCCTGGGCTTCGCGAAGACCGCCGCGCACAACTGGGCGCTGAGCGCCCGCCTGCCCGAGCTGGTCGACCTGGGCTTCCCGGTGCTGTTCGGGGCCAGCCGCAAGTCCTACCTGGGCCGGCTGCTCGCCGACCCGGCCGGCGAACCCCGCCCCACCGCCGGGCGGGAGGCCGCGACCGTCGCGACGAGCGTGCTCGCCGTCGCGGCCGGCGCCTGGGGGGTACGCGTGCACGACGTCCGCGGCACCGCCGACGCGCTCGCCGTCTGGCGCGCCACCGGCAGCCCCCGGCTCGCCACCGCGACCGGCACACGGCAAGCGACATCGCCGCAGACCGCGGCGGCCACCGGCGGTACCCGGCCGGCGGAAGCGGCCACCGGCACGAGCGGAGGCGACAGATGAGCGACCGGATCGAGCTGACCGGCCTGCGGGCGCACGGCCGCCACGGCGTCTACGACTTCGAGCGCGCCCAGGGGCAGGAGTTCGTGGTCGACGCGGTGCTCGAACTGGACCTGGGCCCGGCCGCGCGCTCGGACGAGGTGACCGACACCGTGCACTACGGCGAACTGGCCGAACGCCTGGTCGCGGTGATCACCGGCGAGCCGGTGAACCTCATCGAGACGCTCGCCGACCGGCTGCTCGCGGTCTGCCTGGCCGAGCCGCTGGTGGCCGCCGCCACGGTGACTGTGCACAAGCCGGAGGCCCCGATCCCGCACGCCTTCCGGGACGTCGCCGTCACGATGAGGCGTACCCGATGACCCGGGCCGTGCTGTCGATCGGCAGCAACCTGGGCGACCGCCTCGGCCACCTGCGCGGCGCGGTGGCCGCGCTCGGCGACCGGGTGCTCGTGGTCTCCGGCGTCTACGAGACTCCACCGTGGGGGGACGCCGACCAGCCCGCGTACCTGAACGCCGCGGTGATGGTCGCGGACCCGGCGGCGACGCCGGAGGACTGGCTGGTCCGCGCCCGGGCCGCGGAGGCGGCGGCCGGGCGCGACCGCGACCCGCAGCGACGGTACGGGCCGCGCACGCTGGACGTGGACGTGATCGCGGTCTGGGACGACGCCGGCGAGCCGGTGCTCCGCGACGACCCCGAGCTGATCCTGCCGCACCCCCGGGCCCACCTGCGCGCCTTCGTGCTGCGCCCGTGGATCGACATCGAGCCGCACGGCCGGCTGCCCGGGCACGGCTGGCTGACCGATCTGCTCAACGCCGAGCCGCTCGCCGGGGACGCCCTGGAACTGAGCCCGCGACCCGATCTGGCGCTAGAGTCGGACACATGACCCGGTGGATCGTGGCCCGGCAGTGGCGAGCTGAGGAGGTGCGGTGAGCACCGACCGCTCCCCGCAGGGGCCCGACCGTTTCCGGATGGGGCCGACCCGGGCCTCCACGCTCGTGGTGGCCGGCCTGGCCGCCGCCGCGGTGGCCTGGCTGCTGATCAGTAGCTTCTACGGCGACCTCGGCTCTGACCTGCCCTGGCTGCCGGTGATCACGCTGGCCGGGCTGGCCGTGCTGGAGGGCTACGCGGCGGTGAACACCCGGGGCCGGATCGAGCGGCGGCCCGGCCGGGAGCCGGTCAACCCGCTGCTGGTCGCCCGGTTCGTCGTGCTGGCCAAGGCGTCGGCGCTGGCCGGGGCCATCTTCGCCGGCTTCTACGCCGGGCTGACCGGCTGGCTGTTCGTGGAACAGACCAACGCGGCCATGAACGATCGGCCGGCCGCGCTCGGCGGCCTCATCGCCGCGCTGGCGCTGGTCGCGGCCGCGCTCTGGCTGGAACGCTCCTGCCGGGTGCCGGAGCAGGAGGACGACGAGGACCGCGAGCCGGGTGACCGGGAGACGCCCCGCGGGCGTCTCTGAGGGTTCCCCCCACCCCGGCCCGGCGGTACCGTCCCTGGCGACCGGAGAGCGACGGCCGCCACCGGTCCGCCCGCCCGTGGGCCGGACGCGGCCACCTGGGGGAGGCGCGAGCCAATGGCGTACGACGATGCGGGCCGGACAGCGCCGCCGGAGACGTCGTCCGGGGTGCCCGCTGCCGTACTGGAGCACGTCTTCGACGACCCGGCCCACGGCGAACCCGGCCGGGACCGGATCGCGGTGCACGTGCTCTGGGAGTTCGTGCTGCTCGCCGGTCTGGTCGCGATGGCCTGGCTGCTCTGGCGGGAGGACTCGGACGCGCTGCGCGGCGGCTCCCTGAAGACGCTGCTCGTCGACGTGGCGGCGCTCGGCCTGCTCACCCTCGCCGCCGGCCTGAGCCTGCGGGCCGGCGCGGTGAACCTGGCGATCGGGCCGGTCGCGCTGGCCGCCGCGCTGCACTTCGCCGAGCAGGGCGACCGGGGCACGCGGGAGGCGCTGCTGCCGGCGCTGGCGATCGCGGCCGCGGCCGGGCTGGCGCTCGCCCTGGCCGTGGTGGTGCTGCACGTGCCCGGATGGGCGGCGAGCCTGGCCGGGGCGGCCGGCGTGATCGTCTACCTGGAACGGCGGACCGCGCCGGTGACGGTGCAGGGCGACTACGACCCGCGCGGCAGCGCGCTGTACTTCTTCGTCGGCTTCGCCGCGGTCGCCGTCCTCGGTGGCCTGTTCGCCGCGATGAAACCGGTACGCCGGCTGATCGGCCGGTTCCGCCCGGTCGCCGATCCGGCCCGGCGGCGCGGCGTGGCAGCCGCCACGGTGACCGCGCTGGCGCTCGTCGGGTCCACCGTGCTGGCGATGCTGGGCGGCGTGCTGATCGCGGCGAACGGAGACGGCCAGGTCGCGCCCGGCACCGGACTGGACTGGACCGTGCTGGCGGTCGGCACCGTCATGCTCGCCGGAACCAGCGCGTACGGGCGGCGCGGCGGCATCTTCGGCACCCTGTTCGCGGTCTGCCTGGTGGTGGTGTTCCTGGCCTGGACCGTGCCGCACGGCTGGACGGTCAGCCGGTGGGCGCTCGGCGGCGCCGTGCTCGGCGTGGGCCTGCTCGTCACCCGGCTGGTCGAGACGTTCGGCCGGCCCCGCCCGGCACCGCCGGGTCCGCTCGGCCCGGTTCGCCCGGCCCGGGACGGCGCGCTGAGCGGCGGCTGGACGATGACTCCGCCGCCCGAGCCGGCCGACGCCTGGCCGTCGGTGCTGCCGGTACGCCAGCACGACACCCCGGTGGAGGCATGGGAGGCCCCGCGCTGGGACAACGAACCCCGGCGCTGGGACGCCGACGACCGCTGACCCCGGCGATGGCCGTGCGTCCGGCGCGCCCGGACTGATCTCTCCGGTTAGGCTCGGCGGCATGACCGAAACTCCTGCCCCCGGCGGCCGCACCTTCGACGAGCTCGACAAGCTCTCCACCGAGGAGCTGCGCGAGCAGGCGTTCAACCTGGCGCGCGACCGCCGCGACGTGGGCTTCTTCTGGTCGGTTCTGCGGCACCTGCCCAACGCCGACGAGGCCGCCGCGCTGGACGGCGCGCCGAACTCGATCGGCCCGACCATCGACGAGGCGAATGCGCTCTGGCGTGAGCTGACCGGGCACGGCTACGACGAGTCCGCGCCGCTGCTGCGCGCCGCCTTCATCGACTACCTGATGAAGCACTGAGGTCGATGACTGCCCGTCGGCCGACGGCTGCCGACCGGTTGCGCAGGTTTGCCCGGCGGGACCGGCCGGGAACTGACCGCCGCATGGCTCTGAGCAACCGCCCCCGCACCGTCCCCCGGTACGGCACGGCCGCCGGCACCGGCACGCTCGCCGCGTTCCTGCTCGTCGCCGTCGGCGGCAGTCCGATGTACGTGGACTGGGCGCAGCGGGGCACCGACCCGACCGGCGCGGGTGGCTGGTTCCTGCGGCTGCTCGCCTGGCCGTCCTGGCGGTGGCAGGCCGACGAGGGCGTGTTCGCCACCAACCTGCGGGCGATCCTGCTGCTCGTGCTTGCGGCGGCGCTGCTGTACCTGCTGCCCGGGCCGCAGGTCGACCGGGTGACGTCCTCGGGCAGCCAGTTCCTCTCCGGCTGGGGCGCGTACGCGCTCGCGGGCGGGCTCAGCGCCCTGTTCGCCACGCTCCTCGGCCCGCACGGCTCGCTGTTCGCCGCGTTCCAGGCGGCCAGCACCGGCGTCACGTACGGCTTCTTCGCCGGCTGGATCGTCGGGCTGGCCAGCCTCGGCGGCCGGGCCTGACCTCAGTCCACGGCGCCCAGCGCCAGCACCCGGGTGCGGGTGAGCAGCCCCACCGCCCGGCCCTCCTCGGTCACCACCGCGTGCTCCGCGCCGGAGGTGAGCAGCGCGCCGAGTGCGTCGTACGCCGAGTCGCCGAGCGCCACGGTGGGCAGGCCGGTGCCGCCGTCGGCCGGGAGCGGGTCGAGTACCGCGCGGGTCACCGGGGTCACGGCCAGCCGCCGGATGCCCCGGTCGGCGCCGACGAACTCGCGGACGAAGTCCGAGGCGGGCGAGCCGAGCAGCGCGGCGGGCGTGTCGTACTGCTCCAGCCGGCCGCCCTCGGACAGCACCGCGATCCGGTCGCCCAGCCGGACCGCCTCGTCGAGGTCGTGGGTGACCAGCACGATCGTCTTGCGTACCTCGGCCTGCAACCGCAGGAACTCCTCCTGCAGGCGGGTCCGGACGATCGGGTCCACCGCCGAGAACGGCTCGTCCATCAGCAGCACCACCGGATCGGCGGCCAGTGCCCGGGCCACGCCCACCCGCTGCCGCTGCCCGCCGGACAGTTCGTGCGGGTACCGCCGGCCGAACTGCGCCGGGTCCAGGCCGACGAGTTCCAGCAGCTCGCCGACCCGGTCCCGGGTCCGCTGCTTCGGCCAGCCCAGCAGCCCCGGCACGGTCGCCACGTTCGCGGCGACGGTCTGGTGCGGGAACAGGCCGACGTTCTGGATGACGTACCCGATGCGGCGGCGCAGCGCCACCGGGTCGACCCGGGTGACGTCGTCGTCGCCGAGCAGGATCCGCCCGTCGGTCGGCTCGATCAACCGGTTGATCATGCGCAGCACCGTCGACTTGCCGCAGCCGGACGGGCCGATCAGCACCACCAGTTCGCCGGCGGCGACCTCCAGGCTCAGCTCGCGTACCGCCTCGGTGCCGTCCGGGTAGCGCTTGCGGATGCCCTCCAGCGTGATCGACGCCGCGCCGCCTCCGGCGGTGCCTCCCGGGGTACCGTCCACGTGTGTCCCTCCACCTGAGCTACCGGGCCGACCCGGGTAATCCGTGGTTCTCCTGGCAGTACGTGCGGGACAACTCTGACACGATCCTCGCCGCGCTGCGGGAGCACACCTGGCTGACCGCCCGCGCCGTGGTGATCGCCGCGCTGGTGGCGTTGCCGCTCGCGGTGCTCGCGTACTGGTTCCGGTCGCTGTCGGCCCCGATCCTGGCGGTGACCGGGGTGCTCTACACCGTCCCGTCGCTGGCGTTGTTCGCGTTCCTCGCGCCGTACCTGGGCATCGGCGCGATCACAGTGCTCACCGTGGTCGCGCTGTACGCGCTGCTGGTCATCGTGCGCAACGCGCTGGCCGGGCTGAACCAGGTGCCCCCGGAGGTGCGCGAGGCCGCCGAGGGCATGGGGTACGGCAGGTGGGGCCGGCTGTTCCGGATCGAGCTGCCGCTGGCGCTACCCGGCATCCTCACCGGCGTACGGCTGGCGACCGTGTCCACTGTCGCGCTCGTCACGGTCGGAGTGGTGGTCGGCCGGGGCGGGCTCGGGCAGCTCATCTTCGCGGGCTTCCAGAACAACTTCTACAAAGCGCAGATCATGGCCGGCACGGTGCTGTGCGTGCTGCTGGCGCTGGTGCTCGACCTGGTGCTGGCGGGCGTGGGCCGCCTGCTCACCCCCTGGCTGCGCGGGAGGTCCGCCCGGTGAACCCCGTCGAGCAGGCAGTGGTCTGGCTGAACGACCCGCTGAACTGGACCAACCCCGGCGGCGTGCTGGACCGCCTCGGCGAGCACCTGAGCATGTCCGCGCTGGCGGTGCTGCTGGGCTGCCTGGTGGCCTGGCCGATCGGGCTCTGGCTCGGGCACAGCGGCCGGGGCGGCGGGCTGGTCCTGCTGGTCTCCAACGTCACACTGGCGATCCCGACGCTGGCGCTGCTGACCATCCTGCCGCTGACGTTCCTCGGCTTCGGCCGCCCGGCCGTGGTGGTGGCGCTCGCGGTCTTCGCGGTTCCGCCGCTGCTGGCGAACGCGTTCACCGGGGTGCGGCAGGCCGACCCGGAGGCCCGGGACGCGGCCCGGGGCATGGGTCTGTCCGGCGGGCAGGTGCTGCGGCGGGTGGAGCTGCCGCTCGCGGTGCCCTACCTGGCGGCCGGCTTCCGCACCGCGGCGGTGCAGGTGGTGGCCACCGCCGCGCTCGCCTCGTTCGTCAACGGCGGTGGGCTGGGCCAGATCATCCGGGCCGGGTTCGGGCTCGACATCGCCGCCGGCGGCGGCCAGATCATCGCCGGCGGGGTCCTGGTGGCCGGGTTGGCGCTGCTCGTCGAGGGGGTGCTCGCGCTGGTGGAGCGGGTGGTCACGCCCCGCCCGCTGCGCCGGGAACGCACGCGGGCGAACCGCCGCGCGACGGCGGCGACGACCGGCAACTGAGCCGTCGGTGACGATCGGATGACGAAAACCGCTCCGAGTTTGTCGGTCGGGTCCGGAGGATATTGGCTGGAGTCGCGGGTGGCCGTCCGGATCGCCCGTCGGACACGCGGCCGGCCCGAGGGGGTCGCGCCGGGACACGGAAGGCGGGCACTGATGCGCGCGCGTACGACACTGGCCGCGGGGGCGCTCGGCGCACTCACTGCGGCTGTTCTCCTCACCGGCTGCGGCGACGCCGGCTCGTCCGGCACCGACGCGCCCGAGCAGGGCGCCTCGGGGGCCGGCTGTGCACCGGTGGCCGGTGACCAGCTCGTCGTCCTGACCGATGACAAGAAGCTCCAGAACACCGACAACGTCATCCCGGCGATCAACGCGAAGGCGGCCACGCCGCAGCTCGTCGCCGCGCTGGACAAGGTCTCCGCGAAGCTCGACACCCCGAAGCTGATCCAGCTCAACCGGGCGGTCGACGTCGACCGCAAGACGCCCCAGGTCGCGGCGCAGGAGTTCGCCTCCGCCAACGGCGTGACCGACGGGATCGAGAAGGGCCCGGGCGGTCAGATCACCGTCGGCGCCGGCAACTTCAGCGAGAGCCAGACCATCGCCGAGCTCTACAAGATCGCGCTCACCGCGGCCGGCTACCAGGTCAAGGTGCAGACCATCGGCAACCGGGAGCTCTACGAGCCGGCCCTGGAGAAGGGCCAGATCCAGGTCGTCCCGGAGTACGCCGCCACCATGGCGGAGTTCCTCAACACCAAGGCCAACGGCAAGGACGCCCAGCCCGTCTCCTCGCCGGAGCTGGACAAGACGGTCGCGGCGCTGAAGACCGGGGGCGACAAGGCCGGCCTGGTCTTCGGCCAGCCGTCCCAGGCGCAGGACCAGAACGCGTTCGCGGTCACCAAGGCGTTCGCCGACAAGTACGGCGTGTCCACGCTCTCCGAGCTGGCCGCCAAGTGCTCCGGCCAGGCCACCGTGCTGGCCGGGCCGCCGGAGTGCCCGCAGCGGCCGAAGTGCCAGGCCGGGCTGGTCGAGGTCTACGACTTCAAGGCCGGCTCGTTCAGCTCGCTGGACGCGGGCGGCCCGCAGACCAAGAACGCGCTGAAGACCGGCTCGGCGAGCGTCGGCCTGGTCTTCTCCTCCGACGCCGCGCTGGCCACGAGCTGACGCACCACCGCCGGCCGGCGCCACGCGTGCCGGCCGGCGGCACCGCTGCCCTGTTCGACGGGCCGCTCATCGAGTGGCGCCGACCCGTTCCCCTCCGGTGGAACTCTCGGTACTCTGCTCAGCCATGCCCGCCTCGGTCGCGCCCGCCGACAAGAGCACGCCCACCCTGCTCACCGTCCTGTTCTGGGTCGGTGTGGGGCTGGCGCCCCTGGCCGCGCTCATCCTGCTGATCGCCGACGGCAACGGCTCGCTCCGGTTCGGCGCAGTCCTGGCGATCCTCGCCGTCGTGCTCATCGGTCTGTCCATCGCGCTGCGACCGGAGAGCGGTTCCGGTGGCGCGGTCGCCGAGGAGATGCGCGAGGAGCTGGCGCAGCTCCGGCGGGAGCTGCGGGCCGAGATCGTGGCCGCCGCCCAGCGCGGCAATCAGGCGCTCGACCAGGCACGACGGGCCGAGGAGGTGGCCGGCGCGGTACGGCACCGGCTCGACGCGGCCGCCGCCGGACTGGCCTCCGCGCCCGTGTCCGCCCTGGCGTCGGCGCCGGAGCGCCCGAGCGGTGCGGCCCGGGTGCCGGGCGCCGGCGTGCCCGACGTCGGCCGGTCGCAACCGGCCGGCCGGGACGACGACGAACCGGCCCGGCCGGCGTACCCCGGCGGCGGCTACGGAACCGACGCCGACGCGTCCCGGACGGGCCACTACGCCGCTGAGCCGTCCCGGACGGGCCACCACACCCCGGACCCGTCCCGGACGGGCCGATACGAGGCCGAGCCGTCCCGGACCGGCCACTACGACGCCGACTCGCCTGGGGTGGGCCACTACGACTCCGAACCGCTCCGGACCAGCCGCTACGGCACTGAGTCGCCCCGGGCGGACCACTACGAAACCGAACAGCCCCGGGCCGGTCGCTACGACTCCGAACCGGCACGGACCGGTCGGCACGACGCCGAACCGGCGGCGCGGGCCACCGTACGTCCGGACCGGCCCGCGAGCGGGGTGTACGGCGCGGCGCGGGTGTCCGAGCCGGTGGCCCGGCCGGAAACCCGCCCGGTCGGCGTGGTCCACCACACCGAGACGGTGCACGTCACCACCCGGCACACGATCGTCGGCGGTGAGCCGACCGGCACCCGGTACGGCGGATTCCCCGGCGGCTGGCCGGACGAGGACCGGTCCCGGGGCGCGGACGCGGCCGACCACCGGCACGCGGGACACCGCGACCCGGGCGACCGGTCGGGCCGCCGCGCCGGGTCGGACGACGGCGGCCGGGGTGCCGGCTCCGGCGACGACGGGCACTCGTGGACCGACCCCGGGCGTCCCGGTGCCGAGCATCCATGGGCAGGTGTCGGCCGGGCCGCTGCCGGGGAACAGGGCTGGTCCGGGCGTACCGCCGGGGGCGGCTGGTCGAGCGAGCAGGGCCGGACGGCGGCGGAGGAGCAGCGGCCCTGGTCCGGCGGCGGTGACGACCGGGCCGGCCGGGCGGCGGGCGCCTGGCCCGCGGCCGCAGCGGGCGTACCGGACGTGCCGCCCGGCCGGGCGGGCACCGACGGCGACCAGTGGTCCGAGATGCGTGCCGGCAACCGGTGGGCCGCGGTCCGTGACGACGGCGCGGGCCGGGAGATCCGCCTCGGGGAACGGCGGGCCGCAGTGCACGCCGACGGCGGCGGCACGGAGTACCGGGTCGAGGACCGGTGGGCCTCAGTGCGCGGCGGTGGAGCGGCCGCGAGCGGACCGGACGGACCGGACGCCCGCTGGTCCGGGGAGAGCCACCCGGCGCTGCCGGCCGGCGGTGTGCCGGTGCCGGACGAGTGGCGGCCACCGACGCAGCGCAGCGGCCAGGCGGAATGGCGCCAGCCACCCCCGGAATGGCGTCAGCCCGAACCGGAATGGCGTCAGCCGGAACCGGAATGGCGTCAGCCGGAACCGGAATGGCGTCAGCCGGAACCGGAGTGGCGTCAGGCCGAGCCGGAGTGGCGTCAGCCGGAGACGCGGCAGGGCGAGTCGCAGTGGCGTCGGCCCGAGCCGGAATGGCGGCCGGCGGAACCGGAGTGGCGCAGCCCGGAGCGCGGTGGACACGGCGAGCCGTATCGGGACACCGCCGACCGCTGGCGCTGACCCCGCCGGCTACTTGTCGATGTCGCCCACCACGAAGAACATCGAGCCGAGGATGGCGATCAGGTCCGGCACCAGGCAGCCGGGCAGCAGCGACGACAGCGCCTGCACGTTCGCGTACGAGGCGGTGCGCAGCTTCATCCGCCACGGCGTCTTCTCGCCCCGGGACACCAGGTAGTAGCCGTTGATGCCGAGCGGGTTCTCGGTCCAGGCGTACGTGTGCCCCTCGGGCGCCTTCAGCACCTTCGGCAGGCGGGTGTTCACCGGCCCGCTGATCCGGTCCACCCGGTCCAGGCACTGCTGGGCGAGGTCGAGCGAGACGTACACCTGGTCGAGCAGCACCTCGAAGCGGGCGTGACAGTCACCGGCGGTCTTCGTCACCACGGGCACGTCGAGCTGGTCGTAGGCCAGGTACGGCTCGTCGCGGCGCAGGTCGAGGTCGAGGCCGGAGGCGCGGGCGACCGGCCCGGACGCGCCGAACGCGGCGGCGTCGGCGGCGGAGAGCACACCGACGCCGACGGTACGGGCCAGGAAGATCTCGTTGCGCCGGATCAGGTTGTCCAGGTCGGGCATCCGGCGGCGTACCTCGGCGATGGCGGCGCGGGCGCGCCCGGTCCAGCCGGACGGCACCTCCTCCTTCAGGCCGCCGACCCGGTTGAACATGTAGTGGATCCGGCCGCCGGAGACCTCCTCCATCACGGCCTGGATGGTCTCCCGTTCCCGGAACGCGTAGAACATCGGCGTGATCGCGCCGATCTCCAGCGGGTACGAGCCGAGGAACATCAGGTGGTTGAGCACCCGGTTCAGCTCGGCCAGCGCCATCCGCAGCCAGGTGGCGCGTTCCGGCACCTCCATGCCCATCAGCCGCTCGACGGCGAGCACCACGCCCAGCTCGTTGGAGAACGCCGACAGCCAGTCGTGCCGGTTCGCCAGCACGATGATCTGCCGGTAGTCGCGTACCTCGAAGAGCTTCTCCGCCCCCCGGTGCATGTAGCCGACGATCGGCTCGGCGGCGACCACCCGCTCCCCGTCGAGCACCAGCTTCAGCCGCAGCACGCCGTGCGTCGAGGGGTGTTGCGGCCCGATGTTGAGCACCATGTCGGTGCCGAGCTGCTCACCGCCGGCGCCGGTACCGACTGTCAGCTCGCGGAGGTCGGCGGCGT
Source organism: Micromonospora sp. CNZ296 (assembly GCF_007827635.1). NCBI lineage: Bacteria > Bacillati > Actinomycetota > Actinomycetes > Micromonosporales > Micromonosporaceae > Micromonospora > Micromonospora sp. CNZ296. Next base: position 124,711 of record NZ_VISW01000007.1, read on the forward strand.
CCGTGGTCATGCCCGTCATCGTGCCACGACCGCGTCGAGCGCGACGCCGACCGGCTGCCGCAGCCACAGGTGCCCGCCGAGCCCGGCCGGGTCGGTCAGTTCGGCCGCCGCCGACGCGGCGGCCAGCGCCCGCAGGTAGCCGGCCGGGTCGCGACCGGCCAGGCTCAGCGGTGGTCGCCCGCCGTCGGCCCCGAGCGCCCGCAGCGCCTCCCGCTGAGAGACCAGGGAGTACGCGCACCGCGCGACCCGCTCACCGGCGGAGGCGACCGAGTCCATGGCGACGTGCGCCGTCACGTCGCACGACCCGTCAGGGACCGGCGGCACCTGCCGCCCGCTCCGATACCCGGTGAGCGTCCCGTCGGCAGGACGCGAGTCCCGCAGATGCCCGTAGTCCACGGCGAGCGCCAGCCCTCGCGCCACCTTTCCCACAGCCTCAGCCCAGGCCAGATCCCGCGACCACCCGATCTCCCCCCTCCAACCGCCCCCGCCCTCGCCCTCACCCGCCCCGTTGATCAAGGAGTTTGTGTCCTGATCCGGGCCCTCCGAGGCCACAAACTCCTTGATCACCGGGGCGTTGGGCGGAACGGCCGAGGGCCACCAGTGGGTGAGCCAGGTGGTGTCGGTGGGGGACGGGGGCGGGCCGATCGTCTCCTCGCCGGTTTTCGGGTTCACCAGGAGGAGGCGCCAGCCCTCGGGGGTGTGGACCGCCACGTCCACTGGGACGTTGTCCAGCCATTCCGTCGCCAGGAGCAGGCCGGTGATGCCGTCGGGGATGTCGGGGCGCCAGGCGATCTCCGGCGGCAGGTCCGGTGGGCGGGTGGCCCGTTCCACGGCCACCGGGTGGAGCCGGGCGGCCAGCTCGGGTGCGGCCTGCGCCAGCAGCGCCCGGAGCAGTTCGCCCCGGCCCGCGCCCACGTCCACCACGTCCAGCCGGTCCGGGTGCCCCAGCGCCGCGTCCACCGTCTCGAGCTGCCGCAGCAGGCACGCGGTGAAGACGGGTGAGGCGTGCACGCTCGTGCGGAAGTGCGCGGCGGGCCCGGCACCGGAGACGAAGAAGCCGTCCGGCCCGTACAGCGCCCGCTCCATCGCGTCGCGCCAGCGCAGCGGGGAGGTCACCGGGCCGACCCTACGGGACGTACCCGAACGGGCGGTTTGCCCGCCACCGCAGCAGCGGCTTCCGGCGGTCGGTGAAGGTTTTCACACCTTCTTGTTTCGGGTCTGTCACCCGGGCGCATACTTGCCATCGACCGGTACCCCCTTCGAGGACTGGATCGCTGCCATGAGCGCACCGCTGCGCCCCCGGGCCACCGCTGCCCCGCTCGTCTTCCCGCGTACCCTCGCCGTCGGCGTCCTCGGCGCCGGCCGGGTCGGCGCCGTGCTGGGCGTGGCCCTCGCCGCAGCCGGTCACCGGGTGGTCGCCGCATCCGGCGCCTCGGGCGCGACACGGGCCCGGATGGCGCTGCTGCTGCCGCAGACCCCGCACCGCACCGCGTCCGAGGTGGCGCGTGCCGCCACCGACCTGCTGATCGTCGCGGTCCCGGACGACGCGCTGGCGGGCGTGGTAGCGGACCTGGCCGCGAGCGGCGCGCTGCACCCCGGCCAGGTGGTGGCGCACACGTCCGGCGCGCACGGGCTCGCCGCGCTGGCCCCGGCCGCCGAGGCGGGCGCCCGGCCGCTCGCGCTGCACCCGGCGATGACCTTCACCGGTACGCCGGACGACCTGTCCCGCCTGCCCGGCATCTCCTACGGGGTGACCGCCTCGGCCGAGCTGCGCCCGTTCGCGGCCCGGCTGGTGGCCGACCTGGGCGGCGTACCGGAGTGGGTCGGTGAGAACGACCGGCCGCTCTACCACGCGGCGCTCGCGCACGGCGCGAACCACCTGGTGACGCTCGTCAACGAGGCCGCCGACCGGCTGCGTGACGCCGGGGTGGAGCGGCCGGAGAAGGTGCTCGCCCCGCTGCTGCGGGCTGCCCTGGAGAACGCGCTGCGGCTGGGCGACGACGCGCTCACCGGCCCGGTGTCGCGCGGCGACGCGGGCACCGTGCGCCGGCATCTGGACCGGCTGGCGCGGACCGCGCCGGAATCCGTACCCGCGTATCTGGCGTTGGCACGACGGACGGCGGACCGTGCCGTCGCGGTCGGCCGCCTTCGCCCGGCGGACGCGGCCGCGCTGCGCAACGTGCTCGACGGAATCGAGGTGGCGGCCTGATGGCCGAGGTGCTGCACACGCGCAAGGAACTGGCGGCCGCCCGCGAGGCGATGGCCGGCCCGGTCGGTGTCGTCATGACCATGGGCGCGCTGCACGCCGGGCACGAGGCGCTGCTGCGGGCCGCCCGCGAGCGCGCCGGCCACGTCATCGTCACGATCTTCGTGAACCCGCTGCAGTTCGGCCCGAACGAGGACTTCGACCGCTACCCGCGCACGCTCGACACCGACCTGGAGATCTGCCGCCGGGCCGGGGTGGACGTGGTGTTCGCGCCCTCGGTGACCGAGATGTACCCGGAGGGCCGCCCGACGGTGCGGCTCGACCCGGGTCCGCTCGGCGAGGACCTGGAGGGCCTGAGCCGTCCCGGCTTCTTCCACGGCGTGCTCACCGTGGTGATGAAGCTGCTCCAGCTCACCCGCCCCGACCTGGCGTTCTTCGGCGAGAAGGACTACCAGCAGCTCACCCTGGTCCGCCGGATGGTCCGCGACCTCGACGTGCCGGCCGAGATCGTCGGCGTGCCGACCGTACGGGAACCGGACGGGCTGGCCATGTCCAGCCGCAACCGGTACCTGTCGGCGCCCGAGCGGGAGACCGCGCTGAGCCTGTCCGCCGCGTTGCGGGCCGGCGCGACGGCGGCCGAGCGGGGTGAGGACGCGGGCGCGGTGCTGGCCGCCGCGCACCGGGCCTTCGACGCGCCGGACGCGCGCCTGGACTACCTGGTGCTCACCGACACCGAGCTGGAACCCGGCCCGGTCGCCGGCCCGGCCCGGCTGCTGATCGCGGCCTGGGTCGGCGCCACCCGTCTGATCGACAACACGGCGATCCACCTCGCGCCGCGTCCCTGAACTCCACCACGAATGCGGAAAGGCACCCCGATGCTGCGGACCATGCTCAAGTCGAAGATCCATCGGGCCACCGTGACCCAGGCCGACCTGCACTACGTCGGCTCGGTGACTGTGGACGAGGACCTGCTCGACGCGGCGGACCTGATCCCCGGCGAGCAGGTCGCGATCGTGGACATCACCAACGGCGCCCGGCTGGAGACGTACGTGATCCCGGGGCAGCGGGGCAGCGGCGTGATCGGCATCAACGGCGCCGCCGCGCACCTGGTGCACCCCGGTGACCTGGTCATCCTGATCTCGTACGGGCAGATGGACGACGCCGAGGCCCGCGCGTACCGCCCCCGGGTGGTGCACGTCGACGCCGACAACAAGGTCGTCGACCTCTCGGCGGACCCGGCGACCGCGGCCCCCGGCACCGCAGGCGCCCCCGTCCCCAACCCCCTCGCCGCCGCGTCTCGCCGTTGATCTTGCAGTTGCGGCCCCCTCGTCGCCCCTTTTGTCAGGTCTGCGGGGGCGGCTAGTGCAAGATCGACGGGGCGGACGGGCGGGAAACGCGGTCTGTCACCGGAAGGTCATTTTCGGCTACCCTGGGCGGACCGTCGGGGATCGACGGTCGTCGGCTGGGGGAGGCCGCGATGCGCCGTGCGATGAGCTTCCTGGTCGCCGCGATGGTCGCGAGCGCCGCCCTGGCCGGCTGCGCCGGCGCCGGCGGTCTGGACGGCGACCTCACCGACGACTGGGCCGCGATGGCCGCACCCGGGCCGTTCACCCCGGCGGCCGGGGTCTGCCAGGTCGCCGACTTCACAGCGAGCGTCGGCCTCGCCGCGTACGCGCCGGTCGGCTGCGAACTGCCGCACCGGGTGGAGACGGTGCACGTCGGGGCGTTCACCACCGACCGGCCCACCCCGCCGCCGCTCGCCTCGCCCGAGCTGCGTACCGCGTTCGCCGACTGCGACAAGCGGGCCACCGGGTACGTGGGTGACGACTGGCGCGCCGGGCGGCTCCGGCTGGCAGTGGCGGTGCCGACGGGTGCCGGCTGGACGGCGGGCTCCCGCTGGTACCGGTGCGACCTGACCGAGCTGACCACCGTCGAGGCGGCGGCCACCGTGGTCACCCGGACGGGCAGCCTGCGCGACGCGCTCAAGACGCCCTCCCCGCTGCGGCTGGGCTGCCAGCGCTCGGTGCGGGACACGAACCGCGTGGAGCGGCTCAACCCGGTCGACTGTGCTGCCGCGCACGACGCCGAGTTCGTCGGCGTGTGGGCCGCGCCGGACCGCCCGTACCCGAAGAAGCCGGAGGACTGGGTGCCGCTCTACGACGGCTGCTTCGGCGTGATCGCCCGGTACGCCGGGGTGCCGGCCGACGGGCTCCTGCGCTACCGCAGCGACGTGGTGGTCCGTCCGCCCGCTGCCGGTCGCTGGGCGGTCGGCGACCGGGGCGTCCGCTGCTACCTGTGGCTCAGCGACCGTACGGTCACCACCTCGCTCAAGGGCGCCGGACCGGCCGGCCTCCCGCGCCGGACGAGGTAGCGGACCGCACTCGTCACGCCCCCCCGCGCCCGAGCCGAGTGCGCTTCGGGTTGACTGTGCTCATGGACCTACCGACCGTCGACCTGCCGGCGCTGCCCCGGCTGCTCGCCGCGCCCGCCCCCGGCTGGGTGGAGACGACAGACGTGATCGTGGTCGGCTCCGGCGTGGCCGGGCTGACCGCCGCGCTGCACCTGCGCGAAGCCGGCCTGCACGTCACGGTGGTCACCAAGGTCGACATGGACGAGGGCTCGACCCGCTGGGCGCAGGGCGGGATCGCCGCCGTGCTGGACCCGGCGGACACGCCGGACGCGCACGCGTACGACACGGAGGTCGCCGGCGTCGGCCTCTGCGACCCGGCGGCGGTCCGCGCACTGGTGGCCGAGGGGCCGACCCGGCTGCGTGAGCTGATGCGGATCGGGGCGGAGTTCGACCGCAACCCGGACGGCTCGCTGATGCTGACCCGGGAGGGCGGCCACCGGGCCGACCGGATCGTGCACGCGGGCGGCGACGCCACCGGGGCGGAGGTGCAGCGGGCGCTGCACGACGCGGTCCGCCGCGATCCGTGGATCCGGCTGGTCGAGCACGCGCTGGTGCTGGACCTGCTGCGCGCTCCCGGCGACGGGCCGGACGGGCTCGGCCCGGCCTGCGGCATCACGCTGCACGTGCTCGGCGAGGGCAGCGAGGACGGCGTCGGCGCGATCCTCGGCCGCGCGGTGGTGCTGGCCACCGGCGGGATGGGGCAGGTCTTCGCCGCCACCACCAACCCGGCGGTCTCCACCGGGGACGGGGTGGCGCTGGCGCTGCGCGCGGGCGCTGCAGTCACCGACGTGGAGTTCGTCCAGTTCCACCCGACCGCGCTCATCGTGCCGGCCGGTGGGCCGGGCGCGGGGCTGGCCCAGCAGCCGCTGGTCTCCGAGGCGCTGCGCGGCGAGGGCGCCCACCTGGTCGACGGCGACGGCAAGCGGTTCATGGTCGGCCAGCACGAACTGGCCGAGCTGGCCCCCCGGGACGTGGTCGCCAAGGGCATCCACCGGGTGCTGCTCGCCAGCGGTGCCGACCACGTCTTCCTGGACGCCCGGCACCTGGGCGGCGACTTCCTCGCCCGGCGGTTCCCCACCATCGTGGCGTCCTGCCTGGCCATCGGCGTGGACCCGGCGACCGACCTGATCCCGGTCGCGCCGGCCGCGCACTACGCCTCCGGCGGCGTCCGGACCGACCTGCACGGGCGCACCTCCATCCCCGGCCTGTACGCGTGCGGCGAGGTCGCCTGCACCGGCGTGCACGGCGCCAACCGGCTCGCCAGCAACTCACTGCTGGAGGGGCTGGTCTTCTCCCGCCGGATCGCCGAGGACATCGCCGCCGGGCTGCCCGAGCAGGCCCGCCCGGCGGAGACCGGCGCCTGGGTGGGCGGTCCGGGCGCGCTGGTGCCGGCTACGGGCACGGCGGAGCTGCAACGGGCGATGACGCGGGGCGCGGGAGTGCTCCGGTCGGCGCAGACGCTGGAGGCCACCGCCGCCACGCTCACCGGGCTGGGCGCGGGCCGGGGCGTGCCGCGTACCGCCGACTGGGAGGCGACGAACCTGCTGACTGTGGCGTCGACGCTGGTCGCCGCCGCGTACGCGCGCCAGGAGACGCGGGGCTGCCACTGGCGGGAGGACTTCCCGACGGCCGACGAGCGGTGGCTGGGCCACCTGGTGGCCGAGGTGGGTACGGACGGCCGGGTGGCCGAGCGCTGGGAGGAGAACCAGTCATGAGGGAGTCGACGGAGCGGGCGCTGCGGGACGGCGGCCTGGACCCGGAGCGGGTCCGGCACGTCATCGTCGACACGCTGCACGAGGATCTGGGGCCCGGCTTCCTCGACGTGACGAGCGTGGCCACCATCCCTGACGACCAGCACGACACGGCCGATCTGGTGGCGCGCGCCGACGGCGTGGTGGCCGGGCTGCCCGTCGCCGCCGCCGTGTTCGAGCTGGTCGGCGAGGTGACCGGCGCGGGGCGTACGGTCGAGGTCTCGCTCGTGGCAGGCGACGGGCAGCGGGTGGCGCGCGGCGACGTGCTGGCCACCGTGACCGGGCCGACCCGGCTGCTGCTGACCGCCGAGCGGACGGCGCTGAACCTGCTGTCCCGCATGTCCGGGGTGGCGACGCACACCCGGGCCTGGGCCGACGCGCTGGCCGGCACGAAGGCGATGGTGCTGGACACCCGCAAGACCACGCCGGGCCTGCGGGCACTGGAGAAGTACGCGGTCCGGGCCGGTGGCGGCACCAACAAGCGGATGGGCCTGTACGACGTCGCCATGATCAAGGACAACCACAAGGTCGCGGCGGGCGGGATCGCTGCCGCGTTCCGCCGGGTCCGGGAGGCGTTCCCCGACGTCGCGGTGCAGGTGGAGGTGGACACGCCGGCCGAGGCGGTGGAGGCGGTCGAGGCGGGGGCGCGGTTCCTGCTGCTGGACAACATGACCCCGGCGCAGCTGCGCGAGGTGGTGGCGTCGGTGGGCGACCGGGCGGAGCTGGAGGCCACCGGAGGGCTGACGCTGCCGATGGCCGCCGAGTACGGCGCGACGGGCGTCGACTTCCTCTCGGTCGGCGCGCTCACCCACTCGTCGCCGATCCTGGACATCGCCCTCGACCTGCGTGACGTCTAGGCTGCCGCTGTGCTGCTCTGCATCGACATCGGAAACACGAACACCGTGCTGGCGACCTTCGACGGCGACAAGCTGGTGCATTCGTGGCGGATCAAGACCGACGCCCGTTCCACAGCGGACGAGCTGGGTCTGATGTTCCGCGGACTGCTCGCCGGGGACGCCGTGGAGATCACCGGCGTGGCCGCCTGCTCGACCGTGCCGGCCGCGCTGCGCTCGCTGCGCACCATGCTCGACAGGTACTACGCCGACCTGCCCAGCGTGATCGTCGAGCCGGGTGTCCGGACGGGCGTGCAGCTCGCCATCGACAACCCGAAGGAGGTGGGCGCGGACCGGGTGGTGAACACGCTGGCCGCGTACACGCTCTACGGCGGGCCGTCGATCGTCGTCGACTTCGGCACCACCACCAACTTCGACCTGGTCAGCAGCCGTGGGGAGTTCCTCGGCGGGGCGTTCGCGCCCGGCATCGAGATCTCCTTCGACGCGCTGGCCGCCCGCGCGGCCCAGCTGCGCAAGGTGGAGGCGACCCGCCCGCGCTCGGTGATCGGCAAGAACACCGTCGAGTGCCTCCAGGCCGGGCTCTACTTCGGCTTCGCCGGCCAGGTGGACCGGATCGTCGAGCGGATGTCCGAGGAACTGGGCGGCGTGAAGGCGGTCATCGCCACCGGCGGCCTGGCCTCGCTGGTGCTCGGCGAGTGCCACACCATCACCCACCACGAGCCGATGATCACGCTGATCGGCCTGCGGATGGTCTACGACCGCAACGTCTGAGGTGCAAGGAAGGGCCCCCTGTTAACGCCTCCGGTAGAGGAGGGGCCCCTTCTTAACGCCGGCGCGCCCGGAGCACCATCGTGCGGTACGGCAGCTCCACGGCGTCCCGGCCGGCCAGGTCTGGGTGGCCGGCGAACAGCTCCGCCAGCTCCGCGTCGACCCGCCGCCGCTCGTCCGTGTCGGCGGTCAGCCAGAATGAGCGGGTGTGCAGCATGCCCACCACCTCGTCCGGCGTGAGCGTGGTGGCGTGCGGGAACTCGCCCACCTCGACAGCGGTGAAGGCGGCGCCGAAGTCCGCGTACCGCTGGGTCACGTCGCCCGCGTTGTCGCCGAGGTGGGCGATCCGGGTCAGCTCCGCGACCCAGCCGACCCGCTCGTCCCGGATGTTCCAGACCGGCGCGAACGTGCCGCCCGGGCGCAGCACGCGGGCCACCTCGGCGTGCGCCCGCTCCCTGTCGAACCAGTGGTAGGCCTGCCCGGCCAGCACCGCGTCCGCCGACCCGTCCGGCAGCGGCACCGCCTCGGCGCTGCCGGCCAGCGCCGTCGCACCCGGCGTCGCGGCGGCCAGTTGCGCCCGCATCCCCGGATCAGGTTCCACGGGTACGACGTGCGCCACCGGCCCGGTCAGCGCCAGCAGTCCCCGGGTGAGGATGCCGGTGCCGGCGCCGAGGTCCACGACCTGCGCGTCGAGCAGTCCGTCCAGCGCCCAGCGCAGCGCCGCCTCCGGATAACGGGGACGGAAACGGTCGTACTCGGCCGCGGCCGCACCGAACGAGAGGGCCGCAGTGGGGTCGGTCATGGCGGGCAGGTTATCCCGTAACGGCCGCCACGGCGCTTGAGTACGCTCATGTGCTGACCCCGCCGATGTCCCCAAGGCCTGAGGAAGCGTGCCGTGACCGAGCAGAACGCCCTGCCAACAGACCCCGCCGACGACCTTCCGGAGCAGATGAAGGTCCGCCGGGAGAAGCGGGACCGGATGCTCGCCGAGGGCGTCGAGCCGTACCCGGTGGGTTTCCCGCGGACCACCACGCTCGCGCAGCTGCGGGAGCGCTACGGCGACCTGCCCACCGACACCGCCACCGGCGACCGGGTCTCGGTCACCGGCCGGGTGATCTTCATTCGCAACACCGGCAAGCTCTGCTTCGCGACGCTGCGGGACGGTGACGGCACCGAGGTCCAGGCGATGCTCTCGCTGGACCGGGTCGGCGCCGAGCGGCTGGGGGACTGGAAGCGTCTGGTCGACCTCGGCGACCACGTGGGCGTGACCGGCGAGGTGATCACCAGCCGGCGCGGTGAGCTGTCCGTTCTCGCCGAGGAGTGGGCGGTGACCGCCAAGGCGCTGCGCCCGCTGCCGGTGGCGCACAAGCCGCTCAGCGAGGAGTCCCGGGTCCGCCAGCGCTACGTGGACCTGGTGGTCCGCCCGCAGGCCCGGCAGATGGTCCGCACCCGGGCCACCGCCGTCCGCAGTCTGCGCGACACCCTGCACGGGCAGGACTTCATCGAGGTCGAGACGCCGATGCTGCAACTGCTGCACGGCGGCGCGGCGGCCCGCCCATTCGTGACCCACAGCAATGCGCTCGACACGGATCTGTATCTGCGAATCGCGCCGGAACTGTTTCTCAAGCGTGCGGTGGTCGGTGGCGTCGACCGCGTCTTCGAGATCAACCGCAACTTCCGTAATGAGGGCATCGACTCTTCGCACTCGCCCGAGTTCGCGATGCTGGAGGCGTACCAGGCGTACGGCGACTACCACACGATGGCCGAGCTGACCCGAAATCTCGTACAGCAGGCCGCAGTGGCGGTCGCCGGCTCCACGGTGGTGACCCACGCCGACGGGCGTGAGTTCGATCTGGGCGGCGAGTGGCGGTCGGTGTCGCTGTTCGGTGTTCTTTCCGAAGCGCTCGGTGAGGAGGTCACCGTCCGCACCGAAAGGGCACGCCTGGTCGAGTACGCGGACAAGGTCGGTCTCTCCGTCGACCCGAAGTGGGGACCGGGCAAGCTGGCCGAGGAGTTGTTCGAGGAACTGGTCGTGCCTTCCCTTCGGGCGCCGACGTTCGTCATGGACTACCCGGAGGAGACCAGCCCGTTGACCCGGGCCCACCGCAGCGAGCCGGGCCTGGCCGAGAAGTGGGACCTCTACGTGCTCGGATTCGAGCTGGGCACCGCGTACTCGGAGCTGGTCGACCCGGTCGTGCAGCGGGAACGGCTGGTGGCCCAGGCGCAGCTCGCGGCGCGCGGCGACGACGAGGCGATGCGACTGGACGAGGACTTTCTCCGGGCCATGGAGTACGGAATGCCGCCGTCCGGCGGCATGGGAATGGGAATCGACCGGCTGCTGATGGCACTGACGGGGCTCGGAATTCGGGAAACGATCCTGTTCCCGTTGGTCCGGCCCGAGTAGGTGCTCCCCGCAAGCCTTCTCCGGCTCGTTACCCCGTCCTATTGACGGAACAAGCGCCGGACGGGTTATTGTGCTCGGTGTATTGCAGGAGTACAACCCTGCTCGAAAGGAATGTGGGACGTGGCCAAGCAGATCATTCACAAGCTGGTCGATGACCTGGACGGCGGGGACGCTGACGAGACCGTCAAGTTCGCGCTCGACGGCGTGCAGTACGAGATCGACCTCTCCGCTTCCAACGCCGGGAAATTGCGCGACGTATTCGCGCCGTACATCGCGAACGGAACGAAGGTCGGTCGCGGGGGTGTGGTCGTCGGTGGCCGGGCCGCTCGGGGCCGGGGCGGCGCGACCGCCGACCGCGAGCAGAACCGGGCCATCCGCGAGTGGGCCAAGAAGGCCGGCAAGGACATCTCCGACCGGGGGCGGATCCCGCAGGAGATCGTGGACGAGTACCACGCGAAGGCGGGGCACTGACCCCACCCTCGTCACGGGCGACGCGACGCCGGACCGGAGTGCCACTCCGGGCCGGCGTCGCCGTTTCCGTACCGGGGTCACGGTTGCGCCCAGCCGTCCCGTTCCCGTCGCCCCTGTGCCGGATGTCCGGTCCGGCCCACCGGGCCGCCCTCGCTCGCGGCGGACGGGAAGAAACCCCCGCCGGGGATGGTTGTCCACAGGCGGTGGAGACTTCATCCACAGGCTGTGGACGGCCCGGCGGACGCATCGGTTGCCGCCTCCGGTCCACTCGGCCGGCCGTTCGGGTGCCGGTCGAATTTCGCTCTGCGCGTACAGGCAGGGGCCCCGGAACACCTCCTGAGCGTGGACGGTTGTCAGAAACGACGTCGGAACGGGCATTCGCGGGGGCACACGACCTCAGCGAAGACGGTCCGCGGCGATAGAGTAAGGAGGCACGGACGCCCGTCCCGGACGTCCGCGCACCGGCCCCGCCGAGATCTGACCATCAAGGCGCACGGCACGTGAGGAGCACGAGGGCATGTTCGAGCGGTTCACCGACCGAGCGCGACGGGTTGTCGTCCTGGCCCAAGAAGAGGCCCGGATGCTCAACCACAACTACATCGGTACGGAACACATCCTGCTGGGCCTGATCCACGAGGGTGAGGGTGTCGCGGCCAAGGCCCTGGAGAGCCTCGGCATCTCCCTGGAGGGCGTGCGCCAGCAGGTCGAGGAGATCATCGGCCAGGGCCAGCAGGCGCCGAGCGGGCACATCCCGTTCACGCCGCGGGCCAAGAAGGTGCTGGAGCTGTCGCTGCGGGAGGCGCTGCAGCTCGGCCACAACTACATCGGCACCGAGCACATCCTGCTCGGCCTGATCCGCGAGGGCGAGGGCGTCGCCGCCCAGGTCCTGGTGAAGCTGGGCGCCGACCTGAACCGGGTGCGCCAGCAGGTCATCCAGCTGCTCTCCGGCTACCAGGGCAAGGAGCCGGCCGCTGCCGGTGCCGCCCCGGGTGAGGCCGCGCCGTCGACCAGCCTCGTGCTGGACCAGTTCGGCCGCAACCTGACCCAGGCCGCCCGCGAGGGCAAGCTCGACCCGGTCATCGGGCGCGAGAAGGAGATCGAGCGGGTCATGCAGGTGCTGTCCCGCCGCACCAAGAACAACCCGGTGCTGATCGGTGAGCCCGGCGTCGGCAAGACCGCCGTGGTGGAGGGCCTGTCCCAGAAGATCATCAAGGGCGAGGTGCCCGAGACGCTGAAGGACAAGCAGCTCTACACCCTCGACCTCGGTGCCCTGGTCGCCGGTTCCCGCTACCGCGGTGACTTCGAGGAGCGCCTGAAGAAGGTGCTCAAGGAGATCCGTACGCGCGGCGACATCATCCTGTTCATCGACGAGATCCACACCCTCGTCGGTGCGGGTGCGGCCGAGGGCGCGATCGACGCCGCCAGCATCCTCAAGCCGATGCTGGCCCGTGGTGAGCTGCAGACCATCGGCGCCACCACGCTCGACGAGTACCGCAAGCACCTGGAGAAGGACGCCGCTCTGGAGCGTCGTTTCCAGCCGATCCAGGTGGGTGAGCCGTCGCTGGCCCACACCATCGAGATCCTCAAGGGCCTGCGGGACCGCTACGAGGCGCACCACCGCGTCTCCATCACCGACGCCGCGCTGGTCGCCGCCGCCACGCTCGCCGACCGGTACATCTCCGACCGGTTCCTGCCGGACAAGGCGATCGACCTGATCGACGAGGCGGGCGCGCGGATGCGCATCCGCCGGATGACCGCGCCGCCGGACCTGCGCGACTTCGACGAGCGCATCGCCCAGGTGCGCCGCGACAAGGAGTCCGCGATCGACGCGCAGGACTTCGAGCGGGCCGCCCAGCTGCGCGACACCGAGAAGCAGCTGCTGGGGCAGAAGGCTCAGCGGGAGAAGGAGTGGAAGGCCGGTGACCTGGACGTCGTCAGCGAGGTCGACGACGAGCAGATCGCCGAGGTGCTCGGCAACTGGACCGGTATCCCGGTCTACAAGCTGACCGAGGAGGAGACCTCGCGCCTGCTGCGCATGGAGGACGAGCTGCACAAGCGCGTCATCGGCCAGGAGGACGCGGTCAAGGCCGTCTCGAAGGCGATCCGGCGTACCCGCGCCGGCCTGAAGGACCCGAAGCGCCCCTCCGGCTCGTTCATCTTCGCCGGTCCGTCCGGTGTCGGTAAGACCGAGCTGTCCAAGGCGCTGGCCGAGTTCCTGTTCGGCAGCGAGGACGCCCTCATCCAGCTGGACATGTCGGAGTTCCACGACCGGTACACGGTGTCCCGGCTCGTCGGTGCCCCTCCCGGCTACGTCGGCTACGACGAGGGCGGGCAGCTGACCGAGAAGGTGCGTCGCCGGCCGTTCTCGGTGGTCCTCTTCGACGAGATCGAGAAGGCCCACCCGGACGTGTTCAACACGCTCCTCCAGATCCTGGAGGACGGGCGCCTCACCGACGGCCAGGGCCGGATCGTGGACTTCAAGAACACGGTCATCATCCTGACAACCAACCTCGGTACGCGCGACGTCGCCAAGGCGGTCTCGCTGGGCTTCCAGGCCTCTGAGGACTCCGAGTCGAACTACGACCGGATGAAGCAGAAGGTCAACGACGAGCTCAAGCAGCACTTCCGGCCCGAGTTCCTGAACCGGATCGACGACACCATCGTCTTCCACCAGCTGCGTCAGCTGGAGATCCTGTCGATCGTCGACATCATGATCGCCCGGATCGAGACCCAGCTGCGGAACAAGGACATGGGTCTGGAGCTGACCGACAACGCGAAGAAGTACCTCGCGAAGAAGGGCTTCGACCCGGTGCTGGGTGCGCGGCCGCTGCGCCGCACGATCCAGCGCGACATCGAGGACAACCTGTCCGAGCGGATCCTCTTCAACGAGCTGACCCCGGGTCAGATCGTGGTCGTGGACTGCGAGGGCGACCCGGAGGACATCGACAAGTCCAAGCTCGTCTTCCGGGGCGCGGACCGGCCGGACGCCGTGCCGGACGCGGTCCCGGCGGACCTCGGCGGCACCGCCGCCACCGGCGCTGACGACGCCGCATAAGTCCGCACAGTTCGAGGGCGACGGCCCCGGTAGGCGAAAGCCACCGGGGCCGTCGCCTTTCCGATGCCCACCCACCGCTCCCCAGGGTGCCGGCCGCCCGGCCTTGGCGCCGCCGCCCGCCCGCCCCAGCCCTGCCCGCCCCAGCCCTGCCCGCCCCAGCCCTGCCCGCCTTTGCCCTGGTCGATCATGAAGTTGACCGCACTTGGTGCCCTATTTGTCGCCGCTAACTTCATGATCAACGGGGCGAGCCGAGGGCGGGGCGGGGGGCGAGCCGAGGGCGGGCGGGGGTGGGGCGGGGGCGGTCAGGGGAGGGGGACGGCGGGGCCGTCTCCGGCCAGGCGGAACGACTCCTGGCCCACCGGTTCCACCAGGCCGTCGGTGACCAGGCCGGCCAGCGCTCGCGCCCGCTGGACGTCGTCGTGCCAGACCTGGTCCAGCCGCTGGTGCGGCACCGGGCCGGTGGACTCCCGCAGCACCGCGAGCAGCAGTCCGCGTACCTGCCGGTCGGTGCCGGCGTAACGCTGCGGCCGGCGGGTCGGTCCCGTGGGGGCGGCCTGTCCAGAAGCCCGCCAGGCACAGCTCGACTCGACCGGGCAGATCGCGCAGCGCGGCGCGCGGGCGGTGCAGACGACAGCGCCGAGTTCCATGAAGGCGGCGCTGGCCAGCGCGGCGTCAGCCGGCTCGATCGGCAGCAGTTCCTCGGTGGCGACCAGGTCGGCCGGGCGGGTGGTGGGGCCGGCGTCGGGTTCTCCGGCGATCGCCCGGCACACCACGCGCCGGACGTTCGTGTCCACCACCGGGTGCCGCTGCCCGTACGCGAACGCGGCGACCGCGCGGGCCGTGTACGTGCCGACACCGGGTAGCGCCAGCAGTTGATCGAGCCGGTCGGGCACCACGCCGCCGTGGCGCTCCACGATCGCCGCCGCGCACTCGCGCAGGCGAACCGCCCGGCGGGGGTAGCCGAGCCGTCCCCACATCCGGATCGCCTCGGCCGGGGTGTCCTCGGCGAGCGCGCGCGGCTCGGGCCAGCGGGCCAGCCACGCCTCCCAGGCCGGTACCACCCGGACCACGGGGGTCTGCTGGAGCATGACCTCGCTGACCAGGATCGCCCAGGCGCCGATGCCGGGCTTGCGCCAGGGCAGGTCGCGGGCGTTGCGCTCGTACCACCGGCTGACCTGGGTGGCGAATGTGGGATCGGACATCGCGTCGCCGATCATGTCACGGCTGTCTTTCCCGCAGGTTGGGCGGGCCGGGTGGCCGGGCGCGATCGATCATGGGCGACGGGGCAGAATGTCCGAATGAACGAGCTCGCGATCACCGTCATCGGCCGGGACCGGCCGGGCATCGTGGCCGACGTCGCGGAGGTCCTCGCCCGGCTCGGCGCGAACCTCACCGACTCGACGATGACCCGGCTGCGTGGACACTTCGCGATGACGCTGATCTGCGTGGGCCCGGCCGCCGCCGACGTCGAGGCCGCGCTGGCCCCGCTCGCCGCCGACGGGCACCTGCTGGCGACCGTACGCGCGGTCACGCCCGACGGCGGCAGCGAGCCCACCGGGGAGCCGTACGTGCTCGCGGTGCACGGCGCCGACCGGATGGGCATCGTCGCGGCGATGACCCGGGTGCTGACCGACGCGGGCGGGAACGTGACCGACCTGAGCACCCGGCTCACCGGTTCGCTCTACGTGGTGGTGGCCGAGGTCGAGTTGCCGCCCGGTGTGTCGGACGAGGTGGCCGGCCGGCTCACCCGGGTCGCCGCGGAGCTGGGCGTGGGGGTCAGCCTCCGCCCGGCGGACACGGATCTGCTGTGACCGGGCCGGAGTACGCGGGCCTGGGCGGCTGGACCCCGGAGAAGCTCGGCATCCCCGGCGCGGTACGGGCGGTGGTCACCGCGCCGGAGCCGGTGCTGAGCCAACCGGGCCCGGAGGTCGACCCGACGTCTGCCGAGGTGGTGCGCCTCGCCGCCGACCTGGTGGCCACGATGCGCGTCTCGCCCGGTTGCGTGGGACTGGCGGCGCCGCAGGTCGGGGTGAGCGCGCAGGTGTTCGCGGTGGACGTGACGGGGCATCCGAAGGCGGTCACCGTGCACGGCACGTTCGTGCTGTGCAACGCGCGCGTGGTGGAGGCGTCCCGGTGGAAGGCCGGGCGGGAGGGCTGCATGTCGGTGCCGGACCTGACCGGCGACGTGAAGCGGGCCAGCCGCCTGGTCGTCGAGGGTGCGCTTCCCGGCAGCGGCGAGCCGGTCCGCCTGGTGACGGACGGCTTCGAGGCGCGGGCGCTCCAGCACGAGATCGACCACTGCGCGGGGCTGCTCTTCCTCGACCGGGTGGCCGGCGCGCACGCGATCTACCAGCGCAAGGTCTACCTCTGACGGTGGCGGTAGGAATCCAGTGTGGACTACCGTGGCTGTACGGCGGCGGGTTCCCGGCGCGTCGGACCGGCGAGCCGTGCACCGCGCGGCTACGGTAGGCGCATCATGCGTCTGACGGTCGGCCCCCTGCCCCCTGCCGTGTACTGGCGGCGTCGTGCCGTCGTGCTCGGAGCGGGGCTGCTCTTCCTGATTGTCCTGCTGTATTCCTGCACCGGTACGGATCGCAACACCGGCGCGCCGGGCACCGACCCGTCCCCGACCGGTTCCGCCGGGGCTCAGCCCGACCCGTCCGGCTCGGTGCTGACTCCGCAGTCGGGCAGCCCGTCGCCGGCACCGGGCGACACCGGGGGCGGCGGCGCGAACAACGGCGGCGGGAACACAGGCGGCGAGAACACCGACGGCGGGGGCGCGAACAACGGGGGCGGCACCGGCAACGGTGGCGCGACCGGTCAGCCGGTCTCCGACGACGGCACCTGCACCGACTCCGAGCTGCTGGTGACGCCGGTCGCGGTGCCGCCGACCGCCCAGCGGGGCACCGTGGTCACGCTGCGCCTGAAGGTCAAGAACGTGTCGAACCGTACGTGCAGCCGCGACGTCGGCGCCGACCTCCAGGAGCTGTACGTCAAGTCGGGCGCGGAGAAGATCTGGTCGTCGGACACCTGCGGCACCGGCAAGGGCTCGGACGTCCAGTCGTTCACGCCGAACTTCGAGCGCTCCTACGAGCTGGGCTGGAACGGCCGGCTGGACAACAGGTGCGCGAGCGGGCTGGCCGGCGGCGACTTCGCCGCGATCGGCGCGTACCAGGTGTTCGCCCGCGTCGGCACCAAGATCAGCGAGCCGGTGAAGCTGACCATCACCGGCTGAGCGGTCGGTCAGACGTACCGTTCGAGGATGCTCGCCTCGGCGAGCCGGGACAGGCCCTCGCGGACACCGCGGGCGCGGGCGTCGCCCACGCCCTCGACCGCCTGGAGGTCTTCCACAGTCGCGCCGAGCAGCCGCTGGAGGCTGCCGAAGTGCACCACCAGCCGGTCGACGACGGCGACCGGCAGCCGGGGCACCTTGGCCAGCAGGCGGAACCCGCGCGGGCTGACCGCCGCGTCGAGCGCGTCCGAGGCGGACGGGTAGCCGATCGCCTTCGCCACCGCCACGAGGTCGATGAGCTCGGTGGCGCTGAGCAGGTCGAGCTCGACGAGCGCCTCGTCGAGCGTGCGCGACTTGCGGCCGGTCGGCAGGTAGTCGCGGATGACCAGAGTGCGGTCGGCGTCCACGCCGGCCATCAGCTCGTCGAGCTGAAGGGCCAGCAGGCGGCCGTCGGTGCCCAGCTCCACCACGTAGCCGGCGATCTCGTCGGCGATCCGCCGGACCATCTCCAGCCGCTGCACCACCGCCACCGCGTCGCGGACGGTGACCAGATCCTCGATCTCCAGCGCGGAGAGCGTGCCGGAGACCTCGTCCAGCCGCAGCTTGTAGCGCTCCAGCGTGGCGAGCGCCTGGTTGGCGCGGGACAGGATGGCCGCCGAGTCGTCGAGCACGTGCCGCTGACCGTTGACGTAGAGGCTGATGATCCGCATCGACTGGCTGACCGAGATGACCGGGTAGCCGGTCTGCCGGGCCACCCGCTCGGCGGTGCGGTGCCGGGTGCCGGACTCCTCGGTGGGGATGGACGGGTCCGGCATCAGGTGCGCGCCGGCCTGCACGATCCGGGTGCCGTCGCTGGACAGCACCACCGCGCCGTCCATCTTGCACAGCTCACGGACCCGGGTGGCGGAGAACTCCACGTCCATCGGGAAGCCGCCGGTGCAGATCTGCTCGACCACCTTGTCGTAGCCGAGCACGATCAGCGCGCCGGTGCGGCCGCGCAGGATCCGCTCCAGGCCGTCCCGCAGGGCGGTGCCGGGAGCCATCAGGGCGAGGTTGGCGCGCAGCGGATCGGCGCCGGCCCCGCCGCCGACGCTTCCGTTGACGCTCACGCTGATGGCACGAGCGGGGTTGCCGCTCACGGCGCCGGTACGGGCGTGCGGCGTCGCCGTTGCGGGCTTGGTGGCATCGCGGTCGATCGGCACGGGCACAGTCTACGGACTGCCATGCGGTGGGTGCTCTCGTGGTTACTGTGATGTGTCACGATGCCCGTCTCGGGCGGGTCGGCGCGGCCTGCGTGGCCTGCCCGGAAACGCCCGGCGGATGCCACCGTGTCACTCCGCCGACGCGCGGGCGGCCGCCTGGAGTGCGGCACGCACGTCAGTGACCTCGATCACGCGCATGTTCTCCGGCCCGGCGCCGCTGCTCTCCGGCCCGCACCCGGGCGGCACGAGGGCCAGCCGGAAGCCGAGCCGGGCGGCCTCGGCCAGCCGCCGGGGCACCGCGCCGACGCGACGGACCTCGCCGGTGAGACCCACCTCGCCGATGGCCACCAGATGCGGGTTGAGCGCCAGGTTGAGCCCGCCGGAGGCGACAGCGAGCGCCACCGCCAGGTCGGCCGCCGGCTCCACCACCCGGATGCCGCCGACGGTGGCGGCGAAGACCTCCCGGTCGTGCAGCGTGAGCCGCTCGGTGCGGCGCTGGAGCACCGCGAGGACCATCGCCAGCCGGGCGCTGTCCAGGCCGGAGACGGTACGCCGCGGCGAGCCGGCCACGGTGGCCCCGATCAGCGCCTGCACCTCGGTCACCAGCGCCCGGCGCCCCTCCATCGCCACCGTCACGCAGGTGCCCGGCACCGGTTCGGAGTAGCGGGTCAGGAACAGGCCGGACGGGTCGGCCAGGCTGCTGATGCCGCCCTCGTGCATCTCGAAGCAGCCCACCTCGTCGGCCGCGCCGAAGCGGTTCTTCACGCCGCGCACCATGCGCAGCGAGGAGTGCTTGTCGCCCTCGAAGTGCAGCACCACGTCGACCAGGTGCTCCAGCACGCGAGGACCGGCCACCTGGCCGTCCTTGGTGACGTGCCCGACCAGCACGGTGGCGATGCCGCGCTCCTTGGCCACCGCGACCAGGGCGGCGGTGACCGCGCGGACCTGGGTGACGCCGCCCGGCACGCCCTCGGTGCCGGTGGTCGAGATGGTCTGCACCGAGTCGAGCACCAGCAGCCCCGGCTTGACCGCGTCGAGGTGGCCGAGCACCGCCGACAGGTCGCTCTCGGCGGCCAGATAGAGCTGGTCGTGCAGGGTGCCCATCCGCTCGGCGCGCAGCCGCACCTGGCTGACCGACTCCTCGCCGCTGACCACCAGCGACGGGCTGCCGGCACCGGCCGCCCACTGCTGGGCCACGTCGAGCAGCAGCGTCGACTTGCCCACCCCGGGCTCACCGGCGAGCAGCACCACAGCGCCGGGGACCAGGCCGCCGCCGAGCACCCGGTCGAGCTCGCTCACACCGGTGGGACGGGCCCGGGCCGGCGCGGCGCTGATCGTGGCGATCGGCCGGGCCGGTTCGGCAGGCATCCGCGAGCTGACCACCCGGCCGGAGACCATCGGGCCGGTGACCGTGCACTCGACCACCGAACCCCACTCGCCGCACTCGGGGCACCGGCCCACCCACTTCGGGGGCTGGTGGCCGCAGGCGTCGCACTCGTAGGCCGGGCGGGGTTCGCGGGTGGCGGCGCGACCGCGGCCGGCGCCGGCACGGGAGGGGGTCGATCGGGGCGTGGTCACCACCGGACGCTAACCGGCCCGTACGACGAAAGCCCACCCGGAACGGCGACACCGCCGGCGTGGCGCTGGCCACGGCGGCGGTGCCGACGGAAGGAGGGGAGAGGTCAGTGGCCGCCCTCGGCGCCGCCGTCCTCACCGGCGTGCTCACGCGGGTTCACGATCTTCGACGGCGTGGCCTCCGGGGTCAGCGGGATGCCGATCGGCGCCGGGGTCTTGACGACCTTGCCGTCGCCGAAGTCGAAGGTCAGGTTGACCTGCTGGCCGACGAGCAGCTTCTCGTTCAGGCCGACGAGCTGGAGGAACCGCGGGTTGCCGGCGTTGAGCTGGGCGTAGCTGAGGGCCGGGATCTCGATCCGGGCCGGCTGACCGGCGGGCGCGGACTCGCTCGGCGACGGGCTGGCCGACGGCGACCCGGTCACCTCCAGCGACTGGCTCGGCGACGCGCTCGGGTCGCTCGCGGTCGGCGAGGTGGTGACCGGCTCGGTGGGCGAACCGGTCGGGGTGGCCGCGCCGCTCTCACCCGCGCCGGAGCCGGTGAGCACGATCTCCCGCGCGCTGTCGGTGGTGACCGTCACTGTCACCGGCTTCTCGCTGTCGTTGTAGATCACCACGTTGACCGGTGCGTTCGACCCGGCCTCGTAGCCCTTCGGGCCCGGGAACTGCACGTAGAGCCCGCGCACCTTGAAGAGGTTGTCGGAGGTCTGGACGTTGACGCCCTGTACCGACGGGATCTTGTTGGCGGTCTCGGAAATCTGCCCGGCGCCGCACCCGGACAGCAGCAGGCTCGCCGCCGCCGTGCCGGCCAGCAGCAGGGCCGGCCCCCGGGAACCCCTGATCGAGCGCGTCACGTCGGTCCTCCTCGTCACGATCCCCGCCCGGTCGACCACCGGGCACGGGGTGGCCATACCCGCGCAGACCGCGCTCCAGGGTAGTTGGAGCTGATCGAGGCCCGCACGCGGACCCGGCAATGCCACCTCGGAGTGGACTCCTCAGACCACCCGGCCGCTCGTCACCAGCAGCACCACATCGATGAGCGCCACCACCAGGACCGCCCGGAAGGCGGTCGCCGAGCGTCCGGCTGTCGCGCGTCCCGCGTACCAGCCGACCGCCGGCACGGCCACGGCGGCGGCGACCGCCGACAGGCCGGTCCACGACGGCGGCCCGGGCGGGCCGAGGACCAGCGCGACGGTGGCCGCGAGCAGCAGCCCGGCGGCGGCCAGCCGGCTGCCCACCGGCCCGAGCCGGTGCGGCAGGCCGCGCACCCCGGTCCGGGCGTCGTCGGCCAGGTCCGGCAGCACGTTCGCGAAGTGCGCGCCGGCGCCGAGCAGCGCGGCGGCGGCCACCAGCCAGGCCGGGGGCACCGGCGAGCCGGGCAGTGCCAGCACCACGAACGCGGGCAGCGCGCCGAACGAGACCGCGTAGGGCAGCACCGACACCGGCGTCGACTTCAGCGGCCGGTTGTAGAGCAGCGCGGAGACGAGGCCCAGCGTGGCGCAGGCCGCCGCGGCCGGGCCGCCGGCCAGCGCGAGCACCGGCACGGCGACGGCGGCCACCGCCGTGGCCCGGGCCAGCGTCGGCCGGGCGACCTCGCCGGTGGTCACCGGTTTGTCGGTACGCCCCACAGCGGCGTCCCGCTCGGCGTCGATCAGGTCGTTGCTCCACCCGACCGCGAGCTGGCTGGCCAGCACCGTCAGCGCCACGACCACGACACCCGCCGCCGAGTGCCCGACACCGGCGGCGAGCAGCGCGGCGACCACCGTGACCGCCGCCGCGGGCTCCGGATGGCTCGCCCTGACCAGCCCTAACACCCGTGTCGACATAAGGGAAGTCTGGTCGTTACCGGGCAGTCGTGCCACGCTCGACGCATGCCCGACGCGTCGCCGGTGTCCACTCCGTACCGGGTGCTGCCGCCGAACGACCCCCGGCAGTACGACGACCTGGCCGGCGAGTGGTGGCGGCCGGACGGCGCGTTCGCGATGCTGCACTGGCTGGCCCGGGCCCGGGCGGCGCTGGTACCAGCGGCGTCCACCCCGGACGACCTGCTCGTCGACCTGGGCTGTGGCGCCGGGCTGCTGGCGCCGCACCTGGCCGGCAAGGGTTACCGCCACGTCGGGGTCGACCTGACCCGCTCCGCGCTCGACCAGGCCGCCGCGCACGGCGTGACGGTGGTCCAGGCCGACGCGACGGCGGTGCCGCTGGCCGACGGCTGCGCGGCGGTGGTCTCCGCCGGTGAGCTGCTGGAGCACGTACCGGACTGGCGGCGGGCGGTCGCCGAGGCGTGCCGGCTGCTACGCCCGGGCGGCCTGCTGGTGCTGGACACGCTCAACGACACGCTGCCGGCCCGGCTGATCGCTGTGGAGCTGGGCGAACGGCTGCCCACAGTGCCGCGCGGCATCCACGACCCGCGGTTGTTCGTCGACGCCCGCGCGCTGGTCGCCGAGTGCGCCCGGCACGGCGTGTCGTTGACGGTGCGCGGGGTCCGGCCGGAGCTGGGCGGCACGCTGGCCTGGCTGCTGCGACGCATGCGCGGCGGCGCCGTCCGTCCGGGCAGGACCGAACCGCGCATCGTGCCGACCCGGTCGACGGCGGTGCTGTACCAGGGCTGGGGGCGCCGGGGCGGGTAGCCGGGGCCGCCCGGGGTAAAGGACGCCGAGAAGGGGGCGACATGACTGTGCACGCGCTGGAGGCGGCCCGCCGGTTGGCGCCGCGACTGGCCGCCCGCGCGGCCGAGCACGACCGCGACGGCTCGTTCCCCGTGGACGACTTCGCGGACCTGCGGGCAGCAGGGCTGTTCGGCCTGATGGTGCCCCCCGAGCTGGGCGGCACGGGCGCGAGCTTCGCCGAGTACGCCGCTGTCGCCACCGAACTGGCCCGTGGCAACGGCGCGACCGCGCTGGTGTTCAACATGCACGCCTCGGTCACCGGGGCGCTCGGCGCGGTCACCGAGGAACTGGCCGAGGCACTCGGCGTACCGGACGAGGCGCTGGCGGCGCGGGACCGGCTGCTGCGCGCGGCGGCCGACGGCGCCTGGTACGCGGTGGCGATGAGCGAACGCGGCGCCGGCGCCCGGTTGTCGCAGCTCAGCACCGTCTACGAGCCGGTCGACGGCGGCTGGCACATCAAGGGCAGCAAGACGTTCTGCTCCGGCGCCGGCCACCCGGACGGCTACCTGGTGGCCGCCCGCAGCGCCGCCGACCAGTCCGTGGTGTCCCAGTTCCTGGTCCCGGCCGGAGAGGGGATCACCGTCGAGCCCACCTGGGACTCGCTCGGCATGCGGGCCACCTCCTCGCACGACGTGCACCTGGACGTGACGGTCCCGGCCGACCGGCTGCTCGGCGGCGTCGAAGGGCTGGCCCTGGTCGTCGCCCAGCTCATGCCGCACTGGCTGGTGGCGAGCTACGCGGCGGTCTACGTCGGCGTGGCCCGGGCCGCCATCGACGCCGCGGCCGAGCACCTCAACGCCCGCAACCTCGCCGGGCTGCCCGCGGTGCGGGCCCGCCTGGGCCGGGCCGACGCGGCCACCGCCGCCGCCGAACTGGTGGTCGCCGAGGCGGCCCGCCGGGTCGACGAGGCACCCGGCGACGCCGAGACGAACCGCTGGGTGTGGCGGGCCAAGCTGCTCGCCGGCACCACAGCCGCCGAGGTGGCGGCCTCCATGCTGGAGGCGGCCGGTACGTCGGCGACCCGCCGCGGGCATCCGCTGGAGCGGCTCTACCGGGACGCCCGCTGCGGCTCGCTGCATCCGGCCACGTCCGACGTGTGCGCCGACTGGCTCGGCATCGCCGCACTGGGCGGCGACCCGGACCGGGACAGCGCGCTCCCTCGTTGGTGAGCGCGAGGAGTGAGCCGGTTTTGCGAGCCCCGCAGTCGCGAACGAAAAGCGGCACGGTGAGCGCGAGGAGTGAGCCGGTTCTGCGAGCCCCGCAGTCGCGAACGAAAAGCGGCACGGTGAGCGCGAGGAGTGAGCCGGTCTTGCGAGCCCCGCAGTCGCGAACGAAAAGCGGCACGGTGACCAGGGTGAGCGCGAGGAGTGAGTGAAGGGCGAGGGGTGGGGGACGTGGGCATACCGGTGATCGCGGGTCTGGGTACGGCACAACCGCCGGCTGCGATGCAGGACGAACTGTGGACGGGCTTCTTCGCGAAGCACTTCCAGGGGAACACCCGGGCGCTGGCCGAGCGGATCTTCGCGAACTCGGGCGTGACCCGGCGGCAGGCGGCGGTCAACCCGCTGCTGGAGGACGTCTCGGAGTGGCCGACCGAGCGCCGGATGCGCCGCTACCAGGTCGAGGCGCTGCCGCTGGGCAAGGAGGCGGTCAGCCGGGCTCTCACCGCCGCCGGCCTGGACGCCTCCGACATCGGGCTGTTCATCGTCTGCTCGTGCACCGGGTACGCCACCCCGGGGCTGGACATCCTGCTCGCCCGGGATCTGGGGATGTCGCCGAGCACCCAGCGCATGTTCGTCGGGCACATGGGCTGTTACGCGGCCCTGCCCGGGCTGGGCGCGGCGAGCGACTTCGTCACCGCCCGCGGGCGGCCCGCGCTGCTGCTCTGCGCGGAGCTGACCAGCCTGCACATCCAGCCGCCTGGTGCCCGGGTGGACACCCAGCAGATCGTCTCCCACGCGCTGTTCTCGGACGCCGCGGTCGCCGCCGTGGTCGTCCCCGGCGGCCGGGGGTACGCGCTGCGCGAGGTCACCTCGGTCACCGACACCTCCACCGCCGATCACATGACCTGGGACGTCACCGACACCGGTTTCCGGATGGGGCTGTCGCCGAAGGTGCCGCAGGTCCTGTCCCGGCACGTGCGGACGCTGATCGACGAGCTGCTGGCGCGGCACGGGTGCGAGCGCTCCGACGTGGACGGCTGGGCGGTGCATCCGGGCGGTCCGCGGATCCTCAACGTGGTGGAGCGTGAGCTGGCCCTGCCGCCGGACGGGCTCGCTGCCTCCCGGGGGACGCTCGCCGAGCACGGCAACTGCTCGTCCCCGACCGTGCTGCTGATTCTGGACCGGCTGTGGCGTACGGAGCCGTCGCCGCCGCGCTGGGTGGTGATGCTCGCGTTCGGACCGGGCCTGACGCTCTACGCGGTGCTGCTGGAACGGGTGGGCTGACGGCTCGCCCCGCCCGGGCCGCGCGGATACGCTGCCGTCATGGCCTCCGACGAGCGGGACGGACGGGTACCGCTGACCGTCCTGACCGTTCTGGCGCTGGCGGCCGGCGCGGCCTGGTGGCGGTCGGCGGCACCCGAGCCGGGTGCGGTCACGGCCGTGCCGGCGCCGCCCGCGAGCGCCGAACCCGTCGCCCGAACCTGGCGGGTCGACCCGTCGACCGGCGACGCCTGGCCGGCACGACCGGGGCGCGACCCGACGCCCCGGGCACTCCGTGCCCCGGCGACGGCGCCGGACCGGTCGGTGGTGATCCGGGTCGAGGACGACGGCACCTCGCGTGTGCTCCAGGTGTCGCACGTGGTGTGGCGGGAGACGTCCGACCTGACGCCGGACGGGCCGCCCGTCGTACGGCAGGTGAATCCCTCGCGGGGCGACGACTACCGGCTGTCGGTGAGCTGCTCCGGGGATGGATCGATCGCCGTGCAGCTGTCCGGCACCGGGACCGGCGACGCGCGGCGGTTCCTCCGCTGCGGCGGGCGACTGGAGCTGCCCTTCCTGGGCGGCACCGGCGCGCCGGTGCTGGTGCGGTTCACCGGTGTACGCGGCCGGGCCGAGCTGGACGCCCGGCTCGAAGCGCTCTACTGACAGCTGTCGCGCGCCGGGCACCGGCAGCTCCCGCCTCCTCGGGCCGGCAGCTCAGCCGCCCAGCCGGCGCTCCCGGACCGGCCTGTCAGCTGCCCAGCCGGGCCAGGTCGGCGCCGTAGTCCGACAGCGGGCCCAGCTCCGGCACCACCCGGACCAGCGAGCCCTGCCGGTCCACGAGCAGCGCGGCGGCGGTGCCGGGGTGGGCGGACAGGTGCAGGTAGGAGCGCAGGCCGCCGGCCGGGTCGCCGAGCGGGCGTACCCCGGGGACGCTCGCGGGTCCGGCGCTGCGGCCCTCGGTCACGGTGACCACAGTGACGCCGGGCGGCGCGGCGCGCGCCGCGGTGCCGACCTGCTCGGCGCAGGCGCAGGCGTCGACCAGGATGATCATGGCGGGCAGCAGGCTGCGCAGCGGTACCGGCGTGTCGTCCGCGCCGACCAGGTCCAGCGCGGGCAGCGGGCCGACCGGTTGCGGCGCGGTGGTGGAGCGGGGGAGCACCGTCGGCGCGCCGGACCGCGTGGTGGTGCGCGGCCAGGTGACGGCGGCCAGCCCGGCGAGTGTGACGAGCACCGACACGAGCAGGATCAGCACCGGCAGCCCGAGGCGGGCCGGAACGGCACGCCGGCCGGAGCCCTGCCGCGCGCGGCGCAGCTCCCGGCGGACCTGCCGGGCCTCGTCGGCGAGCGCCGAGGCGTCGTCCGGGACGACCACCCGGCCCCACTCCGGAGGCAGGCCGGGCAGCCCGTCCGGCGGCCCCTGGCCGTCAGCGTCAGGCACGCCCATCGGACCCCCAGGAACGTCTCGGTGAGCGGACGTCACGTCCCTCACCAGCGTCCCGCACCGACCGCCGTAACGCCACACCTGGGCGCGGACGGACTTGCGGAGCTACCATGGAAGGAGCGCATTGCCCTAGATCTGGACGCTCCCGTCACCCCTTACCGGGTTGTCACGTGTTCCTCACGGAGCGTGTCGAAAGCATCGGTTTGACCGCCTGTCAAGCTGAAGAAATACCTCTCACAGGGCCCCTGAGCTGCGCCAACGATCAGGACAGCGGTGAGACATCGGTGCCTGAGCGTGTTACCCTAGACACAGCGAAAGGGGTTTCGAACCTATGGTTTTCAGTGTCGGCGAGACCGTTGTTTACCCCCACCACGGGGCCGCACTCATCGAGGCAATCGAGACTCGGGTCATCAAGGGCGAGCCCAGGGAATACCTCGTCCTGAGGGTCGCACAGGGTGACCTGACGGTCCGGGTGCCCGCCGAGAACGCCGAGATCGTGGGTGTGCGCGAAGTGGTTGGCGAAGAGGGCCTGGGCAAGGTCTTCGACGTGCTCCGTGCACCGCACACCGAGGAGCCGACCAACTGGTCGCGGCGTTACAAGGCGAATCTGGAGAAGCTGGCCTCCGGTAACCCGCTGAAGGTGGCCGAGGTCGTCCGCGACCTGTGGCGCCGGGAGCGGGAGCGGGGCCTGTCGGCGGGCGAGAAGCGGATGCTCGCCAAGGCCCGTGACATCCTCGTCGGCGAGGTCGCGCTGGCGGAGAAGAGCACCAAGGACGAGGCCGAGACGCTGCTCGACAAGGTGCTGACCGAGGCCTGATCCACGCCTCTGCCTCTACCCACCCCGCAGCGAACGAATCCGAGGACCGCGACGTGACCGCGCAGCTCAATCCGCGCGGTGACGTCGCGGTCCTCGTTCCTGCGGCAGGTGCCGGGGTACGCCTCGGACCCGGTGCCCCGAAGGCGCTCCGGCTGCTCGCCGGTGAGCCGCTGCTCGTACACGCGGTCCGCCGGATCGCCGCCGCGCCGTCGGTGCACACGATCGTGGTGGCCGCGCCGGCGACCGAGGTCGAGGCGGTACGCGCGATGCTCGCCCCCGTCGCCCCGGTGACAGTGGTCCCCGGTGGCGCCGAACGCCAGGAGTCGGTGGCGGCGGCACTCGCGGCAGTACCCGGCGGTCCGGAGATCGTCCTGGTGCACGACGCGGCCCGCGCGCTCACCCCGCCCCACCTGGTCGAGTCGGTGGCCGCGGCGGTCCGCGACGGGCACGACGCGGTGATCCCGGTACTGCCGGTGGTCGACACGATCAAGGAGGTCGACGCGACCGAGCGGGTGCTCGGCACAGTCGACAGGTCCGCGCTGCGGGCGGTGCAGACGCCGCAGGGCTTCCGCCGGTCGGTGCTGGTCGCGGCCCATCGGTCGGCGGGTGACGCGCTGACCGACGACGCCGGGTTGATCGAGAAGCAGGGCGGCGCGGTCATGTGCGTGCCCGGCTCCGAGCTGGCCCTGAAGATCACCCGCCCGTTCGACATGGCCCTGGCCGAACACCTCCTGACCACAGGCGCCTGACGCGGCGCCCGCGCGGCACGCGGGCTTCGAGATCTTGGTACGAAACGGCCCTCACAGGGGCCCTTTGCTACCAAGATCTCTCCCGAGGTGTGCGTACCCTCTGGTCATGATCGTTCCTCGGGTGGCTGTCGGCACCGACGTGCACGCGTTCGCGGCCGGGCGGCCCTGCTGGGTCGCGGGCCTGCACTGGCCGGACCAGGACGGCCTGGCCGGTCACTCCGACGCCGACGTTGCCGCGCACGCCGCCTGCAACGCCCTGCTCTCCGCTGCCGGTCTCGGCGACCTGGGCGCGAACTTCGGCGTGGACCAGCCGGAGTGGGCCGGTGCCTCCGGGGTGGCGCTGCTGACCGAGAGCGCACGCCGGGTACGGGCGGCGGGCTTCCAGATCGGCAACGTGTCGGTGCAGGTCGTCGGCAACCGCCCCAAGATCGGGCCGCGCCGGGAGGAGGCGCAGCGGGTGCTCTCCGAGGCGGTGGGCGCGCCGGTGACCGTCTCCGCGGCCACCACCGACGGCCTCGGCTTCACCGGGCGCGGGGAAGGGCTGGCCGGGATCGCGGTGGCCCTGATCTACGAGGCTCCGGCCGGCTGACGCGGTGACCGGGGACGCCGGCCACCGCGTCACCCGATCAGTCGACGTCGGTGCAGACGTTGTGAGTAGTGCCGTGGAGCATCGTGATCGTCTTGTCGTAGGTGGGGGAGAACTCCACCCGGAACCGGCCGTCGACGATCCACAGCCCCTTCGGCAGGGTGCCGGCGTTCTCCCGGAAGCCGAGCAGCACCGGCCCGGTCACGTACCAGGTCATCGAGCCGTCGGTGCGGTAGACGACGAGGGCGGTGCCGCTCGCGTCCGCCGTCGAGGTGGCGCCGGTCTCCAGGTTCGTGACCCGGTTGATCAGAGCGCCGGTGAACAACTCCCGCTTCGGCGCGCCGTCCGGGTAGGCCTCGATCGTCAGCTTCCGCACCTCGTCCACGATCGGCTCGACCCGTACCGCGAACTCGCATCGCGCGCCCGCTGGCATCTCGAACGGCGCCTGGGGCGCCGGTTCCCAGGCACCCGGGGCGGGATGCCGCTCCGGCGCGGCGGACGCCGAGCCTGGTAGGGCCGCGACCACCGCCGCCACGACGCTCGCCACCGCGATACTCATCCTGAACCGCATGTTCCACTCCATCCCTCGCTGGTCCGGATCCCTCGCCGGTCCGGGCGGCGAGCATCACCGGGCCCGGTCACCACCGGATCACCGCGTCGAGCGGCAACAGTCGAGCGGGCGGACCCGGCCGGCCGGGTTCCTCACCACGCGATCACCGTCGCGCGACAACCCCGGGCTTGGGCCGACCCGTCCTGTTCGGTATGGAGTTCCGCCTGCTCGGGCCGTTCGAGGCCCGCCACGACGGCCGGCCGGTCGAGGTCGGCAGCCGGCGTCAGGAGCGTTGCCTGCTCGGGGTGCTGCTGCTCGACGTGGGCCGGGTGGTGCCGACCGACCGCCTCATCGACCTGCTCTGGAACGGCCGGCCGCCGGCCACGGCCCGGAGTGCGGTGCAGACGTACATCGGGCGGCTGCGGGGCTCGCTCAACCCGTACGGGGTGCGGATCAGCACCCGGGGCGAGGGCTACGCGGTGGAGGAGGACGGGCACCGGGTCGACGTCGACGAGTTCGCCGACCTGGTCCGGGCGGCCGGGCGTGCCGCCGACCCCGCCGAGCGGGTGCGGTCGCTCGACCGGGCGCTCGCCCTCTGGCGCGGGCCGTTGCTCGCCGACGCGGCGGACGACGAGCTGCGGGACCGGCTGCACGGCACGGTCGAGGAACTTCGCCTGGTCGCCGTGGAGCTTCGGGCCGAGGCGCAGCTCGCGCTGGGCCGGCACACGCGCGCGGTCGCCGACCTGATGCCGCTGGCCGCCCAGCACCCGACGCGGGAACACCTCGTGGCGGTCCTGATGACCGCCCTGTACCGGGGCGACCGGCGGGCCGACGCGCTGCGCCTCTACAACGCCACCCGGGACCTGCTCGCGGCCGACTTCGGCGTCGAGCCGGGGCCCCGCCTCCGGGAGGTGCAGCGCCGGGTGCTCGCGGGCGACGACCGGCTGGACCGGGCCGCCCGGCCGATGCACGAGATCCGGGTCGGTGACGAGAGCCTGCCGTGGAGCGTGGGCGGCCACCCGGCCCTGGACTTCTGCAACACCCTCGCCGGGTGGGGGCACGAGCCGCCGTTGCCCGGCGCAGAGTGGCTGCGCGGCTACCGGACCCTCGCCGTCTGGGCCGGCCACGTCGGGCTGGTGGACGAGGTCTCGACGAACCGCCTGCTGCACCTCGCGCGCCGTGACCCGGCAGCGGCGGAGGCGGTGCTCGACGAGGCCCGTACGCTCCGCGCCGCGCTCTACGCCAGCCTGGTCGACCCGGACGACGGCGCTGCCTTCGAGACTGTCGCGCGGGCCGCCGAGGCCGCCGCCCGTACGCTCGTCTTCCGGCGCGAGACCGACGGACGCGGCAGGTGGTGGCCGGACCTGGCGGCCGGGCTGCGGCTGCCGGTGCACGCCGCCGCGTTCAGCGGCGCGCAGCTGCTCGCCGATCCGGCCCGGTTCACGGTGCGGGTCTGCCCGGACCGGCGGTGCGGGTGGTTGTTCCTGGACGAGAGCGGGCTGCGCCGGTGGTGCAGTCTGGGGACGTGCGGCGGCCGGGCGGGCGTGTCCTGCCGGAGTGCCTGACACCGGGCACCCTCGGCGCGCGGTGGGTCCGGGCGGATACGCTCGCCGGGATGCCGAGTGACGCCGCCCCCGACCAGTCCGCCGCCGACGGTTACCTGCAACGCGCCCACCTGCTCGCCGAGCTGGGGCGCTACGACGAGGGGATCGGCGAACTCACCGCGCTGATCGCGACCGAGCCGGCGCACGTGCCCGCGTTGACCATGCTGGCCCGGATGCACCTGGCCGCCGACCGCCCGGCCGAGGCGCTCGCCGTCGCCGAGGCCGCGGTGGCCGCCGTCGGCGGCGCGTCCGTTCCGGAGCCGCCCGCCTTCGGGACGCTCGCCGCGGAGACGCCCACCCGCGACGTGCCGGGCGCCGTGCCGCCTGCTGCCGGAGCCGCCGCCGACGAGGCGTCCGCCCAGGAGGCGGCCGGCGCGGAGACGCCCGTCGCCGGGGCGGTCGTGCCGGCGCTCGTGGCACGCGGGTTCGCGCTGCTCGACCTCGAACGCTGGAAGCCCGCCGCCGCCACCGCCGACGAGATCCTGGCGCGTGCGCCGGGTGACGCGTACGCGCAGCGCAGTGCCGCCGCCGTCCTCTCCGCGTCGCGCAACGGGCAGGCGGCGCTGGACGCGGCGTGGCGGGGTGTGGAGCTGTCGCCGGACGAGCCGGAGGCGCACCTGGTGCTGGGCCTGGTCGCGGTGCGGCTGCAACTGTTCGATCTGGCCGAGCGGGCCTACCGGGAGGCGCTGCGGCTGGACCCAGGGCTGGGCGAGGCGGGGCAGGACATGGGCGTGGCCCGGCTGGAACGACGCCGGTACGCCGAGACGCTGGAACACCTGACCGCGATGGCCGATCTGCCGGTGGCCCGTCCCGACCCGGTCCGGACCGTGGACGCCGGCATCCGGCGTCTCCTGCTGTCGGTGGCCGGGTTGTCCCTGATCGCGAGTGTGCTGGTCGCGGCGCTGGCCCCGGCCTCGCCGGGTGCGTCCCGGCTGTTCGCGGTGCTGGCGGTGGCCGGGGTGGCGGTGCTGCTGCGGCGCCCGGCGACGTGGCAGCCCGGCCTGCGGGAGGCGATGTCGCGCGGCCTGGTCGTCCCGGTCTACGCGGCCGCCGCCGCGGTGGTGCTGTTGCTCGTTTACGCGCTGGTCGGCGGCCCGTTGCCGCTGGTCGGGGCGATCACCGCGTCGGTGGTGGCCGGATTCACCGCGTTCGCTCGCCGGTGAGAGGGTAGGAGGACCGGAAACACCGGCTGAAGGAAGCGGGAATCAGTGCTCACCGTCAATGCCTACGCGGCGACGTCCGCGACCGAACCGCTCGCCCTGACCACGATCGAGCGGCGGGATCTCGGACCGGACGACGTTCTCATCGACATCAAGTTCTCCGGCATCTGCCACTCCGACATCCACACCGCGCGCAGCGAGTGGGGTCCGACCCGCTACCCGATCGTGGTGGGTCACGAGATCGCGGGCGTGGTGCGTGAGGTCGGCCCCGCGGTGACGAAGTTCGCCGTCGGCGATCGGGTCGGCGTCGGCTGTCTCGTCGACTCCTGCCGGGAGTGCGACAACTGCCGCAAGGGCCTGGAGCAGTACTGCCTGAAGGGCAGCACCGGCACGTACGGCGGGGTGGGGCGGGACGGCGAGCCGACCCAGGGCGGCTACTCGCAGGCCATCGTGGTCACCGAGGACTTCGTGCTGCGCATCCCGGACGGCATCGAGCTGGACGCCGCCGCGCCGCTGCTCTGCGCCGGCATCACCACGTACTCGCCGCTGCGGCACTGGAACGCCAGGCCGGGTCGCCGGGTTGCGGTGATCGGCATGGGCGGTCTCGGCCACATGGCCGTGAAGCTGGCCCACGCGATGGGCGCCGAGGTGACCGTGCTGTCGCAGTCGCTGAAGAAGCGGGAGGACGGGCTGCGGCTCGGCGCCGACCACTACTACGCGACCTCCGACGAGGACACGTTCACCGAGCTGGCCGGCTCGTTCGACCTGATCATCAACACGGTGAGCGCGACCCTCGACATGGACGCGTACCTGCGGCTGCTCGCCGTGGACGGGACGCTGGTCAACGTGGGCGCTCCGGAGAAGCCGCTGTCGGTGCACGCGTTCTCGCTGATCCCGGCCCGGCGGTCGTTCGCCGGGTCGAACATCGGCGGCATCGCGGAGACCCAGGAGATGCTCGACTTCTGCGCCGAGCACGGGCTGGGCGCCGAGATCGAGGTGATTCCGGCCGAGAAGATCAACGAGGCGTACGAGCGGGTGCTCGCCTCCGACGTGCGCTACCGCTTCGTCATCGACGCGTCCACGTTCTGACGACCGCGTGCGAAGGGGCCGCGTCCGTGCCGGGCGCGGCCCCTTCTCGCGTACGTCAGGACTTGCGCGCCCAGGTCCACGCGTAGCCGTCGTCCTCGCAGTCGGCGGCCGCGTCGCAGAGGTCGAGCGGGCGGAACGTGTCCACCATGACCGCCAGCTCGTCGAAGAACTCCGCACCGATCGACCGCTCGGCCGCGCCCGGCTGGGGGCCGTGGGTGAAGCCGGACGGGTGCAGCGAGATCGAGCCCTGCTCGATGCCGGAGCCGCGCCGGGCCTCGTAGTTGCCGCCGGTGTAGAACAGCATCTCGTCGGAGTCGACGTTGTGGTGGTTGTACGGCACCGGGATGGCGGCCGGGTGGTAGTCCACCTTGCGCGGCACGAACGAGCAGATCACGAAGTTCGGGCCCTGGAACGTCTGGTGCACGGGCGGGGGCTGGTGGATCCGCCCGGTGATCGGCTCGAAGTCGTGGATGGAGAACGCCCACGGGTACATGTGCCCGTCCCAGCCCACCACGTCGAACGGGTGGTTGGCGTAGACGTACCTCGTCCACCCGCGGCGGTGCTTGACGAGCACCTCCACCTCCTCGCCGTCGACGAGCAGCGGCGTGTCCGGTCCGCGGACGTCGCGCTCGCAGTAGGGCGCGTGCTCCAGGAACTGGCCGCGTACGGAGAGGTAGCGCTTGGGCGGCCCGATGTGGCCGGACGCCTCGACGGCGAGCAGCCGGGTCGGCTCGTCGCCGGTGGGCACGAGGCGGTGGATGGTCGAGGTGGGGATGACGACGTAGTCGCCCGCGACCGCGTCGAGCACGCCGAACGGCGACTCGACCCGCATCGACCCGGCCTCCAGGTAGAGGCAGTGGTCGCCGGTGGCGTCGCGGAACAGCGGCGACGGCCGGTCGGCGAGCACGTACGCGATGCGTACGTCGTCGTTGGCGAGCAGGTACTGCCGGCCGAGCACCGGGTCCGCGCCGGTGCCGTCGAGCTTGTGCGTGCGCAGGTGGCGCGGCTTGAGCGGCAGGTTGGGCACGCGGGTGACTGTGGGCGGGGCGTACTCCTCGGCGGCGAGGATCGCGGTCGGCGCGTGCCGGTGGTAGAGCAGCGACGAGTCGGAGGAGAAACCCTCCTGGCCGACCAGTTCCTCCAC
This sequence comes from Micromonospora sp. CNZ296, assembly GCF_007827635.1. Taxonomy (NCBI): domain Bacteria; kingdom Bacillati; phylum Actinomycetota; class Actinomycetes; order Micromonosporales; family Micromonosporaceae; genus Micromonospora; species Micromonospora sp. CNZ296. The sequence continues at coordinate 158,871 of NZ_VISW01000007.1, forward strand.
GTAGAGAGTGCCGTCGGGCTGGCGGAACTGGGTGTGGCGCTTGCGCGGCACGTCGCCGACGCTGCGGTAGTACGGCATCTCGCCTCCCGATATGTCCCGTTCTCCGGCCGGTGGCGTCCGATAATCGGACGCTGTTGTCCGTTCCTCGTAGCGTCCCGTACATTCTTGTCTCGTGTCAACGCAGGTGCCCCGCCTCCTCTCCGGCCTGGTGGACGACGCCGCGGTCTTCCCGCCCGGCAACGCCGCGCTGCCCGACGCGGTGACCGCGCACCGCACCCACCGAACCGCGTGGTACGCGGACATGGTCGGCCCGCTGCTGCTGCCCGCCTCGGAGATCCAGCGCGGGTCGTTGAACGGCCTGGTGGACCCGGCCGAGGGCCTGGTGATCGGGCTGATCGGCGACACCGGCCTGGACCAGCTCCCGCAGGCGCTGGACGCGCTCGCGCCCGACGGGGTGACCGCCCGGCAGGTCGAGGCGCCGGTCGCCAAGCGCGGCGAGGACCCGCAACCCGGGCTGTCCGAGCTGATGACGCTCGCCGGCCGGCTCGACGGCGCCGCCGTGTACGCGGAGATCCCGCTGACCTTCGGCCTGATGGGCGCGCTCGACACGCTCGCCGAGGCACGCGCCGCCGGGCTGCCGGTGGCCGCCAAGTTCCGCACCGGCGGGCTCGCCGCCGAACTGTTCCCCACCCCGGTCGAGCTGGCCGCGGTGATCTGCGCGTGCCGGGACCGTAAGCTGCCGTTCAAGCTCACCGCCGGGCTGCACCACGCGATCCGGCACCGCGACCCGGAGACCGGCTTCAACCACCACGGTTTCGTGAACGTGCTGGGCGCCACGCTCGCCGCCGTCGGGGGCGCCGAGGTGGACGGCGTGGCCGAGCTGCTCGCCGCCACCGACCCGGTACGCGTGGTCGAGCCGGCCCGGGCGCACCGCGACGCCGAGCGCCCGCTCTGGGTCGGGTACGGCTCGTGCAGCATCTCCGAACCACTTACCGATCTGATCCGGCTGGGGCTGGTGAACGGAGGCTTTGAGGCATGAGCTGGGTTCCGGGTGTGGCAGGGTCGCCGTACGGGGTGACGAACCTGCCGTACGGCGTGTTCCGGCACGGCGAGGGTGAGCCGCGCGTCGGCGTCCGCATCGGTGACTTCGCGCTGGACCTGGCCGGCGCGGAGGCCGCCGGTCTGGTGCTGGCCGGCGGCGCGCTGGGCCGGCCGACGCTCAACGCCTTCATGGCGCTCGGCCGCCCGCAGTGGACGGCGGTCCGGCAGCGGGTCGTCGAGCTGCTCACCGAGCCGGAGCACCGGGCGGCGGTCGAGCCGCTGCTGGTGCCGCTGCACGAGGTCGAGATGGCGCTGCCGTTCGAGGTGGCCGACTACGTCGACTTCTACTCCTCCGAGCACCACGCCTCGAACGTCGGGCAGATCTTCCGGCCCGGCCAGCCGCCGCTGCTGCCGAACTGGAAGCACGTGCCGATCGGCTACCACGGCCGGGCCGGCACCGTGGTCGTCTCCGGCACCCCGGTGACCCGCCCGACCGGCCAGCGGGCCAGCGCGCAGGGCCCGACCACCGGCGCCTCGGTCCGGCTGGACATCGAGGCCGAGGTGGGCTTCGTGGTGGGCGTGCCGAGCCGGCTCGGCGAGCGGGTGCCGGTTGCCGACTTCGCCGACCACGTCTTCGGCGTGGTGCTCGTCAACGACTGGTCGGCCCGGGACATCCAGGCGTGGGAGTACCAGCCGCTCGGGCCGTTCCTCGGCAAGTCGTTCGCGACCTCCGTCTCGGCCTGGGTGACGCCGCTGGAGGCGCTGTCCGACGCGTTCGTGCCCGCGCCGGACCAGGACCCGCCGGTGCAGGACTACCTGCGCGACACCCCGCGCCTCGGGCTGGACCTGACGCTGTCGGTCGAGTGGAACGGCGAGCGGGTCGCCGAGCCGCCGTTCGCCGGCATGTACTGGACCCCGGCCCAGCAGCTCGCGCACCTCACCGTCAACGGCGCGTCGCTGCGTACCGGCGACCTCTACGCCTCCGGCACCGTCTCCGGTCCGGAGCGCGGCCAGGTCGGTTCGTTCCTGGAGCTGACCTGGGGCGGGTCCGAGCCGGTCAAGTTCGCCGACGGCAGCGAGCGGACGTTCCTGGAGGACGGCGACACGGTGACGATCACCGCCGCCGCGCCCGGCCCGGACGGCACCGCAGTCGCGTTGGGCGAGGTCACCGGGACGATCCTCCCGGCTCGCTGAGATCCGACCTTCCGAACCGGCCCCGGTCGCACCCGATGTGCGACCGGGGCCGTTTCCTTCGGCGTTGATCGCTCCGGATCACCTACGCCCCGGCCGGTGGCTCCCGGTCGAGCCGGGAGCCGCCCGCGGTGCCGGGCCGGGGCGTACCCGCGGAAGCCGAAACAGGAAGGACCGAGCATGACCGAGTTGACCGGTGCCGTCTGGCGCACCAGCAGCCGCTCGAACGATCAGGGTCTCTGCGTCGAGGTGGCGACGAACGTGGTCGCCGAGCACGGCGTGGTGGGCGTACGCGACTCGAAGGACCCGGACGGTCCGGCGCTCGCGGTGAGCCCGCCGGGCTGGGCCGCGTTCGTGACCGCGCTGCGGGGCGGCGCGCTCCGCGGTTGACCGCTCCTGCGCCACCACCGGTGCCCCGGCCGGGGGCACCGGTGGTGGAAATGTCACCGGGAGGCTCCCCGTTTCCGGTCACGGCCCGTACCGTGTACGACACGGGAGGTGCCATGTCGACGGTGACGGTTTCCGCATTCATCGAAGCGCAGGACGCCGATCTGTGGCGGCTGCTCACCGACCTCCCTGCCCGCGCCGACTGGCTCTCGGCGGTGGACGCGGTCGAGGTCCTCGGCACCGGCGGGTTCGGGCCGGGCACCGTGTGGCGGGAGACCCGCGTCCGGCCGGACGGCGGCACCGAACCGGAGGAGTTCGAGGTGATCGAGGCGGTCGCGCCCGGCCGCCTGGTGCTCGGGTCGCGCGGTGCCGGCGCCGACTACCGGATCACCTGGACGCTGCGCACCGTCGAGCGGCGGCGGCGTGGCTGCACCGAGGTCACCGTCGAGCAGGAGGCGGTGCCGACCCGGGCGTACGGGCGGGTGCTGGCCCTGATCCTCGGTGGCCTGGCCGCCCGCGCGGTCGAGGGCGCGCTCCGGCGCGACCTGGCCGACCTGGCGCTGGCCGCCGGTTCCGCCCGATCCACCGAGGCCGCCTGAGCCGACCCGGCCGCTCCCCGTACCCGGCCCGCACGCGGCCGGTAGGGTGCCGGGGCGGAGGTGACGGATGGCGAAGGCCGCGAGGCGGCGGGCCGTGGTGGCGCTGGTGGCGGTGCTCGCCGTCGCGGCGTCGGTCGCCGTGGTCGTCCGGGTGCTGGCGCCCGCCGAGGTCGACACCCCGGCCCGGAAGCCCTACCCGGCGGTGCCCGCGCCGACCGCCGGGGTGCTCGCGCGGCTGCCGGTGGCGCCCCTCGTCGTGGACGGCCGGCTCCGCGTCTACGCGGGCACCCGTCAGGTGTACGCGGACCAGCCGGTCACCGGACGGCACCGGGTCACCCCGTTCTGGTCCTTCCGCCGCTGGCCGGCGACGCTGGTCGGAGTGCTCGCCGAGGGCACTACGGTGGTCAGCCGCTGGTCCGACGGGAAGCTGGTGGCGCTCGACGCGCGTACCGGACGGGTGGCCTGGCGGGCCGACGGCCCGCAGCCGGGGTCGGTGCCGGAGCCGCGACGCACCTTCGCCGCCACGGTCTGGGATCCGGCCGGACTACACGTGGCGCGCACGTCCGAGGGGCGGGCCGTGCTGCTCGCGACCGGTCCGGGCGGCATCGGCGGGTACGACCTCACCGACGGCCGCCGGCTCTGGCGCGCGGACGTGAGCAGGGGTTGCCGGTCCGACGTGGGCACGACCGCCAGCGGTGAGCTGGTCGGCGTGGACAGCTGCGACGGCCCGGCCGCGGTCGAGCTGCGGGACGCGGCGACCGGTGCGGTGCGGACCCGCTGGCGGCCGCCGGACGCGCCGGAACAGCTCGTCGTCACGCCGGTGGGCTGCCGCGACGGGCACTCCGGTTGCCGCGGGCTGCGTACCGCCGGGCCGGACGGCGCGGGCAGCCGGGGCTGGCTGGTGACCGACCCGGGTGAGCCGGCCGCCGCGCCGGGCCTGGACCACCCGGACACGGTGCTCGACGGTGAGCGGGCGGTGGACACGTCCGGCCCGGTGGTGGTCGGGCGCTCGGCGCGTACCGGCGAGGAGCTGTGGCGCCGGGCGGACATCCATCCGGCCCGGGTGCTCGCGACCGAGCCGGGGCGGGTGCACCTGCTGACCGACCGGCGGGAACTGATCACCGTCGACCCGCTCACCGGTACGACCCGGTCGGGTTTCGTGCTCGACCTGGGCCGGGACGGGATCGGCTGGCGGCCGGGCCGGGCGTACGCGGTGGACGGCTACGTCGCTGTGGAGCGGCTGCGGGAGCAGGCCGCTCCGGAGGACGACGACCAGGGCTACTTCCTGATGGCCGAGCCGGTGTTGCTGGCGGTGACCTGATCTGGCGAGTCAAGCCTAAAAACGGACAAAAGCACCTATAGTGCTCTTGTCTGATCGGTCGGACGAAGACGCCCGGCGCCGGTCCGTAGGGGGTTGACGGACCGGTGCCGGGCGCGCCCGGTCAGGCCAGCGCGGCCTCGGCGGCGGCCAGGAACGCGTCGTTCTCGGCCGGGGTGCCGATGGTGACCCGGACGCCGTCGCCCGGGAACGGGCGCACGATCACGCCACGCGCCTCGCACGCCCGGCCGAACTCCACCGCCCGGTCGCCCAGCGGCAGCCAGACGAAGTTGGCCTGGCTGTCCGGCACGTCCGGGACGAACTTGCGCAGCGCCTCGGTGACCCGGTCCCGCTCGGCCACGACCAGCGCGCAGCGCCGCTCCACCTCGTCGGCCTGCGCGAGCGCGGCCAGCGCGCCGGCCTGGGCGGCCATGCTGGTGGAAAACGGGGTGACCACCTTGCGCACTGCGGCGGCCACCTCCGGCGCCGCGACCAGCCAGCCGATCCGCAGACCGGCCAGGCCCCACGCCTTGGACAGCGTGCGCAGCACCGCCACGTTCGGCCGGTCCAGGTAGGTCAGGCCGTCCGGCACCTCCGGGTCGGTGACGAACTCCCGGTACGCCTCGTCGATCACCACGAGCACGTCGTCCGGCATCGCGTCGAGGAAGCGGTCCAGCTCGGCCCGGCGCACCGCCGTACCGGTGGGGTTGTTCGGGTTGCAGACCAGGACCATCCGGGTCCGGTCGGTCACCGCCGCCGCCATCGCGTCCAGGTCGTGGCCGTGGCCGGCGTCGTTCGGCACCCGCACGCTTGTCGCGCCGCTGGTCGCCGCGATGATCGGGTACGCCTCGAAGGAGCGCCACGAGTAGAGCAGCTCGTCACCGGGCAGGCAGGTGGCGCGGACCAGGTGCTCGGCCAGCGCCACCGAACCGCAGCCGGTGGCGATCCGGTCGGCGTCCACGCCGTACCGCTCGGCGAGCGCCTGGCGCAGCGCCACCACGCCCATGTCCGGGTAGCGGTGCGAACCGGCGACCGCCTCGGCGACCGCCTCCACCACACCCGGCAGCGGGCCGTACGGCACCTCGTTGCTGGCCAGCTTGATCGCCTCGGCCAGGCCCAGCTCCCGGGCCAGGTCGGCGGGGCTGCGGCCGGGCACGTAGTTGGGCAGCGCGTCCAGGTCGGCGCGGGTGAGCCGCGGCGCAGGCTGGTGGCGTCCGGTCTCGGTCATGGGGTGTCTCCCGGGGTGTCGGCGCTCTCGGGCGGGGCGGTACCGGTGTCACGTTTGCGGGGGAGCTGGACCACCACCGTCTGCGCCCGCTTGTCGTGCAGGGCCTGGCGCAGCGGGTGGTCGAACAGGGGCGAGATCGCGTCGATGAGCTGGAGCAGCAGACCCAGCCCGCAGCAGTACCAGAGCAGCGTCGGCAGGCCGAGCGTGCTCCAGCGCCGGGTGGCCCGGCCGAAGCCGAGCGGCTGGTCCGCCTCGACCGGCAGCGCGCGAATGCCCATCAGCCGCTTGCCGAAGGTCTGACCGCGCGCCGCCATCGACGGCACCTCGTACGCGTACCAGAGCGCGGTGGCGATCACGAGAATGGCGATCTGGAGGCCGCCGGCCTGGTCGTCGATCTGGGGCAGCCCTTCGGTGGACGTGTCGCCGTTGAGCGCCCGGCGCACCGATTCACGCAGGTACGGGGAGACGGCCTCGACGTAGCGCCAGACGAACCAGCCGTTGACAACGGCGTTGAGCAGGAACACCACGCCGAAGTCGATCAGGCGCGCGACCAGCCGGGCGCCGTACGACGCCAGCGGCAGTCCGTGTGGGCGGGGGATCGGCTGTGCGCCCGGCCAGTGCGGGTACGGCCAGCCCGGCGGCGGTCCCTGCATGCCCGGCCCGGGCTGTCCCGGCTGCCCGGGCTGACCCGGCTGACCCGGCCACGGGTTCGGTTGACCCGGCTGTCCCGGCCACGGGCCGGCCTGGCCGGGCTGACCCGGTTGACCCGGCTGTCCCGGCCACGGGCCCGGCCGGCCGGGCGCGCCGGACGTCGAAGCCGCGTCGGGGCGGCCGCCGGGACCGGCGGCCTGCTGTTCGGCGGCCGGCGTCGGGGTGGCCGGCGCGGGCTCCGGTTCGGGGGGCGGCGGGCCGTCGGGCGGGGTGACGTCGACCGGGATCGGCGCGCCGATCCAGCCCTCGCCGTCCCACCACCTGCGGGTCTCCGTGTCGGCGGGGTCGACGTACCAGCCGGGTTCCAAACTCACGATGCCGTCCTAGTTCCCGACTGCGGGGCTCGCAGACCCGGCTCACTCCTCGCGCTCACGGGCCAACCTTAACGACGACCGTACCGGCGAACTTGTCGTGGAGGCACTGCTGCCAGGGCTTGTCCCACAGTTGCCAGAAACCGTCGAGGTAGCTGAGGAACGGCACGAACATCCCGCCGGCGAACTCGACGGCCCAGCGCTTGCCGAGCATGCCCCGGGTCAGCGCGGCGTCCGGCTGCACCGGCACGATCCGCAGCTTCATCACCTTCTTGCCGAGCGTCTGCCCGGTCCGGCGGGCGTACTCGACGTGGTAGACCCAGTAGAAGGCGAGCATCAGCAGCAGGACCCCGAGCTCGGCGGCGAGCAGCGGCAGGAACACGCTCGTCCAGACCTCGACCGCGTCGGGACCGTTCGGGCCGGCCTGCTCGATCTCGTCGATCATCCGGAAGAAGACGAGGAAGAACACCGGCACGAACAGCGCCATCGTCACCGCCATGGCGACGGCGGTGTCGATCAGGTAGGCGAGCAACCGGTCGCCGAAGCCCGCCAGCGGCTGCCCGTTCGGCGCCACCGGGGGCGGGACGGGCGCCGGGGCGTACCCGGGTGGGGGGAAACCGGGCGGCGGGTAGCCGGGCGGGCCGGCGTACCCCGGGGGAACGTGCTGCGCGGGCACCGCCGGTCCGCCGGGCGGCGCGAAGCCGCCGCCCGCGGCTGGATGTCCGGCGGGCGGCGGCATCGGGTTCGGAGGAGGCTGGGTCACGCGGACAGTGTTACAGGTTCCCGCGCTTCTCCTGCTCGCGCTCGATCGCCTCGAACAGGGCCTTGAAGTTGCCCTTGCCGAAGCCGAGCGAGCCGTGCCGCTCGATCAGCTCGAAGAAGACGGTGGGGCGGTCCTGCACCGGCTTGGTGAAGATCTGGAGCAGGTAGCCGTCCTCGTCCCGGTCGACCAGGATCTTGCGGGACTGAAGCTCCTCGATCGGCACCCGGACGTTGCCGATGCGGGCGCGCAGCTCCGGGTCCTCGTAGTACGAGTCCGGGGTGTCCAGGAACTCGACGCCCGCGGCGCGCATGGCGTCCACGCTGGCCAGGATGTCGTTCGTGGCCACGGCGATGTGCTGGGCGCCGGGGCCCTGGTAGAACTCCAGGTACTCGTCGATCTGCGACTTCTTGCGGGCCACGGCCGGCTCGTTGAGCGGGAACTTCACCTTGCGGGTGCCGTTGGCGACGACCTTGCTCATCAGCGCCGAGTAGTCGGTGGCGATGTCGTCGCCGATGAACTCCGCCATGTTCGAGAAGCCCATGACGCGCTTGTAGAACTCGACCCACTCGTCCATCCGGCCCAGCTCCACGTTGCCGACGACGTGGTCGACCGCCTGGAAGAACCGCTTCGGCTGGATGCCGGCGTCGATCATCGGCTGCCGGTCCACGATCGGGCCGCGAGCGACGAAGCCGGGCAGGAACGGGCCGGTGTAGCGGGACCTGTCGACCAGGCTGTGCCGGGTGTCGCCGTACGCGGCGATGGACGCCATCCGGACGGTGCCGTGCTCGTCGCTGACGTCGTGCGGCTCGACCAGGCCGGTCGCGCCCTGCGCCACGGCGTGCGCGTACGCGGCGTCCACGTCCGGCACCTCCAGCGCGATGTCGGAGACGCCGTCGCTGTGCTTCGCCACGTGCTCGGCGCCGTCGGCGTCCGGGCGGACCGCGCCGGTCAGCACGAAGCGGGCCGAACCGCTGGTCAGCACGTACTGCGCGTGGTCGCGGTAGCCCTGCTCCGGCCCCCGGTACGCCACGCACGTCATGCCGAACGCGGTGGAGTAGTAGTGCGCGGCCTGCTTGGCGTTGCCCACCAGGAAGTGGACGTGGTCCATGCCCTTGACCGGGAACGGGTCGCGGGTGATGTCGTGGTCGACTGCGCCGACGAGAGCGTCGACGTCGACCTCCTCGGTCGACTGGGGTCGGTCGATCGCCTGGGTCATGGTGGCCTCCCTCGCGTACCGGCCGGCCTCGTGGGCCGCCGTGGATGTGCTCTTCCGGCGAGGATCTACGGACCGCAGTGAGTTGGGCAACAGTTGACGTTATTCCTGGTCAGGTTGTGCATTCGGTACGGTGAGACACCATGAACACTGGTCAGGATGTACAGCTCGACGAGCTGGACGCTCGCTTGATCGAACTGCTCGCGGAGGAGCCCCGGATCGGCGTGCTGGAGTGCTCCCGCCGCCTCGGCGTGGCCCGCGGCACGGTCCAGGCCCGGCTCGACAAGCTCGTCGGCCGGGGCGTGGTGACCGGGTTCGGGCCGGACATCACCCCCGCCGCGATCGGCTTCGGGGTGACCAGCTTCGTCACCCTGGAGATCAGCCAGCGGCACGGCCACGACCAGGTCACCGCGCACCTGGCCGCGATCCCCGAGGTGCTGGAGGCGCACACCATCACCGGCTCCAGCGACCTGCTCTGCCGGATCGTCGCCCGGTCGAACACCGACCTCCAGCGGGTCATCGACCAGATCGTCGCCTCGGAGGGCATCCGGCGCGCATCCACCATCATCGCGCTGGCCGAGCAGATCCCGTACCGGACGTTGCCGCTGGTCCGCTCCGCCGCCCGCGGGTAAGGAAGGGCCCCCTGTTAACGCCTTCGGAGGTGGAAGGGCCCCTTATTAACACCCCGGACCGCCCAAGAAGCGCCGCGACACGCACCGCACGCGGCCCGGGGGACCGGCGATCGTCGCTACCGTGTGCGGTGTGAAGGGCCTAGGGGTACGCGGCTGGTTGCTGCTCGGGCTCGTCACCGTGGTCGTACTCGCCGCGACAGGCGTCTGGAACCCGTTCCCGGCGCTGTGGGACTGGGTCGACCGCAGCAAGCCGATCTCCGAGCCGGACGTGGTCTGGCAGCAGCGCGTCGGCGGCACGCCGCGCAGCGTCACCATCGCCGGCGACACAGTGATCGTCGAGCAGCGCACCCGCATCGAGGCGCGCAACCTCGCCGACGGCGGCCAGTTGTGGGAGCGCAAGGCCGACTGGTCGGCGGTCGCGGGCAGCGGCCGGGAGTCGGTCGTCGCCGTGGGCCGGCTGCTCGACAAAGGGTACGAGGTGCTCGACCCGGTCAGCGGCGTGACCCGCCGCCGCGACGACCGCGCGATCGCCGTCTGGACCTACCGGAACCTGCTGCTGGACGCGTACTGCGTGCAGGCCACCGACTGCACGCTGCGCGCCTGGGAGCCGCGCGGCACCGCTCCGCTGTGGAGCGCGTTCCTGCCCGGCGTGCACAGCGGCGTGCTCGCCGACAACCCGGAACTACTGGGCACCCGGCGGCTCGGCGCCACCCGGATCGACGGCGGGGTGGCCGGGCCGGAGTCCGTCCCGCCGCTGCTCGGCTTCCCGGTCGACGGGCGGGTGCACGTGGTGGACACCGCCACCGGCCGGGTGCTCCAGAACGTCCAGCCCGGCCGCGAGGAGCGGCTCGCGGTGGTCGGCGGCCGGCTGCTGCGGATCGCGGCCACCTCCCGCGACGGGAGCTGCTACTACGCCGTGACCGCCGTGGACCCGGCCACCGGTCAGCAGGTGTGGCGGCGTACCGGGATCAACCTGCGCACCGCCGACTACGCCGGCTGCGTGCAGCGGGAGGATCCGCAGGGCGGGCGCAACGTGATCATCGGGGTCGCCCCGGACGGGCGTGAGGCGGTGCTCGACGGGTACGACGGCCGGCTGCTCCAGGTCGGCGCGGACGGCGAGAAGCTGCTCGCCGTGGACGACCGGTACGCCGTGGTGCGCAGCGCCGACAAGGGCTCGCTGCTCGGGCGGGAACTGTCGGCCGACCGGACCCGCTGGACCCGGCCGGCGGGCGGCAAGAGCGGTGCGGCGCTCACCCCGTACGCGGCGGTGATCAGCGAGGAGAAGCCGTCGCGGCTGATCGCGGTCGAGCCGCGGGAGGGCCGGGTGCTGGTCGAGCTCCGTACCTCGGCGAACGCGCTGGCGGTCGGCCCGAACGGCATGATCATCGGCGAGGGGCGGGAGATCGGGTACGTCCGCTGGGGCGCCGGCACGTCCGAGGCGCCGGGGCCGGGCCAGGACGGCGCGCCGGTGGCGCCGAACCCCGGAGGCAGCTGGCGCCCACCGGGCGACCAGGGAAGTTGCGGACCGAAACGGGAACTCTGCGCCGACGGCAAGTGACAGCGGGTGAGAGCGTCGTCCCAGGACCGACCTGCGGGTGCCACCGATCGACAGCTCTGCCCTAGGCTTTTCGGTCATGAGCAGTGCCGCCGCCTTCTCGTACGCACCCCTGCTGCCGACCGGTCCCGACCAGACCGAATACCGCCTGGTCACCGACGAGGGCGTGGACGTCGTCAACGGCCCCGGGGGCCGCCGGTTCCTCACAGTGGATCCGGGCGCGCTGACCGCGCTGACGGCCGAGGCGATGCACGACATCGCCCACTTCCTGCGCCCGGCCCACCTGGCTCAGCTCCGCGCGATCATCGACGATCCGGCGGCCTCGCCGAACGACCGCTTCGTCGCGCTCGACCTGCTGCGCAACGCCAACATCGCGGCCGGCGGCGTGTTGCCGATGTGCCAGGACACCGGCACCGCGATCGTGATGGGCAAGCGTGGCCGGCACGTGCTCACCGACGGCACCGACGCGGAGGCGATCTCGCGCGGCGTCTACCAGGCGTACACCCGGCTGAACCTGCGCTACTCGCAGCTCGCCCCGCTGACCATGTGGGACGAGCGGAACACCGGCAGCAACCTGCCCGCCCAGGTGGAGCTGTACGCCGAGGACCCGGACGGCCACGCTGACGCGTACAAGTTCCTCTTCATGGCCAAGGGTGGCGGCTCGGCCAACAAGTCCTACCTCTACCAGGAGACCAAGGCGCTGCTGAACCCCACGCGGATGATGCAGTTCCTGGAGGAGAAGCTGCGGCTCATCGGCACCGCGGCCTGCCCGCCCTACCACCTGGCGATCGTCATCGGCGGCACCTCCGCCGAGTACGCGCTGAAGACCGCGAAGTACGCCTCCGCGAAGTACCTCGACGCGCTGCCCACCGAGGGCTCGATGAGCGCGCACGGCTTCCGTGACCTGGAGCTGGAGGCCGAGGTGCTGGAGCTGACCCGCAACTTCGGCATCGGCGCTCAGTTCGGCGGGCGCTACTTCTGCCACGACGTACGGGTGGTCCGGCTGCCCCGGCACGGCGCCTCCTGCCCGGTGGCGATCGCGGTCTCCTGCTCGGCCGACCGGCAGGCGGTGGCGAAGATCACCCCGTCGGGCGTCTGGCTGGAGCGCCTCGAAACCGACCCGGCGCGCTACCTGCCCGACGTCACCGACGAGACGCTGGAGACCGAGGAGGTAGTCCGCGTCGACCTGAACCGGCCGATGGACGAGATCCGGGCCGAGCTGTCGAAGTACCCGGTGAAGACCCGGCTGTCCCTGACCGGCCCGCTCGTCGTGGCCCGGGACATCGCGCACGCGAAGATCGCCGAGCGGCTGGACGCGGGCGAGCCGATGCCGCAATACCTCCGCGACCACGCGGTCTACTACGCCGGCCCGGCGAAGACCCCCGAGGGCTACGCCTCCGGCTCGTTCGGTCCCACCACGGCGGGCCGGATGGACGCGTACGTGGAGAAGTTCCAGGCGGCCGGCGGCTCGATGGTGATGCTCGCGAAGGGCAACCGGTCCGCCCAGGTCACCCGCTCCTGCCAGACCCACGGCGGCTTCTACCTCGGCTCGATCGGCGGCCCGGCCGCCCGCCTCGCGCAGGACTGCATCAAGCACGTCGAGGTGCTCGAGTACGCCGAGCTGGGCATGGAAGCGGTCTGGAAGATCGAGGTGGAGGACTTCCCCGCCTTCATCGTCGTCGACGACAAGGGCAACGACTTCTTCGCCGAGGTCACCAAGCCGGTCCTCACCGTCGGCCGGCGCTGACGGCAGACGTACACGAGGGGCGTCCGGGATGGTCCGGGCGCCCCTCGGCGTGTTCGTCATGCATCGACATCGGTGCGCCTGCCCGGCAGGGTGGCCGGACAGGCGCACCGCCCCCGTCGGATGTCGTCACCGACAACCGCTGACGAGTCTGTGCGCCGTCGCTATCGGATCGCTATCGCCTCGCCGCGCCGCTCGGTGACCGCCGGGCTACGCTGCTGGAAGTTGCATGGCGGCAGGCGGGGGCGCGGATGCGATTCGGGATCTTGGGGCCCTTGCGGGTCGGCGGCGGCGAAGCCACCGTCACCGCGGGCCGGGATCGCACCGTGCTCGCCATGCTGTTGCTGCGCCCCGGCCGGGTGGTGCCGGTGGAGGATCTGGTCGACGCCGTCTGGGAGGAGCGTCCCCCGGCGACCGCGCGGACCCAGCTCCAGATCTGTGTGTCGCGACTGCGGCAGCGGTTCGCGGCGCTCGGGCTGCCGGCCGGGACCATCGTCACCGACCCGGCGGGCTACGGCATCCGGATCGAGCCGGACGACCTCGACGCCGACATGTTCGCCCGCGCCGTGGAGACGGCCCGCGCCGAGGCCGCCGTCGGCCGGTTTGCCGAGGCCCGCCGTCACTACCGGGCGGCGCTGGCGCTGTGGCGCGGTCCGGCGCTCGCCGGTATCCCGGCCCGGCTGGTGCGACTGCGGGCCCAGGCGCTCGACGAGCAGCGGCTCGCCGTGCTGGAGGACTGCGTCGACGTCGAGTTGCGGCTGCGCCGGGGGACCGAACTGGTCGACGAGCTGACCGAGGCGGTCGAGCACAACCCGCTGCGGGAACGGCTGCGAGGGCAGCTGATGCTGGCTCTCTCGGCGGTCGGCCGGCAGGCGGACGCGCTCGCCGTCTACCGGGAGGGCCGCCGGATCTACGCCGAGGAGCTGGGCATCGAGCCCGGCGCGGCGTTGCAGGAGTTGCACCAGCGGGTGCTCGGCGGCGACCTGGTGCTGGGCGTGCCGGAGAGCCGGGTCACCGCGCCGGTCCGGGCGCTGCCCCGGGCGATCAGCGACTTCACCGGGCGCCAGCAGACCGTGGCCCGGCTGGTCAAGGAGGTCGCCGAGGAGGGAAGCCGGGTCCAGCTCCTGGACGGTATGGCCGGCAGCGGCAAGACCACACTGGCCGTTCAGGTGGCGAGCGCGCTCGTCGACCGGTTCCCCGACGCGCAGCTCTTCGTCGACCTGCACGGGCACAGCGACCGCAGCCCGCTGAGCACTGCCGCTGCGGCGGCCATCCTGCTCCAGCAGCTCGGTGTGCCGGCCGAGCGGGTTCCGGCCGACCTGGCGGGCCGGCTGGCGATGTGGCGTTCCGAACTGGCCGACCGGCGGGCCGTGGTGGTGCTCGACAACGCCGCGGACGCCGCGCAGGTCGTCCCGCTGCTGCCCAACGGGCGGGACTGCACCGTGCTGATCACCAGCCGCCGCAGGCTGGTCGGCGTGGACGCGGGGCGGCCCACCTCCCTGCCGGTACTCGATGCCGACGAGGCGGTCGAGCTGCTGGCCCGGGTGGCCGGCGCGGAACGGGTCGACGCCGAGCCGGAGGCGGCGGCGGAGGTGGCGCGCCGTTGCGGACACCTTCCGCTCGCGCTGCGGCTGGCCGGGGCGCGGCTCGCGCACCGGCCGCGGTGGCGGATGGCCGACCTGGCCGAACGCCTGGCCGGGGCGGCCGATCCCCTGGCGGAGCTGACCGTCGGGGAGCGCTCGGTCGCGCGTGCCTTCGCGCTGTCGTACGAGCAGGTGCCGCCGGTGGTGCAGCGGGTGTTCCGGCTGCTCGGACTCCACCCGGGCAGCCGCATCGACAACCGGGTGGCGGCCGTGCTCGCGGAGCTGCCGCTGTCGGAGGCGCAGGACGCACTCGACGAACTGGTCGACGCGCACCTCGTCGAGGAGGTGGAACCCGGCCGGTACCGGTTGCACGACCTCATCCGGGAGTACGCCCACACGCTCGGGGCGGAACGCGAGACCGGCGACGAGCGACGGGCGGCGATCGCCCGGCTGCTCGATCATCACCTGCACGTCGCCGCCGCCATCGCGCTGACTCTGGAGCAGACCGCTCCGCACGGCATTTTCGCCCGATCGGAGCCGGTACGGCCCGACCTGGTGGCGGCCACCGTCGTTCTCGGCCGGCCGTGGCTGGAGGAGAACCGGTCGACGCTGACCGCGTTGGTCCGGTTGGCGGAGGCCGAGGGTTTCCTCCGGCAGAGCTGGCAGCTGGCCCGGGTGGGCTGGACCGTCAACTTCTACGGCGGCCACCTCGACGACCTGATCGAGACGCACCAGATCGGCCTGCGGGCCGCCGAGCGTCTGGGCGACGACGAGGCCGTGGCGACGATGCACAACTATCTCGCGTCGGCCGACTACCGCCGGGCGCGCTTCGCCGAGGTGATCCGGCGGATGGAGGTGGTGGTCGGCATCTACCGGCGGCTCGACCGGCCGGTCGAGCTGCGGAAGGCGCTCGACAACCTCGGCACGGCCTACGCGGTGGACGGGCACCACAGGCAGGCCATCGAGATGTACGACGCGTCGGCCGCGCTCGCCCGCCGGCTGGACGATCCGTTCGCGCTGACCAACATGCTGAACAACCTCTCGCTCTGCCTGATGTGGTCCGGGCGGTACGACGAGGCCCTGCGGAAGTGCCGCCACCATCTGGCGCTCGCCCGGCAGGTCGGCGACCCGCGTCAGCTCGGCAACGCCGTCGGCCACCTGGGCATGGTCCGGCACCGGCGCGGCGAGCGTGGACCGGCCCGGCGGCTCCTGCGTACCGGTCTGACGTTGAAGCGCAAGATCGGCAACCGCTACGGCGAGGGCGAGCTGCTCAACGAGCTGGGCATGATGGAGCGCGAGGAGGGCCGGCCGGAGCAGGCCGCCGGGCTGCATCGGGAGGCCTTGATGGCGATGAACGACGCCGGGGACCTGGGCGGGCAGTGTGCGTCCCGGAACCTGCTGGCCCGGGCGATGCTGGACCAGGGGGACGTCGCCAGCGCGCTGGACCTGCACCGCCGGGTGCTCACCGACGCCACCCGGCTCAGCGCCCGTTACGAGCAGGCCTGCGCGCTCGACGGCATGGCCCGCTGCCTGCGTCACACCGACCCCGACCAGGCCCGCCGGTACGCCTGGCGGGCGCTGGCGCTGTTCCGCCAGGTCGAGTCGCCGGACCGGCGGGAGACCGAGAGGCTGCTCGCCGAGCTGGGCTGAGGGCCGCGCCACTTTCCCTGCACACCGACCGGTGGCGCGGCAGGATGGAACGCGTGACGACTCCAGAGGCGACCGGCTACCGGATCGAACGCGACTCGATGGGCGAGGTGGAGGTGCCCGCCGAGGCGCTGTGGCGGGCGCAGACCCAGCGCGCGGTGCAGAACTTCCCGATCTCGGGGCGCGGGCTGGAACCGGCCCAGATCAAGGCCCTGGCGCAGATCAAGGGGGCGGCGGCCCTGGTGAACGGTGAGCTGGGGGTGATCGAGGCGGACGTGGCGCAGGCGATCGCCACCGCCGCCGCGCACGTGGCCGAGGGCGGCTACGACGACCAGTTCCCGGTGGACGTGTTCCAGACCGGTTCCGGCACGTCGTCCAACATGAACACCAACGAGGTGATCGCCACCCTGGCGAGCCGCGAGCTGGGCCGTGACGTGCATCCGAACGACCACGTCAACGCGTCGCAGTCCAGCAACGACGTCTTCCCCACCTCGATCCACCTGGCCGCCACCCAGTTCGTGGTGGAGGATCTGATCCCGTCGCTGAAGCAGCTCGCGGGCGCGCTGGAGGAGAAGGCGGCCGAGTTCGATACGGTGGTCAAGGCCGGGCGTACCCACCTCATGGACGCCACGCCGGTCACGCTCGGGCAGGAGTTCGGCGGGTATGCCGCGCAGGTGCGCTACGGCGTCGAGCGGCTGGAGTCGGCGCTGCCCCGGCTGGCCGAGCTGCCGCTGGGCGGCACCGCTGTGGGCACCGGCATCAACACGCCGCTGGGCTTCGCCGACCGGGTGATCGGCAAGCTGCGGGAGTCGACCGGGCTGCCGCTGACCGAGGCGCGCAACCACTTCGAGGCGCAGGGCGCCCGGGACGCGCTGGTGGAGACGTCCGGCCAGCTCCGTACCATCGCGGTCGGCCTCTACAAGATCGCCAACGACGTGCGCTGGATGGGCTCCGGCCCTCGCGCCGGGCTGCGTGAGCTGCGCATCCCCGACCTCCAGCCGGGGTCGTCGATCATGCCGGGCAAGGTGAACCCGGTGGTGGCCGAGGCGATGCGGCAGGTCTGCGCCCAGGTGATCGGCAACGACGCCGCGGTGGCCTTCGCCGGGTCGCAGGGCGACTTCGAGCTGAACGTGATGCTCCCGGTGATGGGCCGCAACCTGCTGGAGTCGATCAAGCTGATCGCCGCGTCCAGCCGCCTGTTCGCCGAGCGGCTGGTGGCCGGCCTGGTCGCTGACGCCGAGGTCTGCCTGGCGTACGCGGAGGGCTCACCGTCGATCGTCACCCCGCTCAACCGCCACCTCGGGTACGACGAGGCCGCCTCGATCGCCAAGGAGGCGCTGGCCAAGCAGGTGTCCATCCGCGAGGTGGTGATCGCCCGGGGGCACGTCGACTCGGGCACGCTCACCGAGACCCAGCTGGACGAGGCCCTGGACCTGCTCCGGATGACCCACCCCTGAGTCGGCGCCGGTAATTGCCTCGACCCGTCACAGTGGGCGCGGCATGATCCGACCGTGCGTGACGACGGCGGCGTGTTGCTGGAGACCGCGCGGCTGACGCTGCGCCGGTTCACGATGGACGACGTGGATCGGCTGGTGGCGCTGGACGCCGATCCGGAGGTCATGCGCTTCCTGACGGGTGGCGCGCCGACCCAGGCCGGGACGTACCGGGACGAGGTGCTGCCCCGGGTGCTCGCGCAGTACGCCCGGCATCCCGGGCTCGGCCGCTGGGCGACGCTCGACCGGTTCACCGGAGAGTTCCTCGGCTGGCACTCGCTCGACCCGTCCGACGACGGCGGCGAGGCGGAGCTGGGCTACCGGCTGCGCCGCGCGACGTGGGGACACGGGCTGGCCACCGAGGGCGCGCGGGCGCTGGTGCGGCACGCGTTCGACACGGTCGGCGTCCGCCGGGTGTGGGCCCAGACGATGGCCGTCAACGACCGCTCCCGCGCGGTCATGGCCCGCGCCGGGTTGCGCTACGTCCGCACCTTCCACCTGGCCTTCGACGACCCGATCCCGGGTACGGAGCACGGCGAGGTGGAGTACGAGCTGCGCCGCGACGCCTGGCCCGCGACGCGTCAGGAGTGGGACGCGGCGGCCCTGCGGGCCCGGTAGGCGCTCACCGCGGCCCGGTTGCCGCACCCGGCGTCGCAGAACCGGCGGGACCGGTTCCGGGACAGGTCGACGAGCACGTTGTCGCAGTCGGGGTGGTCGCAGTGCCGCAGCCGGCTCAGCTCGCCCATCCGGACCAGGTCGGCCATCGCCATCGCGGCCTCGACCGCCATCCGGGTCGCCAGCGGCGCGTCCCGCGGCACGGCGTGCAGGTGGTACGGCTCGTCGTCGTGCCGGACGAGCTGCGGCAGCGCGTGCGACTCGCGCAGCAGCGTGTTGACGATCGTCACCACCTCGTCGGTGTCGGCGTACCAGATGCGGCGCAGCCGGGGCCGCAGCGCGCGGACCTGGCGCAGTTCGGCGTCGGTGTGCTCGTGCCGGCCGCTCCACCCGTGGGCGGTGAAGAAGGCGTCCAGGGCGGCCACGTCGGGCAGCCCTTCCCGGTCGTCGCCGGCGGTGTTCACCAGTGCGGCGACGCTGACCAGCGCGCATTCGGTGTCATGGGCGAAAAGCAACTTGACTCCTGTCGGAGGCTACGCCTAGCGTCATCAGCATAACCTCCCTTGACTCATGACCAGGAGATGCCGATGCGTGAACGGTCAAGCGTCGGGCTCGGCCTGGCACTGCTCTCCGCGATCACGTTCGCCACCTCGGGCACCTTCGCCCGCCCGCTGATCACCGGCGAGTGGTCGGCGGTCGCCGTGGTGATCGCCCGGGTCGGCATCGCCGCGCTGGTGCTCGCCGTCCCCGCCGTGCTGGCGCTGCGCGGCAGGTGGACAGTGCTGCGCCGTAACGCGGGAAGCGTGGTGCTGTTCGGGCTGCTCGGCGTGGCCACGGCGCAGGCCTGCTTCTTCAACGCGGTCCGCTACCTCCCGGTCGGCGTGGCGCTCCTGCTGGAATACCTCGGCATCGTGCTCGTGGTCGGATGGATGTGGCTGGTCCACGGTCAGCGCCCCCGGCTGCTCACGGTGGCCGGTTCGGTCACCGCCCTGTGCGGGCTGGGGCTCGTCCTCGACCTCACCGGCGCCGGACGACTCGACCCGGTGGGCGTGCTCTGGGGCCTCGGCGCGGGCGTCGGGCTGGCCGGATACTTCGTCATCGCCGGGCGGATCGACGCGGGCCTGCCCTCGGTGGTGATGGCCAGCGGTGGCATGGCCGTCGGCGCGGTGGCGCTGCTGCTGCTCGGCGGCATCGGAGCGCTGCCGCTCGCGGCCGGCACCGCCGACGTCACCTTCGGCGGGCACCGGGTGAGCTGGCTGGTGCCGATCGCCGGGCTGTCGCTGATCGCCGCCGTGGTCGCGTACCTCGCCGGTGTCGCCGGCACCCGGCTGCTCGGGGCACGGCTGTCCTCCTTCGTGGGGCTGACCGAGGTGATGTTCGCGGTGCTGATCGCCTGGCTGGTGCTCGACGAACTGCCCAGCCTGATCCAGTTGGCCGGCGGGGCGCTCATCCTGGGCGGCGTCGCCCTGGTCCGGGCGGACGAACTGCGGGGCACACCGTCCACCTCGGCGACTGCGCCGGCCGAGCCGGTGCTGACCGGCGAGCGATGAGCGGGCCGCGCGGCGCCGTCGTCTTCGACGCCGACGAGACACTCGTCGACCTGCGCCCGGCGGTCACCGGCGCGCTCGTCGCCGTACTCGACGAGATGCGGCGGCGGACCCCGGCGGCGGCCGCCGTGGCGCTCGCGGACCTGGAGGGGGACTGGGGTGCGGTCTTCGGCGCGCTCAGCGCCTCCCCGGTGCAGGAGATCCGGCGGGCCGCCCTGGCCCGTTCGCTGGCCCGGGCCGGGCTGGAGGCGGACCTGGACGAGTTCGCGGCGTTGTTCTTCGCCCGCCGGTACGCGCTGAGCCGCCCCTTCCCGGACGTGCTGCCCGCGCTGGCGGCGCTGCGCCCGCACCACGTGCTGGGCTTCGCCACGAACGGCAACAGCCGCGCCGAACGCTGCGGCCTCGCCGGGCAGTTCGCCTTCGAGGTGTACGCGCACGAGGGCGGCGTG
This sequence comes from Micromonospora sp. CNZ296, assembly GCF_007827635.1. Taxonomy (NCBI): domain Bacteria; kingdom Bacillati; phylum Actinomycetota; class Actinomycetes; order Micromonosporales; family Micromonosporaceae; genus Micromonospora; species Micromonospora sp. CNZ296. Next base: position 178,898 of record NZ_VISW01000007.1, read on the forward strand.
CCCAAGAAACCGGCGCCGGAGTTCTTCACGGCGGTGGTGGCGGCGTCCGGGCTGCCCGCCGCGCGCATCGTCCACGTGGGCGACTCGCCGGAGCACGACGTGGCCGCCGCCCAGCGGGCCGGACTGCGTGCCGTCTGGCTCAACCGGGCCGGACTGCCCCGCCCGCGGGGCCTCGAACCGGACGCCGAAGTGTCCACGCTCGCCGGACTGTCCACGGTGCTCACCACCGTGGCGAACGCGAATGCCTAGTTGCCGCCGATAACGGACGTCGATCTGGCGGAACCCGCTCCCGTGATGTGGGATGACACCACGTCCCTCAACGAGAGGATCTGATGTGGTGAGCAAGCGCTTCACCGTCGGCGCGGTCGCGGCTGCGGCCTCGCTGGCACTCACGGTGACCGGTCTGAGCATCCCGGCGAACGCCGCGCCGTCGGACACCCGGACCTTCACCGTGCTGGCCGAGAGCGGCGTCTCCACCGACGCCGCGATCGCCGCGATCGCCGCCGCCGGTGGCAAGGTCGTCGCCCGCACCGACGACGTCGGCCTGTTCCAGGTCACCAGCGACCGGGCGGACTTCGCCAGCCGGGCCACCGCGGCCGGCGCGCTGGTCGGCGCCGCCGAGGAGAAGGCGATCGGCCGCAAGCCGAAGCTGGACCGGGTCGAGCAGGAGCACCTGCTGGCCGCCGCGGCGACCAAGGGCAAGGCCGCCAGGAACAACGGCAAGAAGATGGACCCGCTCGACGACAAGCTCTGGGGCCTGGACATGATCCGGGCCGACAAGGCCCGCAAGATCGAGCCGGGCGACCGCCGGGTCACCGTCGGCATCCTGGACACCGGCGTCGACGCCAGCCAGCCCGACCTCGCGCCCAACTTCAACTGGGCGCTGTCGCGCAACTTCGCCCCGGACATCCCCGAGGTCGACGGCCCGTGCGAGGTGGCGAGCTGCCTCGACCCGGTCGGCACCGACGACGGCGGGCACGGCACGCACGTGGCCGGCACCATCGGCGCCGCCGCGAACGGCTTCGGCCTCTCCGGCGTGGCCCCGAACGTCTCCCTGGTCGAGCTGAAGGGTGGCCAGGACAGCGGCTACTTCTTCCTCAACCCGGTGGTGAACTCCCTGGTGCACGCGGGCCGCTCCGGGCTGGACGTGGTGAACATGTCCTTCTACGTCGACCCGTGGCTCTACAACTGCACCGCCAACCCGGCCGACTCGCCGGAGGCGCAGGCCGAGCAGCGGACCGTCATCGAGGCGATGAAGCGGGCGCTGAACTTCGCCCACCACAAGGGCGTCACGCTCGTCGGCTCGCTCGGCAACAACCACGAGGACCTGGGCGCGCCGCGCACCGACGTGAGCAGCCCGGACTACGGCGCCGACCCGTACCCGCGCCCGATCGACAACGCGACCTGCTGGGACCTGCCGGTCGAGGGCCCGCACGTGATCGGCGTGTCGGCGGTCGGCCCGTCCGGCAAGAAGTCGGACTACTCGAACTACGGCACCGAGCAGATCTCGGTGGCGGCGCCGGGTGGCTGGTTCCGGGACGGCTTCGGCACCGACACGTACCGCACCGACGCCAACATGATCCTCTCCACGTACCCGAAGAAGGTGCTCCAGGAGGAGGGGTCGGTCGACGAGAACGGCGACATCGTCGCCGGCTTCGAGAACTCGGTGTTCAAGCAGTGCACCGCCAAGGGTGAGTGTGGCTACTACACCTACCTCCAGGGCACCTCGATGGCGTCCCCGCACGTCTCGGGCGTGGCGGCGCTGATCGTGAGCAAGCACGGCAAGAAGCAGGGCCGCAACGGCTACGGCATGGCGCCGAACCTGGTCGAGCAGCACCTCTACCGGACGGCGGCCGAGCACGCCTGCCCGGAGCCGCGGCTGCAGAGCTACACCAACGAGGGCCGGGACGCCGAGTTCGACGCGTACTGCGCGGGCTCGCTGAACTTCAACGGCTTCTACGGCTACGGCATCGTCGACGCCTACGCCGCGGTGAAGACCCCGGTCAAGCCCAACGTTCGACCGTAACGACAGTTTCCCCGAGGTGGCGGTGTCCGGAGTTCCCGGACGCCGCCACCTCGGCGTTCCGGCCGGTGTCACGGCCGCCACCCCCGGGCCACCAGTGCCGCCCGGATCTCCCGCACCAGGGCGGGGAACTCCTTACGCAGCCGGCGGCCGGTCACGTGCAATACGAGCCAGCCGGCCGAGACGAGCTGGTTGAGCCGCCGCCGGTCGAGGTGCATCCGGTCCGCGTCGGAGTGCCACTGACCGTCGTACTCGACGGCGACCCGGAACTCCGGCCAGGCCAGGTCGGGGTGCAGGATCAGGCCGGTCGGCACACGCACCGGATACTGGGCCACCGGGCGGGGCAGGCCGGCGAGGACGAGGCGGACCCGCAGATGGGACTCGGGCGGGGACTGAGCCAGCCCGTCGGTCAGGCCGAACACCCACGCGGCTCGCCGCCCACCGGGGCGGCACGCGTTCCGGGCCGCCTCGCTCGCCAGCGCCGACCGGTTCACCGAACCGGTACGCAGCAGCCCGTCGATGATGCCGACCGCCTTGACGGGATCGGCCCAGACCGCTGTCTCCCAGGCACAGGCGGCCGGCTCGGTGCGGGGCGGCGGCCCGGCCAGGATCATTTCCGCGCCGGGGTACGACCCCGCGAACGGGTTCAATGCGGCGGTTGAAGCCGGCGGGGTGGCCGGGCCGTGCGGTCCGGGCGCCCTGCGGGAGTCGGCCGGATTCGGCGATCTGGTCCGGCCCGGTGTGCCCGGTGGGCGGTCCGCCGCGGACGACGCCGCGACGGGCGGCCTCGTGCCGGCGCGCGACTTCGTGCCGGCGGGCGACCTTGTGCTTGCGGGTGGGCTCGTGCTTGCGGGCGACCTCGTGCTTGCGGGTGGCTTCGTGTCGGTGGGCGACCTCGTGCCTGCGTATGGGTTCGTGCCTGCGTGTGGGTTCGTGCTGGCGCGTGGGTTCGTGCCGGCGGGTGGGCTCGTTCGCGCGGCTGCGGCGGCGGGGACCAGGAGTCCGCTGCGGGTGCTCGACATCGGGGCGTGGTGCACCCGGACACCCGGCTGGGAGTCGGCCCGGACCGTGGCCGGCAGCAGGACGTGCACGTCGTCGGTGAAGTCGGCGGCGTGCTCGACCCCGTGCAGGTAGGCCGCCGAAGGGCCGGCGATCGCCGCACCGGGTGGCATGCGTAGCAGCGCCGCGCGGCAGGCCAGCGCGTGGTCGCGGTCGAGCCGCGCGTCGGCGTAGACGTCCTGCCGGAGCCGGATCCAGGACGCGCCCCGCAGATGGTGCCGGGACAGCAGCCCGCGCCGGATCGCTTCCGAGCCCCGGAAGACCTGCCAGGCCAACTCCGATGGTCGATGAGGATGAGGTGGCATGTGACGAGCGTGGCGGCGCACGGGTCGAGATCGGTACCCCTGTGGACAGCCGCGGCCGTGCCGCCCGCCGCGCCCTGTGGACAACCCCCGACCGCCCCTGTCCGTGTGCTATGGCCCTCGATCAGCGCATGATCCACTCCACTTCGGGGAGGTGGCGGCATCCGGGCCGCGTTGATGCAGCCACGTCGCCGAGCTGGCGTGAGGGTGTGTGGAGAAGGGCGGGTTCCAGCCACTTCGGCCTGGTGGTGTGAGGGTTCCGGGGTGGGCTGGGCCGTGTGGCCGCCGGTGCCTTGAGCTGGCTTGATCGACTCCACTTCGGGGAGGTGGCGGCATCCGGGCCGCGTTGATGCAGCCACGTCGCCGAGCTGGCGTGAGGGTGTGTGGAGGAAGGCGGGTTCCCAGCCACTTCGCCGAGCTGGCGTGACGGCGTGGGGGCATGCGGGGTCAGGAGAGCGCGGCGGCGACCGCCTCGGCGGCGGCGGTGACCTGGGCGCCGACGTCCGCCACGTCGAGCGGGGTCAGCGACACCACCCCGACGCTCCCCTCCAGCCCGGGCACACCGAGCACCGGCGCCGCCACCCCGTATGCGCCTGACTGAAGCTCGCCGCTGGTACTCACCGGCCCCGGATCGCCGGCCCGCCCGGCCAGTACCGCCCGGCCGGCGGCGCCCCGTTCCAGCGGGTGCCGGGTGCCGGTCCGGTACGCCACGTGGAACGACGTCCAGCTCGGCTCGACCACCGCGAGCGCCACCCCCTCGCCGCCCTCGACCACCGTGAGGTGGGCGGTCGCCCCGGTGCCCTCGGCGAGCCGGCGCAGCGCGGGCAGCGCGCCCTCGGCCAGCAGCGGCTGGGCGCGGCGGGCCAGGTGCAGCACGCCCACGCCGATGCGCAGGCGGCCCTTGCCGTCACGCCGGAGCATCCCGTGGCCGGTCAGCGCGCCGACCAGCCGGTAGACGGCCGCCCGGCCGATGCCCAGCCGGTGCGCCGCCTCGGTGACTGTGAGCCCGCCCGGCGCGTCCGCGACCAGGTGCAGCAGCCGCAGGCCCCGGTCCAGGGTCTGTGCCGTCTCTCCCGTGCGCGCCGCCGTGTCCACAGCACGCAGCGTACGACCCGGCTCCGGCCAACCCGGAAATGTGCGGACGGCTACCCTTGTGAGGTGACGCTACGCCTGTATGACACCGCCACCCGATCGGTGCGGGACTTCGTCCCGCGGGAAGCCGGCAAGGTGGGGGTCTACCTGTGTGGTCTCACGCTCCAGGCCCCGCCGCACATCGGTCACCTTCGCTCCGGCGTCAACTACGACGTGCTGCGCCGATGGCTGCTCAGCAAGGGCTTCGAGGTCACGTTCATCCGCAACCTGACCGACATCGACGACAAGGTCCTGGCCAAGGCGATGGAGCAGGACCGGCCGTTCTGGTCGATCGCGTACGCGAACGAGCAGATCCTCACCACCTCCTACCGGGCGCTGAACGTGCTCCCGCCGACGTACGAGCCGCGGGCGACCGGGCACGTCCCGGAGATGCACGAGCTGATCGCCCGGCTGATCGAGACCGGTCACGCCTACCCGGCCACCGACGGCTCCGGCGACGTCTACTTCGACGTGGCCTCCTGGCCCGCGTACGGCTCGCTGTCCGGCCAGTCCCCGGCGGACATGCAGCCCGCCGGCGACGCCCCCGACCGGGGCAAGCGCGACCCGCGTGACTTCGCGCTCTGGAAGGGCGCCAAGCCGGGCGAACCGGCCGACGCCTACTGGCCGTCGCCGTGGGGCCGCGGCCGGCCGGGCTGGCACATCGAGTGCTCGGCCATGTGCTGGCGCTACCTCGGTCCCGAGTTCGACATCCACGGCGGCGGGCTCGACCTGACGTTCCCGCACCACGAGAACGAGATCGCCCAGTCGCAGGCCGCGGACCTGCCGTTCGCCCGCTACTGGGTGCACCACGGCCTGCTCGGCATCGGCGGCACCAAGATGGGCAAGTCGCTCGGCAACACGCTCGACCTCGACTACGTGGCCGCGCTCGGCGTCCGCCCGGTGGAGTTGCGCTACTACTACGTCGCCGCGCACTACCGGTCCCGCATCGACTACTCCGAGGACGCGCTGCGCGAGGCCGCCGTCGCGTACCGGCGGATCGAGGGCTTCGTGCAGCGGGCGGCCGAGCGGGTCGGCCCGGGCCGGCCCGGCGACCTGCCGGCCGGGTTCGTGGCCGCGATGGACGACGACCTCAACACGTCGGCGGCGCTGGCGGCGCTGCACGAGGTGGTCCGCGACGGCAACACCGCGCTCACCGCCGGGGACGATGTGACCGTCCGCACGACGCTGGCCGCCACCCGGGCGATGCTGGATATCCTCGGCGTCGACCCCCTGGACCCGGCCTGGACCGGCGGCGGCCGCACGGACGACCTGCGCGGCGTGGTGGACTCCCTGATCGCGCTGGCCCTGGAGCAGCGCGCGCAGGCCCGCAGCCGCAAGGACTGGGCTGCCGCCGACGCCGTACGCGACCAGCTCAAGCAGGCCGGCGTGGTCGTCGAGGACACCCCCCAGGGCCCGCGTTGGACTATTGGAGAGCAGGACTGATGGCCGGCAACTCGCAGCGCCGTGGCCGGCGACTGACGCCGAAGGCGGGCGCCCCCAAGGGCACCGGTGGCAAGAACAAGGACTCGCTCGCCGGGCGGGGTCGCACGCTGCCCGCCGACGAGCGGCCCTGGCACAAGGCGTACTCGGGCACCGAGAAGCTGCCCCAGCGCACCGCCTGGAAGCAGGACAAGGAGCGCCGTGCCGCCGCCGAGGAGGGCCGCGCGCCCAAGATCGGCCAGCCCGGCACCAAGGACACCACCTGGGGCAAGGGCAGCCGGGCCGGTGTGCCGCTCAAGGGCGGCAAGGGCAAGCCCGGCGGCCGGGGCGGTCCCCGGGTCGCGCCGGGCCGCAAGGCCAACCCGGCGAAGGACAGCCCCGAACTGCTGGTCGGGCGCAACCCGGTGCTGGAGTCGCTGCGCACCCAGGTGCCCGCGACAGCGCTCTACACCGCGCAGGGCATCGACGTCGACGACCGGGTCAAGGAGATCGTCCGGACCGCCGCCGACCGGGGCATCGCGATCCTCGAGGTCAGCCGCGCCGAGCTGGACCGGATGACCGGCGGGGTGCTGCACCAGGGCGTCGGCCTCCAGGTGCCGCCGTTCGCCTACGAGCCGTTCGACGACCTGGTAGCCGCCGCGCTGGAGCAGGCCGCACCGCTGCTGGTCGCGCTGGACGGCGTCACCGACCCGCGAAACCTCGGGGCGGTCATCCGGTCGGCCGCCGCGTTCGGCGCGCAGGGTGTCTTCGTACCCGAACGGCGTGCCGCCGGGATCACCGCGACCGCCTGGCGGACCAGCGCCGGCGCAGCCGCGCGTGTGCCCGTCGCCCAGGTCACCAACCTGACCCGGTCGCTCAAGGCGTGCAAGGAAGCCGGCTTCGTCGTGGTCGGCCTCGACGCCGACGGACAGACCGACCTGTACGACCTGGAGGCCGCCGTCGGTCCGCTCGTCGTGGTGGTCGGCTCGGAGGGGCGCGGGCTGTCCCGCCTGGTCGGCGAGACCTGCGACCTGACCGTCAGCATCCCGATGGTCTCCGACGTGGAGTCGCTCAACGCCAGCGTCGCCGCCGCGGTCACGCTCGCCGAGGTCGCCCGCCGCCGGTCCGTCGAGGCCTGATCGAGAGCAACGAAAAGGGGCGGTCCGCCGTGGCGGGCCGCCCCTTTCTCGCGTACGTCAGATCCGCTGGCCGGTGGCGGCGTGGAAGACGTGGCTGCGGCCGGTACGCGGCTTGACGAACACGGTGTCGCCCATGTTCGGCATGCTGCGGCGGTCGGTACGGACCACGAACCGCTCGTTGTGGCCCTCCAGCGCGGCGTGGCCGTAGACGTTGGCGTCCGAGCCGAGGTCCTCGACCAGCTCGACCACGACCGGCATGCCGCCCTCGGACGGGCTGACCAGGTCGCAGTCCTCCGGCCGGAAGCCGACGGTGACCTTGCCGTCGCCGCCCTCGGAGCCGGCCGCCTGGACCTGCTCGCGGGTCAGCGGCACGATCATCTCGGCGAACGCGCCGCCCTGCTCGGTCAGCTTCACCGTCTTGATGTTCATGGCCGGGGAGCCCATGAAGCCGGCGACGAAGACGTTGGAAGGGGTGTCGTAGAGCGCCCGCGGGGTGTCCACCTGCTGGAGCACGCCGTCGAGCATGACCGCCACCCGGTGACCCATGGTCATGGCCTCGACCTGGTCGTGGGTGACGTAGACGGTGGTGACGCCCAGCTTCGCCTGCAGCGAGGCGATCTGGGTACGGGTCTGCACGCGCAGCTTGGCGTCGAGGTTCGACAGCGGCTCGTCCATGAGGAAGACCTGCGGCTCGCGGACGATCGCGCGACCCATGGCGACACGCTGGCGCTGACCGCCGGAGAGCGCCTTCGGCTTGCGGCTGAGGAACTCCTCCAGCTGGAGCAGCCCGGCCGCCTCCTTGACCCGCCGGTCGATCTCCGACTTCGAGGTCTTGCGCAGCTTGAGCGCGAACGCCATGTTCTCGTACACCGTCATGTGCGGGTACAGGGCGTAGTTCTGGAAGACCATCGCGATGTCGCGGGCCTTCGGCGGGAGGTGGGTGACGTCCCGGTCGTCGATGTAGATCGCGCCGTCGTCGACGTCCTCCAGGCCGGCGAGCATCCGGAGGCTGGTGGACTTGCCGCAGCCGGACGGGCCGACCAGGACGAGGAACTCCCCGTCGCCGATCTGGAGGTCGAGCTGGTTGACGGCGGGGCGCTCGGTGCCCGGATAGATCCGGGACGCCTTCGCGTAGGTGACCGTAGCCATGATGGAGCGCTTCCTTTCACCGGCAGGAACGTGCCGGACGATCCGAGTGAAGGAGCGACCGGCGCCCAAGGCACCGGCCAACGGGGTCGTCGCTCAGGCAGCCGAGGCCGACCGGAGTGTCGTCCGTGTCACTGCACGGTAAACGGCTTTCGCGATCGTGCCAAGACGTGGCACGTCGGGTGGGACGGATGGCATACGCATAACGGTCAGGAAGGCACTGTGAGGCATCAATCTCCCCACCTGTGAGCGCGGCCGAGCGATGATCCATCGGTCGTACCGGTCGGGATGCCGACGTTTTCCGTGCTCGGGAGCCCTGCGAGGCGGGAATTCCGGGGCTCAGTCGCTATGCTGAGCCCGACGCACGCGCCCCTGTAGCTCAGCTGGCCAGAGCACTCGCCTTGTAAGCGAGATGTCGCCGGTTCGATCCCGGCCGGGGGCTCCAGTTCCACAAGGCGTTCCGGGGCCGATGTCGCCGCGGGACGCCCGGCTCCGTCAGCAGCGACCTGACGGTACACCCGCGAGGGGTCAGGCGGGCCCACGGGCGTCGGCCCCCGCGGGCTCCCAGAGCTGGATCATGTTGCCCTCTGGGTCTCTGAGGCTCGCGAACCTGCCGTTCGGGTACTCCTCGGGGTCCACCTCGACGTCGATATCCGCATCGCGCAGTTGGTCGACCATCGCGTCCAGGTCGACGACCCGGAAGTTGAGCGACCAGGAGTGCTCGGGGCCGCCGAAGTGCTCGGAGTCCGCCGACATGGCCGCCAGGACGGTAGGACCGGGCTTCTGCCACCAGGAGGACACGTCGTAGGACTCCGGTGCCAGCTCGACCCCGAGATGGGTGGCGTACCAGCGGTTGATCCGGTCCGGGTCGTGGGCGCGGAAGAAGACGCCGCCGATGCCCGTCACACGTTCCACGATGTCTTCTCCCCGCTGGGCACTGTCCGTGCCCTCTTCGACCTGGCTGAGCCTGCCGACTTCAGGCTAGACCCGACTCGGGCGGGATTCGACAACACCCGATCGTCACGGTTGCCGGATACCGGTTGCCTGCTCGGCAGGCCTGCGCCACCCTCTCCGCATGCTCGAAACGCGCGTCCTCGGCGAGGACGACTGGAAGGTGTGGCGGGAACTGCGGCTCGCCGCGCTCGCCGAGGCCGGGTACGCCTTCGGCGCCCGACTGGCTGATTGGCAGGGCGACGGCGACCGCGAGGAACGCTGGCGCGGGCGGCTGGCCGTCCCCGGCTCGTACAACGTCGTGGTGATGCTCGACGGGCAACCGGTCGGGATGGCCAGCGGGATGCCGACCGAGCAGGACGGGGTGGTCGAGCTGATCTCGATGTACGTGGCACCCGTCGGACGCGGCCGGGGCGTGGGCGACCACCTCGTCCAGGAGGTCGAGCAGTGGGCCCGGCAGGCAGGCGCGCGGACGCTGCGGCTCGCCGTGGCGGAGGGCAACCCCACCGCGTGGGCCCTGTATCTGCGCAACGGCTTCCGGGACACGGGCGAAGTCGGCGGCCTGATGCCCGACGGCGTGCGCCGCGAGCACATCATGGCCAAGAGCCTCCTGGACCAGCCGTAGACGGTGCGGGGCGCGGCACGCGCAGTAGGCTGACCAGCGATGAGTCGCGCGGTCGAGGAGTCCAACCGGGCGATGCTGCGCGCCCGCGACGCGATGGACCGGGCGTACGCGCAGCCGCTCGACATCCCCGCCCTGGCCCGGATCGCGCACGTCTCGGAGGCGCACTTCATCCGCACCTTCCGGGCCACCTTCGGCGAGACGCCGCACCGCTACCTGCAACGCCGACGGGTGGAACGCGCCATGTACCTGCTGGCGTGCACCGGCGAACCGGTCACCGAGATCTGCCACCTGGTCGGCTTCGGCAGCCTGGGCACGTTCAGCCGGACGTTCCACGGCATCGTCGGTGAGTCGCCGTCGGCCTACCGGCGCCGCAAGGCCGCGCCGGCCGACGTCCCGAGCTGCTTCACCAAGGCCTGGATGCGCCCGAGCGCCACCGCCGGCCAGCCGGCCACCGCCAGCCAGCCGGTCGCCACCCGCAAGCCGGCCGCCGCCGGGGAAGCCGCAGCGGTCAGCGGCCCCGCACCCTCCGCCGCACCATGACCCAGAGCCGGTCACCGAGCCGGGTCCGCCGTAGCCAGCGCAGTCCGGCCAGCCGGCTCTCCGGTGGCGTACGCGGGCGCGGCGGCGCGGTGACCCGCTCGTAGGTGGCGCCGGTCGACGGCCCGGTGAAGTCGGGTTCCAGCCGTTCGGAGGCGACCGCCAGCGCGGTGAACTGGGCCAGCACCCGCGGATCGGGCCGGCCGCCCCGGGCGGCGGTACGCAGCTCCCGCTCCACGGCCGGACGCCGGATCAGCTCGGTGAGCGGCCCGTGGACGGTGTCCAGCAGGTCGGCCACGGCGGCGACGCCGTCGCCCTCCCAGATCCGGGTGGCGCGGGACGGTCCGGTGGCGGAGCTGACGAACGGCACGTCCGCCCACTCCGGTACGAGCCGGGCGATCAGCGCGGTGTGCGGAAGTCGCGCCCGCTTCTCGGCCGCGGTGAACGCGAAGCTGGCCGCGACGAAGCCGGGCGCCAGGAACGGGGTGACCATGCCCGTGGTGTACGCGGCTGTGCACCAGCGGCGCATCCGCTCGACCAGGTAGACGTAGTCGATCAGGTGCTCGTCGCGTAGGCCCAGCTCTCGGGCGTGGGCCGTCAGCGCGGTGACGCGGTCCCGTTCGGCGGCCAGCGCCTCGGGCGTCGTGGTCCCGCGCGGCACGGCCGCCAGCAGCTTGCTCATGGCCGCCTGCTCGGGCGTGGGCGCCGGGTCGGCGTCGGGGCGGGGATACCAGAAGCCGACCACCAGTTCGCCTGCCGCTCCGGTGAGGCTCGGCGGGCGTACCTCGTCAGGCAGCCGGGTCCGCGCCGCCGGGCGCGTCAGGTAGGTCGAGGGGAACTGGTGGTCGTGCAGCGCGGCGAGCCGTCGCGCCCGGTCCCGGAGGCCGGTGCCGAGGACGGTTTCCGGCGGCGCTGCGGGTGTGAGGCGGTGCGGCAGCTCCAGGCCGCGCCGGTCCCGCAGGAGCCGAACCAGTTCGCGGGCCACGTCGCCCTCGGCGGGGGTGTCGTCGTTGGTGACCAGGTCCGGCGTACGGCCGGCGGCGACGAGCGTCGCGGCGATGAGCCGGGAGTCCTTGCCGCCGGAGAGACCGAGCGTGACCTCGCCGTCGTGCAGCCGGTGCAGGCCGGCGACGGATCGGGTCAACGCGTCAGCGGCCAGGTCCAGCCGCTCGTCGGTCGGCCGGTCCCGGTCGGCGAGGCCGCTGCGGACCACGTCGTCGGCGGCGTACCGGATCTCGGTGGTGAGCTGCCAGCCGCCGTCGGCGCGGCGGCGGCCGGTGACCCGCTCGCCCGGCTGGAGCAGCCGGATGCCGGCGAGCGGCGAGAGGTCGCCGCCGAAGTGGCCGGTGAGCAGGTACGACGTCCAGCCGGCCGGGTCGGGGCGGGCCTCGCCGTGCAGGAAGTCGGCGAGCAGACCGGGCCGGGTGCACCAGGCGGTGATCCCGTCGGCCGCGCCGGTGAACACCCGGGCCATGCCCAGCCAGTCCTGTTGCAGGGCGAGACGGTCGCGGTCGAGTGCGAGCAGCGCGAACGGCGGTACGACGTCCCGGTGCACGTCCTCGCCGGTGAGCAGGCGGTTGGCGAGCGTCACCGGGTCGTCGCCGTCGGCCCCTACCGGGATGCCCACGGAGACGGCGGTGACGGGGCCGTCGGTGGCGACGGGCGGCCACCGGTATCCGCCCGGATCGGCCGGGTGCAGCACCAGCACGCCCCAGTCGGTGCCGCCGAAGCGCCGGCGGTGCCAGCTTTCGGGTACGAGGTCGGCCACGGCCTTGTCGAACCGGGCCACGGCGGCATCGAGGCGCGGTTGTGGCAACGCCCCGGTCGCGGCCCAGGCCACCATCAGCTGCATCGAGTAACCCCCCGGCTTATGTCACGGGGACGTTAACAGCGGATGTCCGGGCGGTGTCCCCGCGCGGACAAACGACGCAACTCGGGCGAGGTGGCTCGACGGCGGGACTGCGCAGTTTCGGATAAGCAGCAGGTCGGGGCGCTGCTCTAGCGTCGTCGGCATGACGATGACTTCGACTTCCCGCTCCCAGATCTACGTGCTCGACCAGGACGAGGCGCTCGACTTCTACGTCGGCAAGCTCGGCCTGGAGGTCAGCACCGACCAGGACCTCGGTTTCATGCGCTGGCTCACCGTGAACGTGCCGGGTGACCCGGGCCGGGAGATCCTGCTGGAGAAGCCGGGTCCGCCGGCTCTGGACCCGAAGACGGCCGAGCAGGTCCGGGAACTGCTCACCAAGGGCGCCGCCGGCGGTTTCCTGTTCTTCACCACCGACGACGCGCACAAGACGTACGCGGACCTGGTCGCGAAGGGCGTGGAGGTGACCGACGAGCCGACCGACCGGCCGTACGGCATCGACTTCGGCATCCGTGACCCGTTCGGCAACCGCATCCGGATCGGGCAGATGCACCAGCACCCGTGACCGGCGGGCCACCCGGGCGGCGCTCAGCGGGCTAGTCTCGCGGTCCCCGACCGTGGAGGTGCCGATGCCCACCCGCCTGCTCTACCTGGTCCGTCACGGCGAGCAGGACCGGCCGGAGGAGGAGGCGGACACCGGACTGTCCGAGCGCGGCCGCCGACAGGCGACGCTGCTGGGCGAGCGGCTGCGCGGCACGCGCTTCGCCGCCGTACACCATGGGCCGGCCCGGCGGGCCGCGGAGACCGCCGCGCTGGTCGCGGCGTCGCTGCCGGGTGTTCCGGTACGCGAGGACGACCGCGCCGGCGACCACATGCCGCACGACACCGACCCGGCCGGCCTGCCGGAGTCGTACGCGGCCTTCCTGGCCGGTTTCTCCGAGCGGGAGCGGCGAGACGGACCGCGCGTGACCGCGGAGTCGGTGGCGCGGTTCGCCGCCGCTCCCGCGGAGGGTGACGTGCGCGAGCTGGTCGTCACCCACAACTTCCTGGTCGCGTGGCTGGTACTGCACGCGGTAGACGCGCCGGCGCGCCGGTGGATCGGGCTGAACCAGCAGAACTGCGGGTTGACCGTGATCCGCTACAGCTCGGGCGGCCCGCCGGCGCTCGTCGCGTTCAACGACGTCGCCCACCTGCCGCCCGAGCTGCGTGCCACCGGCCTGCCCGACGACTACCGGATCTGACTCAGGCGATCAGCTTCACCACGGCGTCGGCCACGGCGCGGGCGGACTGCGGGTTCTGGCCGGTCACCAGCCGCCCGTCGACCACCACGTGCTCGGTGAAATCAGGTGCCGGCACGTGCTGCGCGCCCGCTTCGCCGAGCTTGTCGGCGAGCAGGAACGGCACCTCGTCGGTGAGGCCGACGGCCGCCTCCTCGCTGTTGGTGAACCCGGCCACCCGCTTGCCGGCGACGAGCCGGGAGCCGTCGGTGAGGGTGAGGTTCACCAGCGCCGACGGGCCGTGGCAGACGGCGGCCACCACGCCGCCGCGCTCGTAGACCGAGCGGGCGATCCGGGCCAGGTCGGGGTCGTCGGGGAAGTCCCACATGGTGCCGTGACCACCGGCGAAGAGGATCACGTCGTACCCGTCCGGGTCGACGTCGGCGGCCTTCGGGGTGTCGGTGACGCCGGCGGTGGCGAGGAAGTCATTCTGGGTGCTGTCGTTCTCGTCCCGCCCGTCGACGGGCGGCTCCCCGCCGGCCACGGAGACCAGGTCGACGTCGTACCCGGCGGCCCGGAACACCTCCCACGGCTCGGCGGCCTCGCCGACGTAGTAGCCGGTCGAGCGGCCGGTGCGGCCCAGCTCGGAGTGACTGGTCAGGGCGATGAGTGCGCGAGTCATGGCTTCCATGCTGGCGCGGCCGGCCCGCCCCGGCCATAGGCCGATGTCACAGCCGGAACGGGTTTGACGGGCCGGTCAGCCGGTGGCGCCGTTGAGCAGGTCCACCACCTGCGCGGTGACGGCCGGTGGCGTGGTCTCCGGCGGGCAGTCCACGTAGCCGACCTGGTTCGGCCCGATGGTGAGCCGGTAGGTGAACGCGTCGGCGCACATCGTCGGCAGCACGGTGACGGCGGCCTCGGCGGCGAGCCGGGGGTCGGCCGCGAGCTGCCGCAGCCGGGTGAGCTTCTCCGCGGCGAGCTGTCCCTCGCGGGAGGCGCCGCCGCGGTCGGTCCTCGTCCAGTGGCCGTCCGGCTCGACCCGGACGGTGTCGGACAGCCCGGCGATGCCGCCCGACTTCACGAGTACGACCTCGGTGGCCAGCGGCGAGGGTCCGTCCGTGAGGACGGGTGGGGCGTCGGTGCGGGCGCAGCCGGCGAGCGGGAGGAGAAGGGCGGCGACGGCCGCCGCGGCGGAGGCAGCTCTCATACCCGATCGGACGCGCGACGGGACCACCCGGTTCCGGCCCACCGGTCCTCCTCATCCGTTCGGTCAATGTCTCAGGCGGGATCTCGCCAGCCTCTTTCACGTTCTTCGATGTATCGCTATATCTACATCAGTGACTACCCCCGTCACAACTTCGCCTTCCAGGAGGGCCCGTGAAAAGATCCGTCGCCGCCGTCAGCGCAGCGCTGCTCACCAGCAGCGTGCTGGCCTGCGTCACCACCTCGGCGCAAGCGGCAGCGCCAACCGCCCCCAGCCCCGAGACCTCTGCCGCAGCCAAGGCCGCGAGCCTACTGCGCGCCAACCCCGGCGTCGTCCAGGGCGCCGGCGGTGAGGCCTACCAGGCCGTCCGCACCAAGGTCGACCCCTCCGGGGCGGCGCACACCCGGTACAGCCGGACCTACCAGGGTCTCCGGGTGTACGGCGGTGACTTCGTCATCCACACCGCCCCGAACGGCACCCTGACCAGCGCGTCGGTCAGCCTGTCCGCCCCGCTGACCCTGAGCACCACCGCGAAGGTCGGCGCGGACGCGGCCAAGGCCAGCGCCCGCAAGACGTTCTCCGGGTCGCTCACCTCGGTCGGCGCGCCGGAACTGTTCGTCGACGCCAGCAGCGGCAAGGGCCGCCTCGCCTGGGAGACCGTCGCGACCGGCTGGAAGGCGGACAAGCAGACGCCGTCGAAGCTGCACGTCATCACCGACGCCACCACCGGCAAGGTGATCGGCTCGTACGACGAGATCGAGACGGTGGCCGGCACCGGCCAGGGCGTCTACAGCGGCTCGGTCACCATCGACACGACGCTCTCCGGCAGCACGTACCAGATGATCGACCCGGTGCGCGGCAACGGCCGCACCTGCGACATGAACAACGGGACCTCCACCTGCACCACGTTCACCGACGCGGACAACGCGTGGGGCAACGGCGCCACCTCGAACCGGCAGTCGGCCGCCGTGGACGCGCACTTCGGCGCCGCCAAGACGTTCGACTACTTCAAGAACGTGCACGGCCGTAACGGCATCTTCGGCAACGGCCAGGGCGTGCCGAGCCGGGTGCACTACGGCAACAACTACGTCAACGCGTTCTGGGACGGCTCCCAGATGACCTACGGCGACGGCTCGGGCAACTCCCGCCCGCTGGTCTCGCTGGACGTGGCCGGTCACGAGATGAGCCACGGCGTCACCGAGGCGCTGGCCGGGCTGGTCTACTCCGGTGAGTCCGGTGGCCTCAACGAGTCCACCAGCGACATCTTCGGCAACATGGTGGAGTTCTACGCCGCCGCGCCGAGCGACCCGGGCGACTACCAGGTCGGTGAGAAGATCAACATCAACGGCAACGGTACGCCGCTGCGCTACATGTACAACCCGTCGCTGGACGGCTCGTCCGACTCCTGCTGGTCCACCAGCACGAAGAACAAGGACGTGCACTACTCCTCCGGCGTCGGCAACCACTTCTTCTTCAACCTCGCCGAGGGCACCGGCGCCACCGCGTACGGCACCTCGCCGGTCTGCGGCTCGGCCCCGGCGGTGACCGGCATCGGCCGCGCCAAGGCGGAGAAGATCTGGTACCGGGCGCTCGACGTGTACTTCACCTCGAACACCTCGTACGTCAACACCAGCAACCCGGCCAACACCGCCCGCGCGTACACCCTGCGGGCCGCGACCGACCTGTACGGCAACTGCTCCACCGAGTACAAGACCGTCCAGGCGGCGTGGACCGCGGTGAACGTGGCCGGCAACGACGCTCCGTGCAGCTCGACCGGTAACGACTTCTCCGTCTCGCTCTCGCCGACCTCCGGGTCGGTGACCGCGGGTGGATCGGCCTCCGCCACCGTCGGCACGTCCACCACCAGCGGCACCGCGCAGACCGTGACGTTCTCCGCGTCCGGCCTGCCGACCGGCGCCACCGCGTCGTTCAGCCCCGCCTCGGTGACCTCGGGCGGCTCGTCCACGCTCACCATCGCCACCAGCTCCGGCACCCCGACCGGCACCTACTCGGTGACCGTCACCGGCAGCGCGGCGTCGGGCACCAAGACCGCCACGTACTCGCTGACGGTGACCGGCACGGGCGGCGGCTGCACCGGCGCCGGCCAGAAGCTCGGCAACCCCGGCTTCGAGTCCGGCAACACGGTCTGGGCCACCACCTCCGGCGTGATCGGCCAGTACGGCTCGCAGGGCCAGCCGACCCGCACCGGTACGTGGAACGCGTGGCTGAACGGCTACGGCAGCACCCGCACCGACACGCTGTCGCAGTCGGTGAGCCTGCCGAGCGGCTGCTCCGCGTACAACCTCTCGTTCTGGCTGCACATCGACTCGGCCGAGAGCACCACCAGCGTCCAGTACGACAAGCTGAACGTGCAGGTGCTCAACTCGTCCGGCTCGGTGCTGGCCACGCTGGCGACCTACTCGAACCTGAACAAGGCCAGCGGCTACAGCCAGAAGTCGTTCTCCCTGGCGGCGTACGCCGGGCAGACCGTCACGCTGAAGTTCACCGGCACCGAGGACGTCTCGCTGCAGACCTCGTTCGTGATCGACGACACCGCGATCAACGTCTCCTGACCTGACCGCCGATCCCGGGGCCCGGCGGCCACCCCACGCGGGTGGTCGGCGGGCCCCGGCCGTTACGGTCGGACCCATGTCCGACGCGGAACTGACAGTCACCCTGGACGGCCCGGTGGCCACTGTCGTCATCCACAACCCGGCCCGGCGCAACGCCATGACCCCGGCCATGTGGCGGCAGCTCCCGGTGTTGCTAGACGGCCTGGAGGCGGACCCGGCCGTACGGGTGCTGGTCCTCACCGGCGCGGGCGGCACGTTCTGCGCCGGCGCCGATCTGGGCGACCTGGACGAGCTGCTGGCCGCCGGTGACGGCAGCATCGCGGTGGCCGCCGAGGAACGGCTCGCCGCGTTCGGCCGCCCCACAGTCGCCGCGATCGAGGGCGCCTGCGTGGGTGGCGGGTGCCAGCTTGCCGTCGCCTGCGACCTGCGCCTGGCCGCGGCGGACGCGCGGTTCGGCGTACCCCCGGCCCGGCTCGGCCTGGTCTACCCGGCACCGACCACGCGGCGGCTGGCCGCGCTGGTCGGCCCGTCGGCGGCCAAGCACCTGCTGTTCACCAGCGAGCTGGTCGACGCCCAGCGGGCGCTGCGGATCGGCCTGGTGGACGAGGTGCTGCCGGCCGGTGAGCTGGCCGGGCGGGTGGCGGCGCTGACCGCCACGGTCGCCGAGCGGTCCCGGCTCACAGTGACCGCCGCGAAGGAGATCGTCGATGGGCGCGCCGACGCCGACCGGCTCGCCTGGTGGCACGCCCAGGTGCGGGACAGCGGCGAGGCACGCGAGGGCGTGGCCGCGATCAACGAGCGCCGCCCGCCGCGCTTCGGCTGGACGCCGCCCGCCGTCTGACCGGCCGGCAGGCGTCAGCCGCGAACGGCCGGCCGGCACGGTCCGCCGTCACCGCGACGCGCGGTCCGCGCTGACGTGGGCCAACAGCTCGTCCACCGACCACTGGTCGGAGGCGTGTTCGCCGTATTTCTCGGCGAGCACCCGCCCGTCGGGTGCGATCAGGAAGTCGGCCGGCAGCCCGAGCCGCCCGCCGTGCGGGGAGGCGGACGGCAGTCGCTCCCGGCCGCGCAGCACGTGCCAGGTGCCGGTCACCACTGCTCGCAGGATCGGCAGCCAGGCGCGCGGGTCGAGCAGCGACCGCCGCGCCGACTCCACGCCGAACTCCCGGTAGAGCCGCCGGTCCGGATCGGCCACCACGGCGAACGGCAGGTCGGCGACGTGCTCGCGCAGTTCGTCGGCGGGGGAGTGGAAGAGCACCACCTCGCGTACGCCCGCGGCCTCGATCTCGGCGTGCCGGCGGACGATCGAGCGCAGGTGGAGGTTGCAGACCGGGCAGCCGGCGAAGCGCCGGAACTGGAGGTGGATCAGGCGGTCCGGATCCGGCAGGTCGATCCCGGTGCCGGTCACGCTGGTCAGGTGGCGGGGGGTGACGACGTCCATGCGCGCTCCCGTTGTAGGCGTACGACGTACTCCTACAACCGTAGGCGTATCTTGTACGCTGTCAAGGCCATGCCCCGTCCCCGTTCCCTGACCCCGGCCCAGCTCGCCGACGCGGCGCTCGCGGTGCTCGACCGGGACGGCCTCGCCGGCCTCACCATGCGCGCAGTCGGCGCGCAGCTCGGCACCAGCACGATGGGCCTCTACCGCTACGTCGCCGACCGGGACGAACTGGAGGCGCTCGTCGTCGAGCGGGTCCTCGAACAGGTGGACACCCGTCCGCCGGGCGACGTCCCGTGGCCGGACGGCATCCGGGACCTGGCCGACCGGGTGCGCCGCGCGGTCGGCGTCCATCCGGCAGTGGTGCCGTTGCTCCCCGCGTACCGGCACCGCTCGCCGACGATCCTGCGCTGGGGCGAGGCGGTGCTCGCGGTGCTGACAGGGGCCGGCTTCACCGGCGTCGGACGGGTGATCGCGTTCCGCGCCCTGCTCGGCTACGTGGTCGGCGCGATCCAGATGGAACACCTCGGCGCGCTGTCGGGCCCCGGAACGGCTGTCATCGCGGCGCTGCCCCGCGACGAGTTCCCCCTGCTCGCCGCGACCGCGCGCGAGGCCGGCGCGGTCGCACCGGAGGACGAGTTCGGCGGTGGGCTGGACCTCCTGCTCGACGGGCTGGCCCGGCGTCTCGACAGCTAGGCGACTTGGTGGGACCGGCGGGCGCGGCGCCGGGGCTCACCCCCGGCACCGCCCCCTGTGCCCGCCGGCCGTCCGTCACCGCGCCAGTGCGGCCCAGCTCGGCGTCACCGGCTCCCGCCGCAGCGGCATGCCCGCCTCGGCCGGGGTCCGGTCGCCCTTGCGCTGGTTGCACGCGTAGCAGGCGGCGGTGGTGTTCCCCCAGGTGTTCCGGCCACCGCGCGAGCGGGGCAGGATGTGGTCGATCGTGCTCGCCGCGCCGTCGCAGTACGCGCACTTCCGCCGGTCGCGCGCCAGCACCCCGGCCCGGGACCAGGCCGGGCCGGCGCTGAACCGCCAGCGGGTCACCACGTACCGGACGAGGCGGACCACACGCGGCAGCGGGAAGACGCCGATGACCCGGTCGGGCTCGGCCTCGTGGATCTCGGCGACCCGGCGGCAGAGCATCCGGATCGCGTGCTTGACGGTGACCCGGTGCAGCGGGCCGAGGTCGGCGTTGACGACGAGGACGGCGTCCACCGGGTTCTCCCTTCACGATCGGCGGTACGGCGACGAAAAAGCCGCCCGGTCCACGGGGACCGGGCGGCGACGACGGGGACGCGCGAGGCGCGTCAGTCGTGCCCTCCGGGCCAGGGACCGTGTTCCCGGCAGCCGTCGCCGAGCAGCCACGACGTCATCGTGGTGGCGGGTCGTAGCGACATCGACGGCTCCCGGAGCGGTGGTTGACCTTGCGCGCTCACGGTAGATCGATCCGGGAATCGTGGGCAACGTATTTCGATCCGTCGTCGGCGGGCCGCCGCTGCCGTCCGGCCCGGCCGGCGCGCCTCGCGGCGGCGAGCGGCCGGTCGATGCGGGCGGTCATCTGCACCACCAGCTCGCTGTCCAGCAGCGGGCGGTTCACCTCGGCCGCCACCGACAGCGTGGGCGTGGAGATCGACCGCCAGATCGCGGTGAGCCCGGCGCCCAGGCCGACGAGCGCCACCGCCGCCCGGGTGGTGGGGGAACCGGCCGCCGCGGCGGCGCTGACCCCGACGACCGCCAGCAGCACCACCAGCAGGGGCGCCAGCACCGGCCAGAAGATCCCACGGGCGGCCTGCGCCACCAGCTTCCGGTCCCGGATGACGACGTTGCGGGCGATCACCGCCCAGTTCTCCTCGTCCAGCAGGTCGCGCGGGTGCAGGCCGCCGGTCAGTACGTCCTGCCACAGGTCGCCCTGGTTGCGCAGCTCGCGGGCCAGCTCGGCGAGCCCAGCCTCGCCCGGGTCGCCCACAGTGGCACGACCGACAGCCGTCGCCCAGGCGGCGAGCGAGCGGCGCACCACGGCGGCCGAGTACGGCGGCAGCACGCTCGCCAGCTCGTCCAGCCACCTGCTGATCTGGAGATGCCGGCCGCCGAAGCGCGCGGCGAGCTGGCCGGCGTCGCCGCGCCGCACGGTGTCGGCGAGCGAGCGCCCGAGCCGGTACGCCACACCCACCCGGTGGTTCGTCGCCATCGTCCAGCGCAGCACGTCGATGTTGAGGTCGTCGAGCGCGCGCAGCAGCGTTTCCCGGCCCGCCTCGGTGGCGCCCCGGGCGGCGGCGGTGGACGGCACCGTACGGCCCGCAGTGGTCAGCGGCGCGATCTGGGCCAGCGCGACGTCCACGCCGTCGAGGTACATGCCGAGCCGGTGCCGTCCGGCCAGCTCGGTCAGGTTCGACAGTTTCGGCGGCGCGGGCGCCGGCCGGTGCCCGTCCCCGGTCAGGTCGGCGGTCTGCGCGTGGTGGTAGGCGTCCGCCATGGACCAGCCGAGTCGCAGCGCGGTGACCACCGCGGTCCGTTCGTCCCGAGGTGTCCCGTGCTCCTCGTCGCGCCGATCCCGCGTCGCGGTGCTCACCGCCCGACCTCCCGTGTCGCCGGATCAGTCGAGCGTAGAGTCGATTTTATGCGCTTATGACCGTTTCGGCCCAGCCTTGCCGGCCAGCAGGCCGCGCGGCCGGATCGACCGGACCGGCTCGGCCGCCGCGCCCTCGGCACGGAGGATGTGGTTCGCGGCGATGATCCCGGTGGCCGCCGACCGTTCCATCAGCGCACTCGGGAAGTCGGTGCGAATGCCGTCCCCGGCCAGGTAGAGGCCCGGCGCGTCGGTCTCCACCCCCGGGCGCCAGGCGTGGCTGCCAGGCGTGAACGCAGGCGCCTGCGCCTCGACGCGGGCCCGCAGCTCGCGTACCCGAAGGTCGGCCACCTCCGGCCAGAGCGCGGTCAGCTCCCGCAGCATCCGGGCGGCCAGCTCGTCGGCCGGCACGTCCGGCTCGCAGGCGTACGCGTGCAGCTCCACCACCGAGCCGCCTGTGCGCGCGGCCCAGCGGCGGGGCTCGTCCTCCAGCCGGTGGTAGAGCGTCACCGAGTCCAGCGTGGGCTGCCGGGAGACGCCGCTGAACACCGCGCGGTCGGCCCGGACGTCCCCGTCCATCCAGTAGCGCGCCACCGCGTACGGCGGTCCGGGTCTGCCGAACGCGGGCATCCGCGCCACCAGCTCGGGTGCCGCCGCGACCAGGCCGGGGGAGGCGTCGACGAGCGCGGCGAGCGCGGGCGGGTCCACCGCGAGCACCACGTGCGGCGCCTCCCAGACGTCGCCGTCCGCGCCGGTCACCCGCCACCCCGCCGGGGTACGGTCCAGCCGGGCCGCCGCCGCGCCGGTCAGCACCCGGCCGCCGTGCTTCTCCACGTACCGGGTCAGCGGCTCCCAGATCGCCGTGCCGTAGTCCCGATCCGGGCAGTCGAAGGCCAGCCCCTCCGGGTTGCCGAGCAGGTAGAAGTGGAACTGCGCGATCATCTCGGCGGCCGACATCTCCGCCTCGTGGTTGAAGAACGAGTGCGAGAAGACCTCGAACAGCATGGCCCGCGCCCGGTCCGGCAGCCGCAGCGAGGTGAGCAGATCGTCGGCGGTCCGCTCGTCGAACTCCTCGTAGGTGCGTACCGGGTCGTAGGTGAGCAGCGGCAGCGCCGCGTCCCGGTCCATCGTGCGCAGGTCGGCCAGGCGCAGGCTCGGGCTGCGCAGCAGCAGCGCCAGCAGGTTCGCCGGCGGCGCGGGCGGCAGCTTGCCGAACTCCTCCGTGGGCCACTGCTCGGACAGGATCGGGTAGCCCGGGATCGGCTTGAGGAAGCCCAGCGCCGGGTCGACGCGGCGCAGGATCGACCGCCAGTTCCAGTACTGCCGGAAGAACGCGTGGAAGCCGTGCTCGTTGCGCTGGACGCCGTCGGACAGATCCTCCGGCCAGGCGCCGAGCCGCCCACCGAGGTGCGGCGCCGCCTCCAGCACCGTCACCGCCACCCCACGCTCGGCCAGCACCACCGCCGCCGACATGCCGGCGATGCCGCCGCCGACCACCAGCGCCGGGACCGGGCGCGGCACGCGGTCGGCGCCACCGCCGCCCGGGTCCACCACGTGCTCGCGTACGCCGATCAGGCGACCTACCACTTGCGACAGACCCACGGGGCATCCTCCAGTCGGCGGTCCCCCCAGTCTGCCCGAGGTGAAAGGAAGGGGCCCCTTTTAACGCATACGGATGTGCGGGGCCCCTTCTTAACGCCGCGTCGCCCCCGTGCTGGGTGCGCCGCGTGGGTGTGTGGGGCGAGGTGTTAACAAGGGGCCCTTCCTCTACCGCAGGCGTTAATAAGGGGCCCTTCCTTTCACGGCAGGCAGCGGCGGGGGCGGTCCGACGGCGGCCAGACGTACTCCAGGTCGGGGGAGACGTCGGTGAACAACCGTGCATAGTGGGCGGGGTCCTTGCGCAGGAGCGACGACCGGTGGCTGCGGTGCAGGTCGTCGCGGCCCAGCCAGGGCGGCAGCTCACCGGCGGCGGCCAGCTCGTCCTGGGTGCGTATCACCGAGATGCCGCAGGCGGCGGCGAGGTCGGTGGCGAGCGTCCCGGCGCAGGTGTCGGCCCGGCCCGGCTCGCACCACACCGCGCACATGTCCAGCCCGTACCGGGTCAGTGCCTCCTCGTACCCGGCCCACATCTTCACCGCGGGGTGGTTGCGCCAGCCGTAGTCCGGCCGGGTCAGCCCGCGCAGCACCTGGATCGCCTCCACGCGCTGCTTGCCCAGCCGCTTCTGGTCCAGCGTGCGCGCGCTGGCCAGGAAGTCCGGATACGGCAGGAACGTCTGCATGGCGGTGCTCTACCCGTACCCGGCCGTGCCATGCGTTCATGATCGCCGGGGCTGCGCGGATCGCGAGCGGCTGACTACGATCCGGACATGGCCGAGCCTCTGCGCGACCGCGCGCGCCGCGCAACCGGCTGGCGGCTCCGGATGAACGGTGACGAACGCCCCCACTACGTGGTCTGCGGCTCCGACCCGCTCGCCTACTGGGTGGTCCGGTCGCTGCTCGCCACCGACAGCGCCGACGGCCGGGTGCGGGTCACGCTCGTGGTGCCGGGCCGCCGCCGGTCCGAGGGCCCCGACGGCCGGGACGTGCCGGGGGTACGTGTGGTCACGGCGGAGCGCCTCGACGAGGCCGCGTTCCGCCGGGCCGGGCTGGCCGGCGCGGCCGGGCTCGCCCTGCTGCATCAGGACGACGTGGGCAACATGCACGCCGCGCTCTGCGCGCAGGAGGTCGAGTCGCGGCTGCGCCTGGTGGTGCGGATGTTCAACACCAACCTGGCGGACGGGCTGCGGCAGCTCTTCCCCGACTCGGCGGTGCTCTCGGACGCCTCGATCGCCGCACCCGCCTTCGTGGCCGCCGCGCTGGGCGAGGTGGCGCCGACCCACTTCCGGCACGCGGGGCGCACGCTCTACGTGGCCCGCCGCGACGACGTACGCCAGCAGGACGTGGTCTGCGGCCTTGCCGTCACCACCGATCCGGACCTGGTCCGGGTGCTGCCCGCTGACGAGGCGGCGGCCGACGTGGTGCTGGCCGAGGCGACCGGGCGGCCGGCGGGCACCGAGGTCGCCGCGCGGCGGCTGGTACGGGCGCGGCGGCGCAGGCAGCCGGTCGCCGTCCTGCTGCGGGCGGTCCGTCACTTCGCCACCCGCAAGATCGGTATCGCGGTGCTGGTGCTGCTCGGGGTGATCGCGGCGCTGGGCTGGCTCAACGCGCGGGCCGCCGACGTGAGCTGGAGCGAGGCGGTCTACCTGACGCTGGTCACCACGCTCACCGGCCAGGATCCGGACGTCAACAAGCCGGTCGCGGCCCAGGTGATGCAGGTGGTGCTCAACCTGGCCGGGCTGGCGCTGATCCCGCTGATCACGGCCGCGGTGGTCGACGGCATCGTCAACGCCCGGCTGGCGTTGCACGCGGGCCGGGTCCAGCCGGACCGCTCCGGGCACGTGGTGATGGTCGGGCTGGGCAACATCGGCACCCGGGTGATGGCGCAGTTGCACGACTTCGGTGTCGAGGTGGTGGCGATCGACAAGAACCCGGACGCACGCGGCGCCCCGCTGGCGCGCCGGCTGGGGGTGCCGCTGATCGTGGGCGACGCGGGCCGGGAGGAGACGCTCCGGTCCGCCTCGGTGGACACCTGCCAGGCGCTCGTGGTGGTGTCCACCGACGACGGGACGAACCTGCGAGCGGCGCTGATCGCCCGGTCCCTCGACCCGGACCTGCGCGTGGTGCTGCGGCTGTTCGACGGCGACTTCGCCGAGCGGATCCAGCAGGCGTTCGGCATCGGCATCTCGCGCAGCGTGTCCTATCTGGCCGCGCCGGCGTTCGCGGCGGCCCTGCTGGATCGCGCTGTGGTCGCCACCATCCCGGTCGACCGGCACGCGCTGCTGGTCACCGAGGTGCCGGTGGTGGCCGGTTCGCCGCTGGACGGGAGTCCGCTGAGCGCGGTGGCCCGGCCCGGCGAGGTACGCCTGCTCGCGCACACCCGGCCGAACCAGAAGGCCGACTGGTCGGCCGACCCCCGGATGGTGATCCAGGCCGGTGACCGGCTGACTGTGGTGGCCCGGCGGGCCGGGCTGACCGCCCTGCTCCGGGAGACCACGCCCGCGCCGCCGCCGGCACCCACCGGCCCGCCCGCCGCACGCCGCCCGCAGGAGTGAGTGACCGGACGCGCCAGCGGTGACGGCCGCCGGGCGCCTCAAGGGCAGCCGGCGCATCAAGGGCTGCCGGCCGCGTCAAGGCGGCCGGGCCGCGTCAGGCAGGTCGACGACGGTTGCGGACCGCGTACCCGAGCGCGCCGAGGGCGAGCACGCCGAACCCGGCGAGGACGCTCGGCAGCGGCAGGTTGACCGCCAGCACCAGGCAGCCGACGAGCCCGAGGGCGGCGAGCAGCCGTACCGGGACGCGCCGGGCCGGGTCCGGGCCGAGCGTCAGCGCCGACGCGTTGGTGATCGCGTAGTAGACCAGCACCGTGCAGCTGGAGAAGCCGATCGCGCCCCGGATGTCGCCCACTGTCACCACGGCGGCGACCACGGCGGCCACCGCCAGCTCGGCGCGGTGCGGCACCCGGTGGCGCGGATGGACCGCCGCCAGCGCGCCCGGCAGATCGTGCCGCCGGGCCATCGCCAGCATGGTGCGGCCGACGCCGGCCAGCAGCGACAGCAGCACACCGGTGACCGCGACTGCGGCGCCGGCCCGGACCAGCCAGGCCAGGCCCGGGTGCCCGGCGGCGGTCACCACCTCGACCAGCGGCGCGTCGGTGGACGCCAGCCGGTCGGCGCCGAGCACGCCGAGCGCGACCACTGCCAGCGTCAGGTAGATCGCCAGCACCGCGCCGAGCGCCAGCGGCATCGCCCGGGGGATGGTGCGCTCCGGGTCGCGGACCTCCTCGCCCAGCGTGGCGATCCGCGCGTACCCGGCGAAGGCGAAGAACAGCAGGCCGGCGGCGGTCAGCACGCCGGCCGCCCCGACTCCGGCCGGCGCGGTGAGCCGGTCGGCCGCCACCTGCGGCGCGCCGGTCACCGCCACCACGGTGAGCACCGTGAGCACCACGGCGACGAGGACCCGGGTGGCGGTGGCGGTCTTGCCGATGCCGCGCAGGTTCACCGCCGTCACCGCCACCACCGCGAGGACCGCGACGAGCCGCGCCCGCCCCGGCCACAGGTACGCCCCGACGGTCAGCGCCATGGCCGCGCAGCTCGCCGTCTTGCCGACCACGAATCCCCAGCCGGCGAGGAAACCGGCGAACGGGTGCAGCCGTTCCCGGCCGTAGACGTAGGTGCCGCCGGACTCGGGGTAGCGGGCGGCGAGCCGGGCCGAGCTGGTCGCGTTGCAGTAGGCGATGAAGCCCGCGACCGCCAGCGCGACCAGCAGGCCCGGACCGCCCGCGGCAGCCGCGGCCGGTGCGAAGACCACGAAGACGCCCGCGCCGAGCATCGAGCCCAGACCGATGACCACCGCATCGGGTACGCCGAGTCGCCGCGCCAGTTGTTCCACACCGGCAGCCTAGGGCGCTCAGGTGAACGGCAGGTGCCCGCCGCCCGGAAATTGACGAAAATGATTTGCATAATTAATCGACGTTCAGCGGTGGCCGATCGCCGAACCCCTCGGTAGAGTCGTTTACGCAGGTCAAAGCGGGAGCGAATCGCCCCGCCAGCGCGGTTCGCAAATGTTCCGTGCCGATTATCCGATGGCGATGATCAGATTCTTTCTGCGTCGATCGGGCAATGGTGCCCTCGAATCGGCTCCGGCAATTTCGGGAACGTCTTCTCCGCGAACGCGGGAGGTACCGCACATGACGCTTTTCGGCTGGGACGCCAGTGACTACGACGTCGACCGGGGGTTGACGGCCGACCGGATCCGGGAGGCCCGCGCCGCGGGCATCGACTTCATGACCTACAAGGGCACGGAACAGTCGCGCGACGGCACGTTCCACAGCCAGTACTACGGGGTGATGCTCACCGCCGCAAAGGACGCGGACATCCCGTTCCTGGGCATGTACGTGGTGGTGCACTCCGACGTCTCCATCGAGGACCAGGCGGCCACCGCCATCGACTACGCCGACAAGCACACCCCCTGGTGGCGCACGTACGACGGGTTCTTCTGGCAGATCGACCTGGAGCGCTGGCCGACCGACGACGTGCCCCCGCACATCGGCGTCGACGTGGGCCGGGAACTGGAGGAACGCACCGGCAAGGTGGCGGTGATGTACGCGTCGCGCGGCCAGTACGGCGACGACGACCTGGGCGACTTCCCGCGCTGGAACGCCGACTACCCGTACCGGGTGGCCGAGGACTTCAAGGCCGCGTACGCGCGGGCCGGCGGGGACTCCGGCCCGGGCTGGACGCGCTACGGCAAGCCGGCGGAGACGCCGCGCATCTGGCAGTTCACCGATTCGGCCATCATCGGCCGCCAGCACACCTGCGACGCGGACGCGTTCCGCGGCACCGCCGACGACTTCGCGAAGATGATCGGGGAGAAGACGTCCACGACGACCAAGCGGGACGTGATCGCCACCTTCCACAGCACCGCGCACGCCGGCGACACGCTCGACACCACCGACCGGTTCCACGCCATCCGCTGGGCCACCGGCCTGTACCACTGGACGGTGCCGGAGACCGGGCTGGTGAGCATCCAGGCGACAGTCGACCTGCGCGGGTTGCGGCGTGACGACCTGGTCCGGATACGCGCCGAGTACACCCGGCCCGGAGACGCGGAGAACGACACCCCGTTGCTGCGGCAGGAGCGGGTGTCGGTCGACCCGGAGACCACCGGCGGGGTGTTCGTGGTGAGCACGCCGGACGAACGGGTCGAGCTGCCGAAGGGCACCCAGATCCGCGTCCAGGTGGCGGTGCGGCCGGCGGACGACGACCACCGCCGCAGGCTGACCTACAGCACCCGCACCCGGATCAGCATCGTGGAGATCCGGACGGCAGGCTGAGCGCCGTGCCCGCCGTTCCACACACCGTAGGCCCGGGTCCCCCGGGTGAACGGCCGGTGCCGCCGGCAGGATTCCGCCGGCGGCACCGGGATCGGGTTCAGCAGGGCCCGTTGTCGGTCCACACGCCCTGGCTGTTGGTCCCCGGCACGTCTCCCTGGGTCCACCACCGGGAGGTCCACCGGTGTCCGCCGTAGGACACCACGGCACCTCCGGGGTACGCGGTGCCCGCGGCCCAGGCCGGCGCGGCACATGCACCGCCGGTGGGTGACGGCGAGCCGGTGGGTGACGGCGAGCCGGTGGGCGTCGGGGAGGTGGTCGGCGTCGGGGAGCCCGTGCAGGCACCCTGGTCGGCCCAGACCGCGGCGCTGCCCGGCGTCTCGCCCTGGGTCCACCACTTCGCGCTCCAGGTCCGTCCGGCGTGCGAGACGGTTGCACCGCCGGAGTACGCGGTGGACGCCGACCAGGCCGGCGCGGTGCAGGTGCCCCCGCCGGGTGGGACGGAACCGCTCGGGCTGGGCGACGGCGTGACCACCTCGCCACCACGTGCCCAGTCCCCGGCCAGCGCGTACGTCTGGCCGCCGAAGGCGAGCGTGAAGTTGGCCGGGCCGGAGATCGGGAGCTGATAGTTGAGCGTCACCTCGGCGTAGGAGCCGGGCGCGATTGCGGCCGGCACGGTGAGGCGTACCCGGTTGTGGTCGCCCTTCAGGCCGCCCACGTTGCTGCCGGTGTGGCCGGTGGTGACAGTGGTGAGCGCCCAGCCGGACTGCTGGCTGAGCGTGGCCGGGGTGGTGGTGGGATAGTCGAACTCCAGGTGCGCGCCGGCCGGGATCGGTGCGCCGGTGTTGTTGGTCAGCCGCAGCTCGGGGTTGATCGGGTAGTTGTTGTCGCCGAGCGCGAAACCACCCATGCCGACCGCCACGTCCAGCGTCCGGGTGGGCATGGTGATGCCCGCCTTGCGGGCGCCGTACGCCGGTGCGGCCTTCAGCCGGTCGTAGAGCAGCGTGGTCAGCGTGTCGCCCATGCCGTACCGGCCCTTGGCGGAGTCGTAGGCGTAGTCGCCGGCGAGTTCCCAGATCATCACGCCGCCGAGGCCCTTGGCCGCGACGTAGTCGGCCTTGGCGGCGAGCGACTGGTCGTCCTCGGTGGAGAGGAAGACCTTCTTCTCCGCGTTCCACAGCCAGGGCGCGACCAGCGCGGCCGAGTAGTTACGGGCGTAGCTGCCGCTGATCCGGTCGGCCGGGTCGGTGGCCGGGGTGAGGCCGTATCCGGCCAGGTAGTCGCCGGTGATGCCGGCCTGGAGGTTCTTCGCGTGCCACATCGGGTTGGCGCCGCCGGGCACCTCGTTGCCGGCGGCGTCGAGGTCGTGCCAGAGGTTGTCGATGCCGACCGCGCCGTTGCCGCAGGGGGTGGTGGAGCCGATCGAGCCGCCGGTGCCGGCCGGACACTTGGTCTGGTCGGGCAGCGCCGCCCGTCCCCACAGGCCGTTGGTGCCGCCGGTGACACCCTGCCAGCCCCGGGTGTAGTAGGGCACGCCGATGTTCACCCTGCCGCTGGGCAGCGCGCCCCGGAAGTAGTGGTACGCCCAGTCGGTGTTCAGGTAGCCGATGCCGGAGTAGGCGCCGTACACGCCGCCCGCGGCCAGCTCGGCGTCGTCGCCGTTGTCGTAGAGCGCCGCGTTCGGCCCGACGAAGTGGTTCCACGCGCCGTGCAGGTCGTAGGACATCGCGTTGACGTAGTCGAGGTACTGCAACGCCTGGTAGGACTCCATCCCGCGCAGCAGCCAGCCGGACGCGGGCGCGGCCACGGTGAGCAGGTAGTGCCTGCCGTCGGTGGCGGCGGCCCGGTCGAGCTTCTCCCGCAGCGTGCGCATCAGCACCTGGTACGAGGCGTTGAGACCGGCCCGCTTGGCGTCGGCCTGGGCGAAGTCGAGCGGGTTGCCGGCCTTGTTGTTGGAGGTGGGGTACTCGTAGTCGATGTCCACCCCGTCGAAGCCGTACGTGCGCAGGAACGTCACCACCGAGTCGGCGAACGTGTTGATGCCGGCGGTGTTCACCGTGTTGGTGCCGGTGGTGGTCATCCGGTAGAAGCCGCCGGAGTCGATGCGGTTGCCGCTGTCGTCGATGAAGCCGCCGGTCTCGGCCCAGCCGCCGACGCTGATCAGCGTTCGGACTCCGGGGTTCTGCTTCTTGTACTTGTTGAGCAGGTTGAAGTGCCCGGTGTACGGCAGGGCCGGGTCCATCTCGGCGCCGGCCACGCCGGGCCAGGTCATGTTCGTCGCCGGGTTGTCCGGGGCGCCGGGGTCGCCCACGGAGATGCGGTTGCCGCCGTCGACGTGGGCGAACGCGTAGTTGATGTGGGTGACCTTCTGCCAGGGGATCTGGTTCACCAGGTAGGCCGGGGCGCCGTTGCGGCCGGTCCGCCAACTGGTGAAGTAGCCGATGATCCGGCGGGTGTGGTCCGCACCCATCTTCTCCCGGCCCGCGGTGTCGTAGACGGTGCAGTAGGGCACCGAGACCCCGGGCGTGCGGTAGAGCCCGTCGGGCCGGCACGCCTCGTCGTCGGCGGCGGCCGACCGGGCGTCCGGGGCGGCCACGACCACCGCCGTCATCGCGGTCAGCAGACCGGCGGCGCCGGCCGACAGCCAGCGGCTGATTCGTCTCGCCAGCACGCGCACCTCCTACATTTAACAAACTTAACTGTTAAGGTTGCTAAATGTATACCGGTGTCGATACGCCGAGACAAGAGGCGGACTGCTAGTCGAGATGCTCCGCCGGCCGGGCCCAGCCGTGGAGCCGCGCCGGCAGCGGCAGGCTGTTCCAGGGCACCCGGTGCAGCAGGCGGTCCAGCAGCAGGCCGAGCAGCAGCCCGGCGACCGAGTCGGTCAGCCAGTGCCAGCCCAGGTAGACGGTGGTGCAGAAGACCACCGCCGGTGGCACCACCCGGACCACTGTGACCAGCCGGGGCGGCACTGTGCGGCCGAGCGTGCGCACGAGCGGGGCCAGCAGCAGGGCCAGGACGCCGTACCAGACGATCGAGTTGGCGACGTGCCCCGACGGGTACGACTGCGCGAAACGCACCGGCAGGTCGTGCTGGAACAGCGGCAGCGTCTGCTCGGGCGACAGGAACGGCTCCTTGACCGAGGCGCTCGGCGCCGGGCGGGCCGTCCACACCTTCAGCGGGCCGATCGTGAAGAACGTGAGCACGAACCCGGCCACCGGCGGCAGCAGCGGCCGCACCGAGCGCAGCCGCCACGCCAGCAGCACGCCCAGCCCGGCCGCGAGCAGCGTCAGCGGCGTGCCCTGGCCGAGCAGGTTCAGCGTCATCGCCACCCAGCGGGCGGCGGCCGGGCGGTTCTCGTCGGACCAGTCGGCCACCGCCCGGTCGAGGCCGAACAGGTGACCGGAGGCGAGCGCGACGGTCAGCGCCACCACTGCCGCGAGCAGCAGCAGGTCGAACCACCACCCGGCCGGCCGGACGGGCCGCAGCCGCAGGTCACCGCGTACCCCCGAGGTCTGACGCACGCGACCACGCTACCGGCCGCCGCCGGCGGCGGGGCGGCGCGGGCATCGGCGGCTGTGTGCCCAACCACGAAGGGAAGCGCGGCGCGGGGGTCAGCGGTCACACTGGTTGCCGTGCGGATCACCTCGGCTCTCGTCGACCCGGCGCTGCTCGACCTCCCCTGGTCGACACCGCTGGAGCAGTGGCCTGCCGAACACCTGGTGGCGCTGCCGCAGGGCATCTCCCGGCACATCGTGCGGTTCGTCCGGCTCGGCGGGTACGTCTACGCGGTGAAGGAGACCGGCGAGCGGGTCGCCGAGCGCGAGTACGACCTGCTGCGGGCGCTGGAGCGGATCGACTTCCCGTCGGTCGAGGCCATCGCGATCGTGGCCGACCGGCAGACCGACGACGGCGAACCGCTGGACCCGGTGCTGATCACCCGGCACCTCCAGTTCTCGCTGCCCTACCGGGCGCTGTTCTCCAACACGCTGCGCCCGGAGACCATGAACCGGCTGCTCGACGCGCTGGCCGCGCTGATCGTGCGGATGCACCTGACCGGCTTCTTCTGGGGCGACTGCTCGCTGTCGAACACCCTGTTCCGGCGGGACGCGGGCGCGTTCGCCGCGTACCTGGTCGACGCGGAGACCGGCGCGCTGCACCCGTCGCTGTCGAACGGCCAGCGCGGCGAGGACCTGGAGATCGCCCGGGTCAACATCTTCGGCGAGGCGCTCGACCTCCAGGCCGCCGGCCTGCTGCACGAGTCGATCGACCCGGAGGTGGTCTGCGAGGAGGTCGTGCAGCGCTACGAGCGGCTCTGGCACGAGATCACCTACGAGCAGCAGGTCGAGCGCGCCGCCCGGCACGACATCGAGGGGCGCATCCGCCGCCTCAACGAGCTGGGCTTCGACGTGGCCGAGGTGGCCATGTCGACAGTCGACAACGGGCGCTACCTGGTGCGGCCGAAGGTGGTCGACGCCGGCTACCACACCCGGCGGCTGCTGCGCCTGACCGGCCTGGACGCGGAGGAGAACCAGGCCCGCAGGCTCCTCAACGACCTCGACGCCTACCGGCTGGAGAGCGACCTGACCGACGAGCAGCAGGCGGCGCACCGCTGGCTGACCGAGGTCTTCGAGCCGGTGGTCCGGGCCGTGCCTGCGCACCTGCGGAACAAGCTGGAGCCGCAGGAGCTGTTCGCCCAGATCATCGAGCACAAGTGGCTGCTCTCCGAGCAGGCCGGGCGGGACGTCGGGATGCGCCGGGCGGTGCAGTCGTACCTGGCCGACGTGCTCGTGCACCGGCCGGACGAGCAGGCGGTGCTCGGCGTCGAGGTGCCCACCGTCTGACGCCCGGGCGGATCACTCCACCCAGTCGCCGCCGCGCATCACCCGTACCACGTTCAGGTCGTCGTCCAGCACCACCAGGTCGGCGCGCAGCCCGGCGACGAGCGCGCCCACCCGGTCGCCCAGACCGATCGCGCGGGCCGGGGTGGTGGCGACCATCCGGCAGGCGTCCGGCAGGGCCACGCCCGCGCCGACCGCGTGCCGCAGCGCCGCGTCCATGGTGAGCGTGCTGCCGGCGATCGCGTCGTTGTGACTGAGCCGGGCCACCCCGTCGGACACGGTGACCGCCTGGCCGCCCAGCTCGTACTCGCCGTCGGGCATCCCGGCGGCGGCCATCGCGTCGGTGATCAGCGCGGCCCGCTCCGGACCGGCCACCGAGGTGGCGAAGCCCAGCATGCCGTCGTGCAGGTGCACACCGTCGGCGACCAGCTCGCACACCACGTTCGGGGCCTCCAGCAGCGCCACCACCGGGCCGGGCTCGCGGTGGTGCACCGGGCGCATCCCGTTGAACAGGTGGGTGCCGACGCTCGCGCCCGCGGCCACCGCCGCCCGGGTCTGCTCCCAGGTGGCGTCGGTGTGCCCGACCGCCGCGACCACGCCGTGCGACACCAGCAGCTCGATCGCCTTGGTGGCGCCGTCCCGCTCGGGAGCGATGGTGACCATGCGGACGGCGCCGCCGCCCAGCTCGATCAGCTCGGTCAGCTCGCCGGTGGACGGGTCGCGCAGGAACTCCGGGTTCTGCGCGCCGCAGCGGTCGGCGGACAGGTACGGGCCCTCGAAGTGGATGCCGGCGAGCACGCCGGACTCGACCAGCGGTCGGTAGGCGGCGGTGGCGTCGCGCATCAGCTCGAACGGGGAACTGACCAGGCTCGCGAGCAGCGTGGTGGTGCCGTGCCCGAGGTGGAACGCGGCGGCCTGCCGCGCCGACTCCGGGTCGCCGGTGGTGAACGTGTGCCCGCCGCCGCCGTGGGTGTGCATGTCCACGAAGCCCGGCACGATCCAGTGCCCGTCGCGCACCGACGGGTACTCGGCGACAGCGGTGATCCGCCCGTCCGCGATCTCCACGCAACCCTGCCGGATGACGCCGGTCGGGGTCACCACCTTGCCGGTCACGCGCCGGGTCATCGACTCTCCTTCGCCAGGGTGTCCAGGGCCAGCAGGGCGGCGCCGAGGCAGCCGGCCTCGTCGCCGAGGTCGGCCGCGACCAGGCGCGGCTCGCGGTGGAACGTCAGCCGCTCGCGCAACGCCCGCCGCAGCGGGTCGAACAGCCGGGCACCGGCCTGGGCCAGCCCGCCGCCGAGCACCACTGTCGACACATCGTAGAGCGCCTGCCCGGTGGCGAGTCCGTCGGCGAGCGCCTCGACCGCCTCCTGCCACACCTCCACGGCGAGCGGTTCACCTGCGGCCGCGCGGTCGGCCACCTCGGCGGCGGTGGTGGGCGCGCCGGACAGCTCGGCGTACCGGCGCCCGATCGCCGAGGCCGACGACACCGCCTCCAGGCAGCCGGTCCGCCCGCACCCGCAGCGCGGGCCGCCGGGGCGTACCAGGATGTGGCCGATCTCCCCGGCGGCGCCGTGCGCGCCGGTGGCGGCCGACCCGTCGACCACGTGGGCGGCGGCGATGCCGGTGCCGATGGCGACGAACAGGACGTGGCCCGCGTCCCGCCCGGCGCCGAGCCGCGCCTCGGCCAGGCCGCCGGCACGCACGTCGTGGCCGAGCGCCGCGGGCAGTCCCAGCCGCGTGCCCGCCAGCTCCCGCAGGGGTACGTCCCGGAAGCCCACGTTCGCCGACCAGACCGCCACGCCGCGCGCCTCGTCGACCACACCGGGTACGGCGATGCCGCAGGCCACCGGCGTACGGCCGTCGGCGCGGGCCTTGCCGGCCAGCCCTTCGGCCACGTCGAGGATCGTGCCGACCACGGCCTCCGGGCCGCGCCGGGCGTCGGTGGCGTGCCGTTCGGTGTGCACTGTCGTGCCGTCCGGCCGGACCAGGGCGCACTTCATCCCGGTGCCACCCACGTCCAGCGCGACGACGACCTCGTCGCCTGCGCTCACGCCAGGACCACGGACCGGGTCAGGTGGCGCGGCGCGTCCGGGTCGAGGCCGCGGCTGGTGGCGAGCGCGACCGCGAAGCGCTGGGCCAGGATCAGGTCGGCCATCGGGTCGACCGGGTTGCGGCCGGCCGACCAGCTCGTCAGCACCGTGCGCCAGCCGTGCGTGCGGCTGTGCACGAACGCGGCGCCGGTCGCGGCCACGTCCTCGGGCAGGCCGTCCGGGATCTCGCCGAGCGCCCAGACCAGCCGGCCGGGCGCGGCGACCGAGATCGGGCCGTGCCGGTAGTCCATGGCCGGGTACGCCTCGGCCCAGAACGTGGCCGCCTCGCGGCACTTCAGCGCGGCCTCCTGGGCCAGCCCGACGGTCCAGCCGCGTCCGAGGAAGGTGACCTGCTCGATGCCGGCCGGGTCGATCGGCAGCGGCGCGCGTACGGCCACCTCGGCGTCGGCAGCCAGCCGTCCGAGGTCCTCGCCGAGGTGGGCGCGGAGCAGCGCCAGCGCGGTGGTGGCGAAGCGGGTCTGCACCACCGACCGCTCGTCGGCGAAGGGCAGCGCGACCGTGGCGTCGGCGAGCGCGACGGCTGCCGAGTCCGGGTCGCCGACCAGGACCGTGGTGGGGATCCGCCCGCGCAGCGCGGTGAGCAGGTCGAGCACCTCGGTGGTGGTGCCGGAGCGGGTGATCGCGATCAGGCGGTCGTAGTGGCGGCCGGCCGGGAACTCGCTGGCCTGGAAGGCGTCGGTCTCGCCCTGGCCGGCGGCCTCGCGCAGCCCGGCGTACGCCATCGCCATGAACCACGACGTGCCGCAACCGACCACGGCGACCCGCTCGCCGGGGCGCGGCAGGTGCTCGGCGACGGTCGGGGCGAGTCGCGCCGCCTCCCGCCAGCAGTCGGGCTGGCTCGCGATCTCCGCGTGCACGTACGCCATGACAACTCCTCCCCAGGGGAGACCTTGCGCAATACGGCGCGATACGGCCGCCTTTCGCGCGTCATTCTGCGTGAAACCTGGTGGCCGTGGCAACCGTCTCCCCGTTCGCGCAGCGCAGGGTTTTGCGCGGACCCAGTTTCGCGCACTAGTGTGCACGCAACCGATCACCGTTCACGCACAGTCTGGGGAGGGCCCCGCGGTGGACCGCTACGCGCGCTGGAACGCGCTGCTGGAGATGCTGACCGACAGCGGCCGGGTCAGCGTCGAGGAGGCGGCCGGGCGGCTCGACGTCTCCCAGGCCACCATCCGGCGCGACTTCGACCAGCTCGCCCAGCAGCAGATGATCACCCGTACCCGGGGTGGCGCGGTCGCCAACGGCGTCTCCTACGACCTGCCGCTGCGCTACAAGACCGCGAAGCACTCGGCCGAGAAGCAGCGGATCGGCACCGCCGCCGCCGCGCTCGTGTCGCCGGGCACCGTCGTCGGTCTCAACGGCGGCACCACGAGCACCGAGGTGGCGCGGGCGCTCGCCGTCCGCCCCGACCTCAACACCAGCGCCGAGGGTGCCCAGCTCACAGTGGTGACGAACGCGTTGAACATCGCCAACGAGCTGCTGGTGCGCTCGCGGATGAAGGTGGTGGTGGCCGGCGGCGTGGTCCGGCCGAAGTCGTTCGAACTGGTCGGCCCGCTCGGCGGGGCGCTGCTGCGCGAGGTCACGCTGGACGTGGCGCTGCTCGGCGTGGACGCGATCGACCCGCAGCTCGGCGCCGCCGCGCACCACGAGGGCGAGGCGGCCATGAACAGCCTCATGGTGGCCCGGGCCAAGCGGGTCGTCGTGATAGCCGATTCGTCGAAGCTCGGCGGGCACGCGTTCGCCCGGATCTGCCCGGTGGACCGGGTCGAGACGCTGGTGACCGACTCCGGCGCGTCGCCGGACGTGGTGGCGGCGTTCCGCGAGGCGGGCGTCCACGTCGTCTGCGCCTGACGTGCAAGGAAGGGCCCCTTCTTAACGCCTGCGGTAGAGGAGGGGCCCCTTTTTAACGCGCCGACACTGCATACCGGGTATTGCCTTCCGGTGCATACCGCGTATGGTGTCGCTGACGCCTACTTATCGGGGGAGGTCAGCTGTGTCGGCTGTCCTGGAGATCGAAGGTCTCCGCAAGACGTACCGAAGCCGGAAACGCGGGGTTCGCCACGCGCTCGACGGCTTCGACATGCGAGTGGAAGCCGGCCAGGTGCACGGCTTCCTCGGCCCGAACGGCTCGGGCAAGACCACCACGCTGCGGACGCTGCTCGGCCTGATCAAGCCGAACGGCGGCCGGATGGCCATCCTCGGCCAGGAGCTGCCGCACGCGCTGCCGGCGGTCGCCGGGCAGGTCGGCGCCATCGTGGAGAGTCCGCAGTTCTTCCCGCACTTCACCGCGCGGGACACGCTCGGCCTGCTCGCCCAGGCCGGTGAGCTGCCCAAGCGGCGCGTGGACGAGGTGCTGGAGCTGGTCGGGCTGCGCGACCGGGCCGGTGAGCGGGTCAAGACCTACTCGCTCGGCATGAAGCAGCGCCTCGCGGTCGCCTCCGCGCTGCTCAAGAACCCCAAGCTGCTGATCCTCGACGAGCCGGCGAACGGCCTCGACCCGGGCGGCATCCGGGAGATGCGCGGGCTGATGCGGGAGCTGTCCGAGGCCGGGATGACAGTGGTGCTCTCCAGCCACATCCTGGGCGAGATCCAGCTCATCTGCGACTCGGTCACCATCATCTCGCTCGGCCGCCGGGTCGCGTTCGGTCCGGTCGACCAGGTGCTCGCGGCCCACTCCCAGGGTGCCGTGCGGGTACGCCTGGAGGCGGTCAGCGACCTGCCCCAGGCCGCCGACGCGCTCACCCGGGCCGGGGTCCACGTGGCCGCCGAGCCGGACCACCTGATGCTGTCCGGCGTGGACAAGCCGGCCACCGTCAGCCGGCTGCTCGCCGAGCAGGGCCTGTACGTCAGCGAGCTCACCCCGGTCGCTGTCGACCTGGAGAGCGTCTTCCTCGAACTGACCGCCACCGCGCCGGTCCCCGGCCAGCACCGTCAGGTCGATCAGTCCGCCAAGGTCGACCAGACCGGCACCGCAGGAGGTTGGGGCGCATGAGCCTGTTCGTCACCGAGCTGCGCCGGCTCGGCAAGCGCCGGGTGACCCGGCTGATGCTCGTGCTGCTGGTGCTCGGCCTGGCCACCGTCGCGACCGCGTTCAGCTTCTCCAGCGAGAAGCTCTCGCCCGTCGTGGTGGCCGAGGCCGAGGCCAAGGCGAACAACGACTACCAGTCCGCGATGACGGAATGGAAGCGCACCATCGCGGAGTGCGAGGCGGCCCAGGCGCGCGGCGAGAAGGCCGAGGAACGGTACGGCCCGAACTGCGGCAAGGACTACCAGCCGCAGCCCGACATGTTCGAGGCGAAGT
This sequence comes from Micromonospora sp. CNZ296, assembly GCF_007827635.1. Lineage (NCBI taxonomy): Bacteria > Bacillati > Actinomycetota > Actinomycetes > Micromonosporales > Micromonosporaceae > Micromonospora > Micromonospora sp. CNZ296. The sequence continues at coordinate 217,276 of NZ_VISW01000007.1, forward strand.
GGTACCTGCCGTACCAGTTCGACTTCCGGGCCGAGTTCCCCCTGTTCATCGCCGTGTTCGCCGCCTCCGTGGCGCTGTTCGGCTTCATCGTCGGCGCCTCCTTCGTGGGCGCTGAGTGGAACACCGGCGGAATGATGAACCTGTTGCTCTGGCGGCCGAAACGGCTGACCGTGCTGGGCACGAAGCTGGCCGCCCTGCTCACCACCGTGTTCGGCCTGACCGTGGTGCTCGGCGCGCTCTGGACGGCGGCGTTCTGGCTGATCGCCAGCCAGCGCGGCAGCACCGCGAAGATGACCGCCGGAGTGTGGCAGTCGATCGGGCTGGACGGTCTGCGGGCGCTGGGGATGACGCTGCTCGTGGCGGCGGTCGGGTTCGCGCTGGCCTCGCTCGGCCGGCACACGGCGATGGCGCTCGGCGCGGCGGTGGGCATCTTCGCGGTGAGCGAGATCGGCATCCGGATCGCGGTCGCCGTGCTCGGGGTCCAGTTCGGTGACCGGTACGTGCTGTCCACGTACGCCCAGTCGTGGTTCCTGAAGCAGGCGGAACTGTTCGACTACGACACCTGCCAGTTCTCCCAGGGCGCCTGCGAGCCGGCGACGTACGTGGTCACCTGGCAGCAGTCGGCCGTGGTGTTCGGCGTGGCGCTGGTGGGCGCGTTGGTGGCCGCGTTCTGGACGATGCGCCGGCGGGACATCGCCTGACCTGGTCCGCGCCGCCGGCCGGTGCCGGCGGCGCGGACCCCGCGTCCGATGCGGCCGGGGGCGGCCCTGGTTACGCTGGGGCTCCCCCGGCCGGCGCGTTCCGCGTGCCGGTCACCCGCCGTCGGAGAGGAGCGCCATGTCCGCCGACGCCTCGCAGCGGGCCGCCGTCGACCGGTCCGGCCCGGCAGCGGGTACGCGCCACGCGGGCGGGACCGTTCCGCCACCGCGCACCGCTCCGCCCGTCGAGTCCACCGCACCGTCGGAGCCGTCGGAGTCCGCCCGGCCCGCCGAGCCCGCCACGGCCGGGCCCGCCTCGCCGCCCGTCGAGTCCGCCGCGCCGGTCGAGCAGGCCGGTCCAGGCGCGGCAGATGCGGCCGCTGTAGGCACGACGCCGGCCGGCCTGACCGAGCGGGAGCAGCGGATCCTTGCGTTCGAGGCGCAGTGGTGGAAGCACGCCGGCGCCAAGGAACAAGCCATCCGGGACACGTTCGGGCTCTCCGCGACCCGCTACTACCAGCTGCTCAACGCCCTGCTCGACCAGCCGGCCGCGCTCGCCGCCGAGCCGGTGCTGATCGGCCGGCTGCGTCGGCTGCGCTCGTCGCGTGCCCGTAACCGGCGCCGCTGACCGGCGTCACTTCTCGTACGTGCGCAACCCGTTGCCGATGGCGAAGAACGTCGGGGCCCACTCGCCGATGAAGATGCCCCAGCGGTCCGCCCGCGCCACCCCGGCGCGCTCCATGTGCTTGGAGAGGAACCAGCTGGTCACCGAGAGGCCGATGCTGACGAACCCGGCGAGGTAGGCGTGCTCCGCCCGGATGCCGCCCTCGTGCAACCGCTCCAACATCTCGAACCCCCTGTCGCCGGGACCGACCCGGTCACGTCCGACGCTACCGAAAGTCCGGAGGAGATGACGCACGGTTACCTCGATCGGGTCGGCCGGCGGATGACCGGCCGCGGTCCGGGTAGGCGGTCCGCGACGACGAACGGAGGCCGACGATGGGGGCACCAGACCGCCGGTACGCGATCGGCAGCAGGCCGGCCCGCCCGGTCGCGGAGGCGCCGGTGATGCGGGTGCGTTCCGCCTCCGACCCGGCGCCCGGCCGACCGGAGAACGAGGACGCGGTCTTCCGGTTCGGCCCGCTCGTCGGCGTCCTCGACGGCGCGACGGTGCCCGAGGGCTTCGACACCGGCTGCGCGCACGGTCCCGCCTGGTACGTCCGGCACCTGGCCGCCCGGATCGGCCTGGCGATCGCGGCCCGCCCGGCCGCCACGCTGATGAGCAGCCTCGCGGCGGCGATCCTCGCGGTGCGGGCCGATCACGGCGGAACGTGTGACCTCGACCATCCCGGTACCCCGTCCTCCACCGTCTGCCTGCTCCGGCACAGCGGCGACCGGGTCGACTACCTGGTGCTCTGCGACAGCCCGCTGGTGCTCGACACCGACCAGGGGATCGAGGTGGTCACCGACGACCGGCTGGCCGACGCGGTGGCGGACCTGCGCCGCAGCGTCGCCGCACTGCCGGACGGCGAGACCGACCCGGTGACCCGGTTCCGGCGCGCGACGACCGTGCAGCGGACCCGGATGAACCGCACCCACGGCTACTGGGCGGCGGCGAGCGACCCGGACGCGGCGTACCACGCGCTCACCGGGACGCTTCCGCTGCGCGGTCCGGGGGCGCTGCGGCGGGCCGCGCTGCTCAGTGACGGCGCCTCCTGCGCTGTCGACCAGTTCGGCCTGTTCGACTGGGCCGGGCTGCTGGAGGTGCTGACCGTGGAGGGTCCGGAAGGGCTGATCGACCGGGTCCGCGCTGCCGAGCGGGACCACCCGGACCGGCTGCGGCGGCACAAGCGCACCGACGACGCCTCGGCTGTGCTCTGCGAGTTCGGCCCTTCGGCGTGAGCACGCTCACGTCGGAACGACCGGTCGGATGACAACGCAGCGTGAGGCGGGAACACCCCGGGGGTACGACCGGACGAGGCGGTCGGCCATAGCGGCAATCCCTCCCCAAAGGGGTGGACGACCCGGACCACGCGCGGCAGACTGCGCGACGTGACGGGTGCTGTACGGCTGGAGCCGGTGGACGAACGGAACCTGGAACCGTTGCTCTCCGTAGCGGCGGCCGAGGCGGAACCGGAGGACGTCATGCCTCCGGTGGACGCCCCCGCGGGCTGGTCGCTGGCCCGCCGCGACGCGTTCCGCGAGTTCCACCGCGCCAGCCTCGGCGGGCTGAACGGCCCGACCGGCACCGCCATGTACGCGATCGTCTCCGGCGGTGAGGTCGTCGGCATGGTGCGGATGACCCGCCGGGACGAGCCGGGAACAGTGGAGACCGGCATGTGGCTCGGCCGGTCCGCGCGTGGCCGGGGCCTGGGCGCCGCGGCGCTGCGGCAGTTGCTGCACGTCGCCGCCGGGGCCGGGATGCACACGGTGGTCGCGAACACCACGCCGGACAACGCGGGGGCGATCTCGGTGCTGCGTAAGTGCGGCGCGGAACTGCGTGAGGAAGACGGAGTGCTGCACGCCCGGATGTCCCTGGATTCGGCCCTGCCGATCCGCTGACCCGCTTCCTTCCCCGATCACGTTTCTCCTGCTCAGAGTCGCCTCGGTGGGTGGTTTCGTGCTTGCACGGAAGTGTTTTGCCGAGGGGGTGACGGGTACTGCCCGCGTCTCCGGGCCCTGACTTTCCCGGGGAGCGCGGAGGAGAGCGGATGAAGAGCGGAACACGGGTGGCGTTCGCCGTCGGTCTCGGCTACCTGCTGGGTCGCCGGAAGAAGATGCGTACCGCGCTGACGCTCGCCGCGGCGGTCGCCGCCGGGCGGGCCAGCCGGCGCCCGGGCGGCCTGAAGCAGCTCGGCGCGGACCTGATGGCCGCGAACCCGCAGCTGCGCAACCTCGGCGGGCTGGCACCGCCGCTGGTGGCCGCGGGCCGCGCGGCCGCGACCGCCGCCGCCGGCAACGGCATCGACGCCATCGGCGGACGACTGCGTGAGGGCGCCGGTGCGTTGCGCCGCAAGGCGGGTACGGGCCGGCCGGACGCCGGGCGTTCCGCGTCGGACGAGGACCGTTCCGGGCCGGGCGCCGAGCGTTCCGCGCCGGACGAGGAGCAAGAACTGGACGACCAGCCCGGCGCGCCGGTGCCGGCCCGAGCCGATCGGGGGCGGTGAGCCGTGGCGACGGGCAGCCTGGCCGACCGGGCCCGCGACCAGATCGGCGGTGAGCTGCGCAACCTCGCCTCCGCGCTCGGTGAGCGGGCCGTGCAGGTGGTCACCGAACGGGTCACCGACGCCACCGGGCGGCTGAGCGAGTACGCGAAGCAGGGCGGCGATCCTGGCCTGGTCGCCGCCGCCACCGGCGCGCAACGGCTCGCCGAGGGCGCCTCCCCGGTGAAGGCGATGTTCCATGCCGGCCTGGCCGGCGGTAAGGAGAAGCTGATGGCGGCGTTCGGTCGCAAGGGTGGCCGGGACGGCGGCCAGAAGCTCAAGGTCACCAACATCGTCGAGACCGTCGAGGTCGGCGTGCCGGTCCGGGTCGCCTACAACCAGTGGACGACGTTCGGCGACTTCCCGAGCTTCATGAAGAAGGTCGAGCAGGCCGACTGCGACGCCGACGAGAAGATGACCTGGAAGGCGCAGGTGCTCTGGTCGCACCGGAGCTGGGAGTCGACGATCGTCCGGCAGATCCCGGACCGGCTCGTCCACTGGCGGTCGAAGGGCGAGAAGGGCTCGGTCGACGGCACCGTCAGCTTCCACGAGGTCGCCCCGGAGCTGACCCGGATCCTGGTCGTGCTGGAGTACCACCCGCAGGGCTTCTTCGAGCACATCGGCAACCTGTGGCGGGCGCAGGGCCGGCGGGTCCGGCTGGAGCTGAAGCACTTCGTCCGGCACGTGATGACCCGGACCGTGCTCGACCCGGACGCGGTCGAGGGCTGGCGCGGCGAGATCGAGGACTCCCAGGTCGTCAAGGACCACGAGACCGCGCTCCGGGAGGAGCGGGGAGACGCCGGGCCGGCCGACGACGAGTACGCCGCCTACGACGAGGGCAACGACTTCGACGACGACGAGTACGCCGACGAGCCGGTCCTGACCGAGCCGGAGCGTGCCCGCAGCCGGACGGCACGCGGGCAGCGCGAACCCGAGCGCCGCCGCCGTGTCCCGGAGAGGCCTCGCCGCCCGGCCGCCCGCCGCCGCGACGAGCGCTGACCGGAGGCGGGCCGGTTCGTCAGGACCGGCCCGTGGCGTACGACTCCAGGTGCGCGAGCTGCACCGGGTCCAGGGAGGGGCGGACCCGGTTCCGGGCCGCCTCGACGTGCGCGGCGGTCACGGTGCTCGCGCTCAGCGACTCCCGCATGGCTGCCAGCGCCGCCTCCCGGATCAGCGCGGCGCAGTCGGCGGCGGAGAAGCCGTCCAGCTCTGCGCCGAGCGCGTCGAGGTCCACGTCCGGCGCGAGCGGGACGTCCCGGGCCGAGGCGCGGAGGATCTCCGTACGCGCCGGGCCGTCCGGCGGCGGCACGTAGACCAGCCGTTCCAGCCGGCCGGGACGCAGCAGCGCCGGGTCGACCAGTTCGGGGCGGTTGGTCGCGCCGACCACCACCACGTTGCGCAGTGCCTCCACCCCGTCCAGTTCGGTCAGCAGCGCCGCCACCACCCGGTCGGTCGTACCGCCGTCGGTGGCCTGCCCGCGTACCGGGGCCAGCGCGTCCACCTCGTCGAGGAAGACGAGCGTGGGTGCGGCCTGGCGGGCGCGGCGGAACAGCTCCCGGACCGCTCGCTCGCTCTCACCCACCCACTTCGAGAGCAGCTCCGCGCCCTTCACCGACAGCACGTTCGCCCGCCCGGACCCGGCCAGCGCGGTCACCAGGTAGGTCTTGCCGCAGCCGGGCGGACCGTAGAGCAGCACCCCGCGCGGCGGCGTCACGCCCAGCCGGGCGAACGTGTCCGGATAGGTGAGCGGCCACAGCACCGACTCGGTGAGCGTCTGCTTGACCTCGTGCAGCCCGCCCACGTCGTCCAGCGTCACCGACGCCAGCTCCAGCGTGGACGCGGACATCGTGGTCGGCCGGACCACCTCCAGCGCGGCGGTGAAGTCGGCCATCGCCACCGTCGGCGTCTCCGCCGTCTTCTGGCGCAGCGCCGCGCGTACCCCTGCCTCGCGTACCAGCGCCGCCAGGTCCGCCGCGACGAACCCGGGGGTACGGGCGGCCACCTCGTCCAGCCGGACGTCACCTGCGAGCGGCACCTCACGGGTCAGCACCGTCAACTGCTCCCGGCGCAGCGCCGCGTCGGGCAGCGGCACGGTGATCCGCAGCGCGAGCAGGTCCGGGCCGCGCAGCGCCGGATCCACCGCCTCGGGGCGTCCGCTGGTGCACACCACAGCGGCACCGGCCCGCAGCGTCTCGGCCACCACCTGGCGGAACACCGTGGCCAGGGGGCCCGGCTCGTCGGCCGGGGCGATCGACTCCACGTCGGTGACCAGCAGCACGGCGGGACCACCGGCGCGTACCGCCGAGGCCGCCTCGCGCAGCCGGCGGGCCGCCGCGTCATTGCTGAGCGCGGCCAGCTCCGGCGCCCAGAGCGGCCGTACGCCCGCGCCGACCTTGGCGGCGACGGCACGCACCAGCGCGGACTTGCCCGAGCCCGCCGGGCCCTCCACCAGCACACCGAGCGAGACGGTGGTGCCGAGCCGGCCCAGCACCTCACGGTGGTGGAAGCCCAGATCCAGCAGTTCGGTCAGCTCCTCGGCCTGGGCGCGCAGGCCGGGCAGCTCGTCCACGTCGGGCGCGTCCTCCGGACCGAGCAGGTCGCCGTCGGGTTCCGTCCCGGGCGGCGTGGCGGGGGCGGAGAACCGCGCGGGGGAGGCCGAGGACGCCGGGCCGGAGCCGCGGGTGGCGGCGCCGTGCTCCCAGCCCACCACCGTGTCCATGGTGACGAGCGCGCCGACCGCCGGTTCGGCCGACACGACTGTGAGCAGCGTGCTCGTCCAGGCGTACCCGACGGAACTGGCCAGACTGCGCCGCGCGGCCTCGATCAGGCCGCGCACGGCGGCGTCCGGCAGCACGTCCTGCGGCAGCAGCGAGACGTCGTCCCCGGCGGTGACCACCTTGCCCAGCAGCGCGAGCCGCAGCATCTCCGGCGGGACCGCGGCGACCACAGCGGCCGGGCCGGAGAGGGTGAGCCGACGTGCCGGGGTCGCCGGTAGCGGGCTCACAGTGACCTGGCCGCCGGCCCGCAGGCCGAGGTTGCCCAGCAGCAGGTCGTCGGCGTGCAGCAGGGCGCCGCTGGTGCTCGGCTCGGCGGCGGCCGCGATGCCGGCGGTGACCCGGCGGCCGGTCAGGCGTACCGGGTCGCCGGGGCGCAGCGCCAGCGCGGTGAGCACCTCGGGATGCAGGCGCACCACGCCGCGGCGGGCGTCGAGCGCGGCCGGCCGCAGCGTCGCGGTCAGGGTCAGGTCGGGTTCGGCCACCCGCCGACAGTAGCCGCCCCGATCATCGGGTGCCGGGTCAGCGCGGGCCCGGGTCGTCCAGGAGCGACGGGTCGCGCCGGATCATCTCGGCCAGCCGGGCCGCCGGGTCGGATTCCAGCGGGTCGTGGCCGGGCGCGGGCACCGTCTTCACCGACATGGGCCACGTCGGCGGCGGCGCGGGCGGCGCCGCCGGGCCCACCGTCACCGCCGCGCCGGACCAGGAGACCCGCAGCGGGTACGCCTGCTCGCCCAGTTCCACGCGCAGCGTCACGGCCAGCCCGGGGTGCTCCGCCACCACCCGGCGGACCGCCTCGGCGACCTCCTCGACCGGGTCACGCCGAACCGGCGCCTCGCCACCGCGCAGCCGGTACGCGCCGCGTCCCGCCCGCTCGTCGCCCGGCTCGTCCGCCGCCTCCACGGGCACGTCCCGCTCGGGCGTCCCGGCCGGTTCGCCGGGCATCGGCGCCCGGCGGCGCAGCGCCTCCTCGCGCCGTGCCATCCGGGCCAGTGTCTCGTCCAGATCACCTCTCATGGCGTCCACCCCTTCGCCAGACAACGGATCGAAACGACTGCGAGTTCAGCCTGCCCGGGATCGGGTGGCCCGGTCCAGCGCACGGTCCAGGACGACGAGCAGGGCGTCCCGTACCGAGAGGCGGTCCCGGGCGTCGAACTGCACCAGCGGCACGTGCTCGCCGATCGCCAGCGCCCAGCGGATCGACGGCAGGTCCAGGGCCAGCCGGCCGTCGAAGGCGTTGACGCCCACCGCGAACGGCAGACCGGACCGCTCGAAGAAGTCGATCGCCGGGTAGCAGTCGTCGAGCCGGGCGCTGTCCACCACCACGAGCGCGCCGAGCGCGCCCCGGGCCAGGTCGTCCCACATGAACCCGAAGCGCGCCTGGCCGGGCGTACCGAAGAGGTAGAGCTTCAGGCTGCGGTCGATGGTCACGCAACCGAAGTCCATGGCGACGGTGGTGGTGGTCTTGCCGGCGACCCCGCCCGGGTCGTCGATGCCGATGCCGGCGGTGGTCATCTCCGCCTCGGTGGTCAGCGGCGCGATCTCGGAGATCGCGCCGACAGTGGTGGTCTTGCCGACCCCGAACCCGCCGGCTATGAGGATCTTGACCGGGATCGGCGGCCGGGGCGCCGGTACCCGGCTGACGATCGGGGCAGGTTCGGCCGGCGGCACACCCGGCGGCAGGTACGGCAGCGGCGGCGTGGGCGGGGGTGGCGTGGCCCGGCCGATCAGCGGCGCCGGGCCGCCGTAGCGGCTCGGGGCGCTGTTGGCGGCCGGCCCACCCGTGGCGGCCGCCGGCCATTCAGGAGATCGCACGAAGTCCATCAATCACTCGCAGGATGATGTCGGGATCGAGGGCGTCGTCGACGTCCGCGACGTGCACGTCGAGATGGCCGGCGGCGCGAAGGTCGCCGACCAGCACCCGGGTCACCCCGAAGTGCATCCGGGTCCGGGCGGAGATCTCGGCCACCGAGACGGGCTCGGCGCAGATCGCGACGATCGCCGCCAGCTCCGGGGCCAACCGGGCGGTCACCGCCCACGAGGTGCTGCCCGGACGAGCGGTGACCTGGGTCTCCAGGCCGATCGCCGGGTCGCCGTCCACCCGTCCGGAGGTCAGCACGAAGGGGCGTGGGCCGGTCGGCTCCCCGTCGCCCGCGTCCGGCTCCGGCACCGGAGCGGACGCGTGCAGGAAGGGGCGGATCCGGACGCCGGGTTCCGGCTCCGGGTCCGCGCCGGCGGCCCCTGGGATCATTGCTGTACGGCGTTCTTCAGCTCGGCGATCAGGCGCGGACTCAGGGCGCCGCCGGCGCGGCCGGCGAACAGCGTCATCTCGTACGCCACGGTGCCCAGGTTCGCCGTGCGGTCGGCGACGACGCCGAGCACCGAGCCGCTGCTGATCGCGCTGATCAGCAGGTATCCCTCGGCCATGTCGACGATCACCCGGTTGAGCGCGCCGAGCGCGTACCAGCTCGCCGCGCCCCCGGCGAGACTGGTCATGCCGGAGACCACGGCGGCGAGCCGTTCCGCGTTGGACCGGTCCTTGATCGCGGACATGGCCATCAGCAGCCCGTCCGAGGAGACCGCGATCGCCTCCATCACCCCGGCGGTGCTGGAGGTGAACGAGTCGAGCAGCCAGTTGAAGGTGCGTGCCTCGGGGCTGAGGTCGCCGGTGGTGCTCTGTTCGACGTTCTCGTGGAGGAAGGGGCTGGTCACCGTGATGGGTCCTCTTCGTAGCGGCGGTCGGTACTGACTTCGCGCAGAGCACGGGCGACGCCCGCCTCGAACTCGCTGATCCGGTTGCGTACCTCGACGGGGTCGCCGGGGTCGGAGCTGGTGGGGGGCACGGACTGCGCCGGGGAGACGGACAGGTTCGCGCCGGGCACCCGGCGGCTGAGCCGGGGCCGTTCCGCAGCCGGGGGCGCGTGGTCGACGTCGCCCTCGGCCCGCCGTACCCCGTCCTGGAACGCCTCGACCAGGGCCCGGACGCTCGACGGGTCCGCCGGTACGCCGATCAGTGGTCCGCCGGTGGCCGGTCCGGCCGGGCCGGCGGGCGGGGTGGCCGGCAGGTTCGCGCCGGGCACCCGCTGCCGGATCGGCGAGCGGGTACCGGGCCGCCCGGCGGGCGGCCCGACCGGGTTCGGCCCGGTCGGCGCCGGCATGACCGGGGATGACCCGGCGGGCGCCGGGGCCGGGCGGGTGGCCGGCGGCGTCAGGGTCGGGCCGGTCGCCGGCCCGGCGGCCGGGGGAGCGGCCGGGGCCGGGCCGACGACCGGTGTCGGCGGGGAGACGTGCCCGGGACGCGCCGCCGGTCCGGCCGGCCGGGTGTCCGACGGCGGCCAGGCCGGCGGCGGACCGCCGGTGGCCTGGCCCTGGTCCTCGATCGGCTCCGCGGTGTCGGCCTGGTGGCCGAAGGCGTTCCACGGGTCGCCGCTGGACATGCTGCGCGTGGCCCGGGTCAGCAGCTCGGCGTCGAAGCCGGACGGCGCCTCGACGGCCGGTGGCTCCGGCTCGCGGGTGCCGGGCACGGCGGCCCGGCCGGCGCCGGCGCCGACCGGCTCGGGGCGGCGGATCACGAGCGAGGCGCCCGGGATCTCCAGGGCGGCGGTGACGCCGCTACCGGGGGTGTGGCTCAGCCGGACGCTCCAGCCGTGCCGGCGGGCCAGCCGGCCGACCACGAACAGGCCGAGCACCTCGGTCGGGGCGAGGTCGAGGCGTTCCCGCCGGGTGAACCGGGCGTTCTCCTCGGTCATCCGGTCCTCGGTCAGGCCGATGCCGTGGTCGACCACGACAAGTCGTGCGCCGCCGTCGGTCAGCTCACCGGTCACCACCACACGGGTGTGCGGCGGCGAGAACGAGGTGGCGTTCTCCATCAGCTCGGCGAGCGTCAGCACCAGGTCGCCCGCGATGGCGGGGGCCGCCGCCACGCCGGGCGGTACCTCCACGTCGACGCGGGTGTAGTCCTCGATCTCGCCGAGCGCGAGCCGGACCACGTCGGCCAGCGGGACCGGCGCCACGTGACCGTCCGAGCCGGTGGCGCCGGAGAGCACCACCAGGCTGCCCGCGTTGCGGCGCAGCCGGCTGGAGATGTGGTCCAGCCGATAGAGGTGCTCCAGGCGGCCCGGGTCGGTCTCCTGCCGTTCCAGCCGGTCGATGAGCGCGATCTGGCGGCCGACGAGGTTCTGCGTACGCCGGCCGACGTGGCCGAACATCTGCGCCACGTTGCGCCGCCCGGCGACCTGCCGCTCGACCAGCCGGGCGGCGGTGTGCTGCACCCGGTCGAACGCGCGGGCCAGGTCGCCGATCTCGTCCCGGGCGCTGATTTCCACCGGGTCGAGGCGTACCGGGGGGACCGTCTCGGACTCGTCGTCGGCGACCCGGGTCAGCTCGGCCTCGGTGACCCGGGCGACCCGCTCGGCGGAGCGGGTGAGCCGGCTCAGCGGCCGGGCCACCGTACGCGCCACCGTCATGCTCAGCAGCACCACGACGAGCAGGATCGCCGCCGCCGCCAGGCTGACCAGCCAGGCCGCGGTCAGGGCCTCCCGTTCCCGGGCGCGGGTCTCCGCGATGACGTCCGCGACGACCTTCTTCTCCACGAACTGGCCCAGCGTGATCATCGACCGGGCCGACGGGAACAGCACGTCCAGCGGCACCGGCGCGATCGCCTTGTCCGGATCCCGGAGGCTGTCCACCAGGAACGTCGGGCTGGTCCGGGCGGCCACCGCCGCGTCGTCCAGCTCGGCCACCTTCAGCTGCTCCGGCGTGATCAGCTTGCGGAACCGCCGGTTGTCGACGTTGAGCCCCGCCATGCAGGCCACGAACGACCGGGCCACCTGCGGATCGCCCGTCGCCTTCACCAGCACGATCTGCGTGGTGCACGAGCTCAGTGCCTCGTCGACGCGCAGCAGCGCGTCCAGGGCGAGCACCTGCCGTCCGGCCGCGGTGTCGGTGTCCACCTGGAAGGGCAGCCGCAGCGCGTCGATCAGGGCGGTGTCGACCTCGCCGAACACGGTCAGGATCTGCTGCGGCGTGGCCCGGCCGCCGAGCGTGGCGTTGCGGACGTCCTCCAGCCGGCGTACCCCGTCGAGGCTCTTGCGGACCGCCGTCGGCAGCGTCTCGGCGCGCAGGTCCGCGACCCGGTCGTCGACAGTGGCCGACTTCTGGATCAGCTCGGTCCGGCTCACCCGCCCGAGCAGCAGCCCGACCGACAGCAGGCGTTCCTGCTGGAGGTCCTGGACCAGGCTGCCGACCCGGCTGGCGACGCGGACGGTCTCGGCGGTGTCGGCTGCATCCCGGGCGGCGGTGACCCGGTCGATGACGACCGGTACGGCGAGTCCGACCATGCTGAGCAGCGGAATGATGACCAGCAGGGCGAGCTTGCCCCGGATGCGTAACCTACCGAGCAGCATCGAACGGCCTCCACCGGTCGGCGTCGCCACCGTGCCCCACCGCGACCGGCTGGCGGTCGGCCCCGGGCGCGGAGAGCGGTGGCTCCGGGTGGACAGTCGGCGCCGGCCCGGCCTCGGCCGGTTCCCGGCGTGCCGGGGTGGCCCGGGACCGGTCCCGGCGCAGCGCGGCCACGTGCAGCGCGACGATCCCGGCGATCAGCACCACCGCCGCCCCGGCGGCGATCCGGCCCAGCAGCCGGTCCCGCTCCAGGGCGTCGAGTCGTTCCCGCAGCAGCGCGTCGAGCTGGTCGAGGATGACCGTGCGGAGCTGCTTGGCGGCGTTCTGCGCGCTGATCCCGGCGCGGGTGAGCTGGTCGGTGCTCGGCGCGGAGCGGCCGGCGCCGGGCGCCGAGTAGACAGCGAACGTCTCCAGTGAGCGCTGGTAGGTGTCCAGCGGCGTGAGCACGTTGGCGCCCAGGTCGGTGCTCTCCGAGCTGTCGACCGCCGAGCGCAGGTCGGCGACCAGGTCGGTGGCGGGACCGAGCGCGGAGACGCGCAGCTCGGCCAGCTCCGCGCCGACCCGCGCGCGTTCGGCGGCGGGGCGCTTGGCGGACAGCCGGGCCAGGTCGACGAGCCGCCCGGCCAGCACCGTCGCGGTGGGCAGGTCCCCGCCGATGCCGTCCTGGAGGAAGAACGAGTCGGAGCGCGGGTCGCGGATCAGGCCGGAGCTCTCCCGTACCTTCCGGTAGAGGGCCAGGAGCAGGTCGGACGCCTCGCCGTAGGCCCGGTACGCGGCCTCGGGGTCACCGATCCCGCGGTCCGGCAGCGCCTCCAGCTTGGCCCGCAGCCCGGCCCAGCGTTCGTGGGTGCGCAGCTCGTCGCCGACGGCGTTGTCCACCTCCGCGACGCCCTCGATGGCGGCGGCGAGCGAGGCCCGGGAGACGGCCCCTTCGGCGACGGCGATGGCCTGGGCCTCCACCAGCGTGTCGGTGACCGGCCCGAGGGCGCGCAGGTAGCGGACGCCGAGCCGCTCCCGGCTCACCAGGTCGTGGTCGTCGGCGAAGTCGCGTTCGGCCTGGACGAAGATCAGCCCGAGCGGGGCCAGCAGCGCCAGCACCAGCACCAGGGCGAGCGTGCGGCCCGGTACGGCGGGCCGCCGGCGAACCCGCGACGCGGGGACTGTCATGGTGTGTCTCCTCCGGCGACGGCGGGGCGATCGGTGCCCCGGGAGGTCGCCGTACGCAGTCCCGTGCACCGGACCGGAAAAGTAGCCGAACCGGACGCGCGTGAGACCTCGGCCGATGAGTCGGCTTCGCGTCAGTCCATTTTGGGTGACCCTGCGTCAGGGCGAAAGGTACGTAGCGTGTGATCGTGTTGCCAAGAAATGACATCGACGATGGTTTGCGCCTGTAGATGTGAATTCACATGATCCGAATACGTCCCGCTGGGACGCTCTGGACCTTTGGCGGATGACGGACGCTACGCGACGATCGGTGCAACCGGACAGACGTACGGCGGATCTCAGCGAATGCTCAGCCGTCGGCCCGTACCGTGTGGCGCATGAGATCAACCGCCGCGCGGCTCCGGCGCGCCCTGGCCGGCCGTCCGCGCCGCACCGTCGCCGCAGTGGTGGTGGTCGTCCTCGTCGCCGCCGCGCTGGTCTGGGTGGCCCGGCCGGGCGGCACGGACTTCCGGACCGAGCCGGAGACGGTGACGGTACGCTCCGGGCCCTCCGGCGACGAGCCGGTCGACCTGGACACCACGCTCTACCTGCCGGAGGACGCCTCCTCGTCCAACCGGGTACCGGCGGTGCTGCTGGCGCACGGCTTCGGCGGGACCAAGGACTCGGTCCGCTCCGACGCCGAGGACCTGGTCGCCCGCGGGTACGCGGTGCTCACCTGGACCGCCCGCGGGTTCGGGCGCAGCGGCGGCCAGATCCACCTGGACGACCCCGACTACGAGGTGCGGGACGCGCAGCGGCTGCTCGACCGGCTCGCCCAGCGGCCGGACATCCGCCTCGACGCGGCCGGCGACCCCCGGGTCGGTGTGGTCGGCGGCTCGTACGGCGGCGGCCTGGCCCTGCTGCTGGCCGCGCAGGACCAGCGGATCGACGCGATCGTCCCGATGATCACCTGGAACGACCTGTCCCGGGCCTTCCTGCCGGAGAGCAGCGGCCGGCAGCCCACCGACGGCGTGTTCAAGAAGGGCTGGGCGGGCATCTTCTTCGGCGGCGGCGGGAACGCCGGATCCGGCCCGGCCGGTCTCTCCGGGGCCACCGCCGCCGCACCGGAGGGCGCACCCGAGTCCGCCGGCCCGCCGAGCCCGCAGCCGGGCGCCGGGCCGGGCAGCGGTCCCGGTCGCGCGCCGGCCGGCGCCGCCGACCCGTCCTGCGGGCGCTTCGCGGCCGACGTCTGCGCCGCGTACCTGCGCATCGCCACCACCGGCCGGGCCGACGCGGCGGCGGTCGAGCTGCTGCGCCGGTCGTCGCCGGCCGGCGTGCTGGACCGGATCAAGTCGCCGACGCTGCTGGTGCAGGGCGAGGCGGACACGCTCTTCCCGCTGGCCGAGGCGGACGCCAACGCCCGGGGCATCGCCGCGGCCGGCACGCCGGTGCGGGTCGCCTGGTTCACCGGCGGCCACGACGGCGGCTCCGGGCCCACCTCCGACTCCGACCGGGTGAAGTTCCTGACCGCGCAGTGGCTCGACCACTACGTCAAGGGCGACGGGGCGGCCCCCGGCGACACGTTCACGTTCTCCCGGATCGCCGGGTTCGACGCGCTCGACCGGGGCCTGGTGGCGACCGGCTTCCGCACCGCCGACTATCCGGGCCTGACCGGTGAGGGCCGCCGCGAGGTGACCCTCGCCGGTCCGCCGCAGCCGGTCGCCGTACCGCCCAACGGCAACCCGGCGGCGATCTCCTCGGTGCCGTTCGCGGGCGCGCTCGGCTCGCTGCTGGACGGCGTCGCCGGTGACATCCCCGGCCAGCACGCCCGCTTCGAGTCGGCGCCGCTGGACGAGCCGGTCGACGTGGTGGGCGCGCCCACGGTGCGGATCAGGGCCGCCTCACCGACCGGCGAGGCGGTGCTGTTCGTGAAGCTCTACGACGTCGACCCGCAGGGCGCGGCCACGCTGCCGTCCGGCCTGGTCGCGCCGGTGCGCCTGACCGGCCTGCCGGCCACCGTCGACGCGGCCACGCCGGTCACCGTGAGGCTGCCGGGGATCGTCCGGCGGCTCGAGGCCGGGCACCGGCTGCGGCTCGTCGTGGCGACGTCGGACCAGGCGTACGCCTCGCCGGCCGAACCGGCCGTGCACACGGTGGCGCTCGCGGACGGGCCGCTGACGCTGCCCACCGTCGACGCCACGCCGATCCCCACCACCGCCACGATCTGGCGCTGGGCGCTGGCCGGACTGCTCGCCGCGATCGTGGCCGGGCTCGTCGTGGTCGTGCTGCTCACCCGTCGCCGGCACCGTCGCCAGGACGACTCCGTGCACCCGGAGTACGCGGGCGTCCCGCTCGCCGTGCGCAACCTGCGCAAGGAGTACGCGGACGGCTTCGTCGCGGTGTCCGACGTGGACTTCGAGGTGCACCCCGGCCAGGTGGTCGGCCTGCTCGGGCCGAACGGCGCGGGCAAGACCACCACGCTGCGGGTGCTGATGGGGCTGACCCAGCCCACCGCCGGTGAGATCTACGTCTTCGGTCACCGGCTGGTGCCGGGCTCGCCGGTGCTGTCCCGGATCGGCGCGCTGGTCGAGGGGCCGGGCTTCCTGCCGCACCTGTCCGGCCTGGACAACCTCAAGGCGTACTGGCGGGCGACCGGCCGGCCGTGGGAGGACGCGCACTTCGACGAGGCGCTGGAGATCGCCGGCCTGGGCGACTCGGTGCACCGGCGGACGAAGAAGTACAGCCACGGCATGCGCCAGCGGCTGGCCATCGCCCAGGCCATGCTCGGCCTGCCCGAGCTGCTGGTGCTGGACGAGCCGACGGACGGGCTGGACCCGCCGCAGATCGCCGAGATGCGCCGGGTGCTCCAGCGCTACGCCACCGACGGCCGGGCGGTGCTGGTCTCCAGCCACCTGCTGGCCGAGGTGGAGCAGACCTGCACGCACGCGGTGGTGGTGAACAAGGGCCGGATCGTGGCGTCCGGCCCGGTGGAGGAGATCGTCGGCGAGTCGCCGAGCGTGCTGTTCGAGGTGAGCGACCCGGACGCGGCGCGTACGGTGCTCGACCGGCTCGGCGGCGTACGGGTGCTGCCCGACGCCGACGGCGGGCTGGTGGTCGACACCAACGGCACCGCCCGCAGCGAGGTGGTGGCGGAACTGGTCCGCGCCGGCATCGGGGTGGACCGGGTGGTGCCCCGGCGCCGCCTGGAGGACGCGTTCCTCGCCCTGGTGGGCGAGAACTCTCGGGGAAGCGGGGACCGGTGATGGCGGGTTCGTCTGTGGCATCGTCGCCTGGTGGCGGCACGTCCGGTACGGCGGCGCCGGGCGCGGGCGGGGCGGCGGCCGGTTACCGGCCCTCGGCCACGCTCCCGTTCGCGGCGGAGTTCCGGCGGCAGGCGTCGCGCCGGCGTACCCAGCTCGCGCTGGGGTTCATGGTGCTGCTGCCGCTGATCATCCTGGTGGCGTTCCAGTTCGACGCCGGGGACGACGACGGCGGCGGGCGGGGCGAGTTCTCCAGCCTGGCCGACCTGGCCACCTCGGGCGGGCTCAACTTCACCCTGTTCTCGATCCTGGTGTCCGCGTCGTTCCTGCTGGTCGTGGTGGTGGCGCTGTTCTGCGGGGACACGGTGGCGAGCGAGGCGAGCTGGGGCAGCCTGCGTTACCTGCTGGCGGTGCCGGTGCCCCGGGCCCGGCTGCTGGCGGTGAAGCTGGTCGTCGCGCTCGCGTACTCCGGGCTGGCGTTGCTGTTGCTGGCCGGCACCGCGCTGCTCGCCGGCACGCTCCGGTACGGCTGGAAGCCGCTGAGCAGCCAGGTCTCGGCCGAGCTGGCCCCGGCCGACGGGTTGCTGCGGCTGCTCGGCGTGCTCGGCTATCTCGCGGTCGTGCTGCTGGTGGTGGCCGGGCTGGCGTTCCTGCTGTCGGTGACCACCGACGCCGCGCTGGGTGCGGTCGGCGGTGCGGTGCTGCTGTGGATCCTGTCCAGCATCCTGGACCAGATCACCGCGCTGGGCGGGCTGCGGAACCTGCTGCCGACCCACTACAGCAGCGCCTGGCTGGGGTTGCTGTCCACGCCGATGCAGACCGACGACGTGGTCAAGGGCGCGTTCTCGGCGGTCGTCTACGCCGCGCTGTTCTGGGGTCTGGCCTTCTGGCGCTTCACCCGCAAGGACGT
Source organism: Micromonospora sp. CNZ296 (assembly GCF_007827635.1). Classification (NCBI taxonomy): domain Bacteria; kingdom Bacillati; phylum Actinomycetota; class Actinomycetes; order Micromonosporales; family Micromonosporaceae; genus Micromonospora; species Micromonospora sp. CNZ296. The sequence goes on from NZ_VISW01000007.1 coordinate 234,667, forward strand.
CACGAGCTGAGGTGACCGGAGGGGGTCGCCACGGGTGTGGTCCGGCCCATATCATGGGAGCGTTCCCACAGGATTGTCCCGCCTGCAAAGAAATCGATTAACATCAATCAATAGTCCCGCCATCCTGGACGGCGTCCGGCACCCGTACCAGGAGGTTTCCCATGATCCCGGCGCAGCTGAAAGCCCCCGTGCTGTCCCTGTTCCGCATCGTCACCGGCGCGCTCTTCCTCTGCCACGGCGCCGCCTCGATCTTCGGCGTCTTCGGCGGCAACCCGGCCACCGGCGGGGCCGTCCCGTTCGGCACCTGGCCCGGCTGGTGGGCGGCACTGATCCAACTCGTGTGCGGCGCGCTGGTGCTCGTCGGCCTGTTCACCCGGCCGGCCGCGCTGCTCGCCTCCGGCTCGATGGCGTACGCGTACTTCGTGGTGCACCAGCCGGACCACCTGATGCCGATGCAGAACGGCGGCGAGCTGGCCGCGCTCTTCTGCTGGTCGTTCCTGCTGGTCGCGGTGCTCGGCCCGGGAAACTGGGCGGTCGACACGCTGCTGGCCCGCCGCCGGTCCATCGCGACCGAGCCCACCGCGGCCCCGGCCTCGGTCCCGGCCTGAGTCTGCGGCGGCGAACCAGATCCCGGTCGGGGCGACCCCTGCCGGGCTCTGGTTCTACAGCGGATTGACCGGCGGAGTCGTGGGCGGCGGCGGGGCGGCCGGCGTGGGTGTGCCGGCCGGGTCGGGCTTCCGGCGCTCCCACGCGCTGACGCCAAGCCGGCCGGTGTTGCCGAGGTCGATCGGCCCGTCCAGGGCGACCGGGTACGCCCGCCGGCCGGCCACCGGCGCGACGTCGAGTTCCCTGCCGTCGGTCGCCACCACTGTCGGGTCGGTGACCAGGTTCCGCCAGATCAGCGCCGCACCGGCCCGCTCGCCGGGGGCCAGCACGATCCGGGTGGGCGGGTGGTCGAAGCCGGAGGTGATCGGCTTGGCGCCCGGGATGATCCGCACCTCGATCGGGTCGCCGTCGGCGTCCCGGAGCGTGACCGCCGGATAGCCGCGCAGCTCGTACGGCCGGTCGCCGCAGTTGAGCAGTTCCAGGCCCATCGCCCGCAGGCCCATCGCGGCGCTCACCCCGAGCCCGGTGATCGCGATGCCCTCCGGGGAGCAGGTGGCGGCGGGCGTGTGGTCGGCGGTGGGAGCGCCCGGCCGCGGCGGCGGGTCGGACAGTCCGTCCGCGGGCCCTCGCGCCGGGGTGCAGGCGGCCATCAGCGTCACGCCGGTGAGGACGCCGATCAGGCGCGCCGGTCTCCGCATCCGGCGATCATGCCACTCCGCCGCGCTCGGCGAGGACCGCGTCGAGCAGGCCCGGGTAGAGGCGGTCCAGTTCCTCGCGGCGCAGCCGCACGTAGCGGGTGGTGCCGGCGACCCGGGTGCGGGTCAGGCCGGCCTCCCGCAGCACCTTGAGGTGGTGGCTGCGGGTGGCCTTGGAGACGCCGAACTCGAACGAGCCGCAGGCGTGTTCCCCGCCCGGCGCGAGCGCCCGCACGATCTGAAGCCGGACGTCGTCGGCCAGCGCCGCGAGCACGGCTGTGACCGGTACCTCGCGCAGCTCGGGTTCGTGCAGCTCCATGTGACTACGATAACCCATGTTCGACAACCGTCGAACAAGCTCCTATAGTCGTGCCGTTGGTTCGACGGTATTCGAACATAGGAGCTGCGATGCGTTCCCGTCACGCCACCCTCCCGATCTTCGCCGCGGTCAGCTGGGGCGTCATGTTCCCCGTGCTCGCCAGCGCGCTCACCCGCGTGGACGCGCTCAACCTGACCACCGCCCGCTACGTGCTCGCCACCGCCGTGCTGCTCGCCCTGCTGCTGGCCCGCGAGGGGGTCGCCGCCCTGGCCACCCAGCGGCGCGGCGTCGAGGTGGTGCTCCTCGGCGCGCTCGGTTTCGCCGGGTTCAACACGCTGATGAACCTCGCCCTCGGCCACGCCGCACCGCAGCAGATCGCGCTGTTCGCGGCCACCGTGCCGCTGGTCACCCAGTTCGTCCGCTGGGCGCGCGACGGCGTCCGCCCGCGTCCGGCACTGCTCGGCATCTCGCTCGTCGCACTGGCCGGCGTCGGTCTGGTGATCACCCGCGGCCGGCTCGACGGACTGGGCCAGTTCGGCTGGGGCGGGCTGCTCATGATCGGCGCCGTGCTCGGCTGGGCTTTCTACACCCACGGCGCGAGCCGGTTCCCGGAGTGGTCCGCGCTGCGCTACACCACGCTGACCGCCGTCGCGGGCATGCTCGCCATGCTCGCCGCCAGCGCCGTCGCCGACCTCACCGGGCTCCAGCACGCCCCGGCCGCCGCCGACCTCGTCGCGATCGCTCCCCAGCTCGCGTACGCGGTGCTGGTCGCCGCCGTCCTCGCGGTGCTGGCGTGGAACACCGGCGTACGGCGGCTCGGCCCGGCCGACGCCGCGCTGTTCATGAACCTGGTGCCGGTGGCCACGTTCGCGGTGCAGATCCTGCGCGGCTACCGCCCGGTCGCGGTGGAGCTGGTGGGCGCCGGGCTGACCATCGCCGCCCTGGTGGCCGCGAACCTCGTCACCCGTACCCGCTCGGCAGCGCCGGCCACGACGGTGCCGGAGCCGGTCGCGGTGGTGGACCGGCCCGCGGTGGTGGACCCGGTCGCGGTGGTCGGACGCTGAGCCGGCCCACAGCGTGGGATCCCGGGGTGGCGCGGCCGTGAGCAGCGCCTAGACTCGGCGGCACAACTGAATACCTCATCCAGAGGGGCTGAGGGATACGGCCCGACGACGCCCCGGCAACCACCCGCACGCTCGACGACGAGCGACGGCGGGCAGGTGCCAATTCCGTCCCCGCCGCACCCGGCGATGCGGGGAAAGATGAGAGGAACTCCTCGACATGACGTCGACGCTTCCCGTCGCCACCGGTATCGACACCACCCTCAGCCCGGCCCGCGCCCTGGTCTGCCGTGCCTGTTCGGCGCGGTACCCGCTCGCCGCGCAGCACGCCTGCTACGAGTGTTTCGGGCCGCTGGAGGTCGACTACGACACCGCCGCGCTCGCCACCGTCACCCGTGAGCAGATCGAGGCCGGTCCGGACAACATCTGGCGGTACGCGGCGCTGCTGCCGGCCGGTCAGGACCCGGCCACCCGGGTCACGCTCGACCCGGGGCTGACCCCGCTCGTCGCCGCCCCGCACCTCGCGGCCGAACTGGGGCTCACCGCGCCGCTCTGGGTCAAGGACGACAGCGCGAACCCCACCCACTCGTTCAAGGACCGGGTCGTCTCGGTGGCGCTCACCGCGGCCCGCGCGCTCGGCTTCGCCCGCTACGCCTGCGCCTCCACCGGCAACCTCGCCAACTCCGTCGCCGCGCACGCGGCCCGGGCCGGCGTGCCGTCGATCGTCTTCATCCCCGGCGACCTGGAGCAGGGCAAGGTCGTCACCACCGCTGTGTACGGCGGCGACCTGGTCGCCATCGACGGCTCGTACGACGACGTGAACCGGCTCTGCGGCGAGCTGGTGGAGACCGACGAGTTCGAGGACACCGCGTTCGTCAACGTGAACGTCCGGCCCTACTACGCGGAGGGCTCCAAGACGCTCGGCTACGAGGTGGCCGAGCAGCTCGGCTGGCGGATCCCGGCCCAGGTGGTCATCCCGATGGCCAGCGGCGAACTTCTCACCAAGATCGACAAGGCGTTCGCCGAGCTGGTCGAGATCGGGCTGGTCGAGGCGCCGGCCGGCGGCTGGAAGGTGTTCGGCGCGCAGTCGGCCGGCTGCAACCCGATCGCCACCGCGCTGCACGGCGACACCGACACGATCGTGCCGGTCAAGCCGGCCGGCATCGCCAAGTCGCTGAACATCGGCGACCCGGCGGCCGGGCTGTACGCGCTGGAGGCGGTGCGGCGTACCGGCGGCTGGATGGACTACGCCGACGACGACGAGATCCGCGCGGGCATCCGGCTGCTCGCCCGTACCACAGGGGTGTTCGCCGAGACGGCCGGCGGCGTGACGGTCGCGGTGCTGCGCAAGCTGGTCGAGTCGGGCCGGCTCGACCCGGCCGCCGAGACGGTGGTGTTCAACACCGGCGAGGGCCTGAAGACGCTCGACGCGGTGGCCACCCAGGTCGGCCCCACCCACCGCATCAAGCCCAGCCTCCGCGCCGCCCGCGACGCCGGCCTCCTGGCCTGACCTTCCGGTCCTCCGCCACCTGCGCGGTGATCAAGGAGTATGTGTCGCCGGCCGGGCCGTTTCGTGACACGAACTCCTTGGTCACCGCCGTCGGCGGGGGTGGCCGGGTGGGGGAGGTGGGGCTCGCCCGGGTGGGGGATCGGGTGAGACCGGTGGGTAACCGGTGATGTGCGGTGAGTGCCAGAAAACCGCCCTCAAGGACTTGACGGCAGGAACCGGACGGCGCAAGATGCTTCGTGCGGGAGGGCATCCGCCGGAGACTTTTCAAGTTCTTGCGACCCAACGCCGGAGGCGTTGTGCGGACGTCCCTCCCGACCAACGTCCGAAGAGGCCAGCGGAAAACCGCTGGCCTCTTCGCTGTGTCCGGCGCACCCTCGGTGGCATGACGCTCACGGTGACGCCGCTGGATCCGACCGACCGGCAGACGCTCGACGCGGTCTACCGGATCGCCTGCGGCGCGCAGGCCGTCGACGAGCCGGACCTGCCCGACCTCTGCCGGCGGCGGTTCGAGGCGCCGCTGCGGCACCCGATGCCCGGCATCGACACGCGCTGGCTGGTGGCCCGGTTGGACGGGCAGCCCGTCGGCTGGCTCCGGCTCTACCTGCACACGATCGACAACACCGAGAACGCGAGCGTCGAGCTGACCGTGGACCCGGCGTACCGGCGGCAGGGCATCGGGCGCACGCTGCACGACCACGGCGTCCGGCTGCTGCGGGAGCACGGCGGCAAACGACTGGTCGGCGCTACCGTCGCCGCGCTGCCCGGCGAGGAGGGGCGGGTCTTCCCCGGTGCCGCGTTCGCCGCCGCCGTGGGCGCCAAGCCGGCGCTGGCCGACGTCCGCCGCCGCCTCGACGTGGCCGGGCTCGACCGTGACCGGCTCGCCGCGCTGCTGGCCGACGCGCGCGCCGCGGCGACCGGCTACCGGCCGGTGTGGTGGCGCGACCACACGCCCGAGGAGTACGTCGCGGACGTCGCCTACCTGGAGGGCCGGCTGCTGCTCGACGCGCCGATGGGCGAGCTGGACTGGGAGCCGGAGCAGGTGGACGCCGCGCGGGTGCGGGACGCGGAGCGGGCGCTGGACGCCCGGGGCGTACGCCGGTACAACACCGGCGCGGTGCACGAGGCGACCGGCCGCCTGGTCGGGTGGACCCAGCTCAGCCTGGACGCGAGCAGCACCGACCACGCCTGGCAGCAGATCACCCTCGTCGACCCCGGCCACCGCGGCCACCGGCTGGGCCTGCTCTGCAAGGCCGGGAACCTGGCGTACGCGCTGGCGCACGAACCGGCGTTGCGGGCCGTCGACACCTGGAACGCGGCCGTGAACCGCCACATGATCGCGATCAACGAGCAACTCGGGTTCCGCCCCGCCGCCGGTTCGGTCGACTGGCAGTTGACGATCTGAGTTGTGACACGCCCCTACTGATCTGGTGCCTTTCTGTTGCATGATGGCGGGCATGACGGAGACCCCGCACCCCCTGTACGACAGGCACCGCGAGACCCTCGACCGGGCGCTGACCGCCATCGCGGAGCGCGGGTACTGGTCGGCCTATCCCGAGTCGCCCAGCCCCCGGGTGTACGGCGAGACCGCCGCCGCCGACGGCAAGGCCGCCTTCGAGGCGTACCTGGGCGGGGACTTCCCGCTCGACCAGGCCGGTGACGGCACCACGGTGGCCACCGAGGCCAGCCCGTTCGGGGTGGCGCTGGACGTGCGCTACCCGCACGCGGGCGCCGACCAGCTGGTGTCCGCCGCGAGCGCCGCGCTGCCCGCCTGGCGCGACGCGGGCCCGCAGGCCCGGGCCGGTGTCTGCCTGGAGATCCTGGACCGGCTGCACCGCAACGTGTTCGAGCTGGCCAACGCGGTGCAGTTCACCAGCGGCCAGGCGTTCGTGATGGCGTTCCAGGCCGGTGGCGCGCACGCGCTGGACCGCGCGCTGGAGGCGGTCGCCTACGCGTACGCCGAGATGACCCGCCACCCGGGGACCGCCGGGTGGGAGAAGGCCGCGGGCAAGGGCGACCCGCTGCGGATGACCAAGACGTTCCACGTGGTGCCGCGCGGTGTCGCGCTGGTCATCGGCTGCAACACGTTCCCGACCTGGAACTCGTACCCCGGTCTGTTCGCCTCGCTCGCCACCGGCAACCCGGTCGTGGTGAAGCCGCACCCGCGCGCGGTGCTGCCGCTGGCGATCACCGTCAGGTACGCCCGGCAGGTGCTCGCCGAGGCCGGCTTCGACCCGAACCTGGTGCAGCTCGCCCCCGAGACCGACGGCGAGAAGCTCGCCACCACGCTGGCCCTGCACCCGGCCGTGAAGATCGTCGACTTCACCGGCTCCACCGAGTACGGCGACTGGCTGGAGGCGAACGCCCGGCAGGCCGCCGTCTACACCGAGAAGGCCGGCCTGAACACGGTGGTGATCGACTCCACCGACGACTTCGCCGGGCTCTGCCGCAACCTCGGTTTCACGCTGACGCTGTACAGCGGCCAGATGTGCACCACCTCGCAGAACCTGCTGATCCCGCGGGACGGCATCGAGACCGACCAGGGTCACAAGAGCTTCGACGAGGTGGCGGCGGGGATCGCCGGCGCGGTCGCCAAGCTGACCGCCGACCCGGCCCGGGGCGTCGAGCTGACCGGCGCGATCGTCAACGACGGCGTGCTGGAGCGGCTGGAGGAGGTCACCAAGGTCGGCGAGCCGGTGCTGGAGTCGCGCAGCGTCGAGCACCCGTCCTTCCCCGGCGCGGTGGTGCGTACGCCGACTGTGGTGAAGCTCGACGCGTCCGACACCGCCACCTACTCGCGGGAGTGGTTCGGGCCGATCTCGTTCGCCATCGCCACCGACTCCACCGAGCACAGCCTGCGCATCCTGCGCGAGACGGTGGGGGAGAAGGGCGCGCTGACCGCGGGCGTCTACTCCACGAACGAGGCGGTGCTGGACGCGGCCGAGGCGGCGGCGATCGACGCCGGGGTGCACCTGTCCTGCAACCTGACCGGCGGGGTGTTCGTCAACCAGTCGGCGGCGTTCTCCGACTTCCACGGCTCCGGCGCGAACGCGGCGGCCAACTCGGCGCTGACCGACGGCGCGTACGTGGCAAACCGGTTCCGCATCGTGCAGAGCCGCCGGCACGTCTGAAAGGAGGGGCCCCTTCTTAACGCCTCCGGTAGAGGAGGGGCCCCTTATTAACGCCGCGCCGGCTCAGGCCGGGCGGCGCATCTGCAGCTCGTGCAGACCGGCGATCCGGGGGTGCGGCACGCGTACGCCGGTGTCCACGAAGCCCAGCTTCTGATAGGCCCGGTAGGCGCGGTCGTTGCCGACCACCACCTCCATCATCAGCTCGGGCCGTCCGCAGGCGCGCGACCAGGCCGCCACCTCGTCGACGAGCGCCGCCAGCAGGCCGCTGCCCCGCCGGGCCGGCGTCACGTAGACCGCGTAGACGAGCGTCAGGCCCGGCTCGTCCGGCGCGGCGATGCCGCCGGCGTGGCCGACCAGACGGCCGCCCGGGTCGGCCACGAACTGCGCGGTGTGGTCGCCCCGGGAGACGGCCGCGACCCGGGCCGCGAACTCCGCGTGCGGCCGGGCGGCGGCCTCGGCCACCGTCTCCAGGAAGGCCAGCGGGGAGTCGGCCAGCATCTCCAGCCGGAGCGCCCGCATCCGGCCGGCGTCCTCCGGCCGGACCCGGCGGACGGTGGTCGTGGTGCTCACGCTGGTCATGCCGCATGCATACCGGACGGTCCGCGGCGGGTGTGCGACAGGCCCGGGTACGCCCCGGAATATGCCCGATTTGTGGTCGTGCGCCGTCGTCACGCCTCGTGTAGCGTGCGATTTCGGTCACCGAATTCAGCGTCGCCGATCGCTGGACCGGTGCGCCACCGGTGCCGGTCCGCCGGTTTCCGGGTGTTGGAACGCCGCGCAGAGTGAGGAAGTGCACCGTGGCACAGGGCACCGTGAAGTGGTTCAACGCCGAAAAGGGCTACGGCTTCATCGCCGTCGACGGCGGGCAGGACGTCTTCGTCCACTTCTCCGCGATCGAGATGGACGGCTACAAGGCGCTCGACGACGGCCAGCGCGTCGAGTTCGAGATCGCGCAGGGGCAGAAGGGTCCGCAGGCCGAGCGGGTCCGCGTCATCGCCTGACCTGCGGCGGGCGGTGCTCCCGCGACCGGACCCCGGCCCGGGGGCTGCGTTGCGGCCGACCACCATGGAAGATCATGAGCCGTTCCAGCCGTAGTCGCTGAGGAGGGCCCATGTCCGATCTGCCCCCGTCGGGTTCCACCGAGCCGGCGGCGTCCGGCCCTCCGGCCGACCCGACCGCGCCCCCGCCGCCCGCCGCCGAGCCGGCACCGGGACCGCCGGGGACCACCGGAGGGGCCACGCCCGCCTCCGGCGCGTCCGGCGCCGACCCGTGGGCCGGTCACACCGGCCCCGTGCCGATCGTCCCGGCCGAGCCGGGGTACGACACCCCGCAGCCCGGCGGCCCGGTCCCGGCCAACCCGCCCGGATGGACCGCGCCGGATGACACCTCACCCGGCCACACCTCGCAGGGCTGGACCGCGCCGCCGGGCACTCCTCCGCACGGTTGGAACGCGCCGGGCACTCCTCCGCACGGTTGGAACGCGCCGCCGGGCACCCCGCCGCCGGGCTTGGGTGGTCCGGCGTACCCGGGCTATCCGATGCCCGGTGCGGCCTACCCGGTCCCCGGTGCGGCGTACCCGGTGCCGGCCGGTCCCGGGGCGTACGCCGGCTGGTTCCCGGGCATCGACCCGCAGGATCCGCTCGTCAACCCGCCGCACGCGGGCATCGGTCCCTGGTTCGCCCGCTGTACCGCCGCGCTGCGGCGCGGCTGGCGCCAACTGCTGCCCATCGTGCTGCTCACCCAGGTCGTCCCGGCGGCGGTGATCGGCGTCCTCACGCTCGTCTTCAGCCCCGAGGGCGAGATGGCGACCGCCCCGGACGGTGCGCCGGTGCTGCCGGCCGGCTTCTGGGGGCAGATGTTCGCCTTCTACGGCGTGCTCCTGTCCGCCGGGCTGGTGTTCGGCCTGCTCCAGGCGGCGGGCTGGGCCGCCGGCACCTGGGTGGTCGCCCGCCAGGCGGCCGGCGAACCGACCGGACTCGGCGCCGCCTTCCGGTACGGGCTGCGCCGTGCCCTCGGCCTGTGGGGCTGGACGCTCCTGGTCTCGCTGCTGGTCATGATCGGCAGTTGCTTCTGCCTGCTGCCCGGCCTCTACGCCGCGTTCGCGCTGGCCCTGTTCGGTCCGGTCTACCTGTTCGAGCGGCGGGAGCCGATCGGGCGGGCGTGGCGGATGTTCCACAGCCGGTTCGGCATGGTGCTGGGCCGGGTCGCGCTGGTGATGGCTGTCCTCCTCGCGGCGACGGTGCTGGACGCGGTCGTGGGCGGGATCAGCGGGGCGGTGTTCGGCGTCGAGCCGATGAAGGCCGTCGGCACCGCGATCGGCGCCGTGGCGCTCGCCGTGTTCGGCGCCCTGCTGGCTGCCCCGGCCTACCTGGCGCAGCAGGTCGGGCTGGTCGTCACGTACGCCGAACAGCGGGCTCAGGAAGGCCCGGTGAACGCGGCCCGGCTGGCGGCGGAACTCGGCTGAGCGGGGCTGTCGTGCTTGCACTCGGCTAGGGAGAGTGCTAAACAAGTCATTGGCACTCGCGTACGGTGAGTGCCAGAAGGTCGGGGCGGTAGGGCCACGGCCGCGCCGGTGTCCGAAGGGACGCCGGAGCGGTACGAGGCCGGTCGTCGCGGGCTGTCCGGCCCGACCGAGGAGACGTCGTCGTCGCCAGGTGGCGACGTCCCCAAGGTGCGTACACCAGACGGCCCATCCGGGCATCCGGGTGGCCCGTGAGTGTCCAGGAGGACAACGCCGTATGGCCAAGATGATCGCGTTCGACGAAGAGGCGCGCCGCGGCCTCGAGCGGGGCATGAACCAGCTCGCCGACGCCGTGAAGGTGACCCTCGGCCCCAAGGGCCGCAACGTCGTGCTCGAGAAGAAGTGGGGTGCCCCCACCATCACCAACGATGGTGTGAGCATCGCCAAGGAGATCGAGCTCGAGGACCCGTACGAGAAGATCGGCGCCGAGCTGGTCAAGGAGGTCGCGAAGAAGACCGACGACGTCGCCGGTGACGGCACGACGACGGCGACCGTCCTGGCCCAGGCCCTGGTCCGTGAGGGTCTGCGCAACGTGGCCGCCGGCGCCAACCCGATGGCCCTGAAGCGGGGCATCGAGGCCGCCGTGGCCAGCGTCTCGGAGGAGCTGCTCAAGCTCGCCAAGGACGTGGAGACCAAGGAGCAGATCGCCTCCACCGCCTCCATCTCCGCCGCCGACCCCAGCGTCGGCGAGATCATCGCCGAGGCGATGGACAAGGTGGGCAAGGAAGGTGTCATCACCGTCGAGGAGAGCAACACCTTCGGCCTGGAGCTCGAGCTCACCGAGGGCATGCGCTTCGACAAGGGCTACATCTCCGCCTACTTCATGACCGACCCGGAGCGTATGGAGGCCGTCTTCGACGACCCGTACATCCTGATCGTCAACAGCAAGATCTCGTCGGTGAAGGACCTGCTCCCGATCCTGGAGAAGGTCATGCAGTCGGGCAAGCCGCTGCTGATCATCGCCGAGGACCTGGAGGGCGAGGCCCTCGCCACCCTGGTGGTCAACAAGGTCCGTGGCACCTTCAAGTCGGTCGCCGTCAAGGCGCCGGGCTTCGGTGACCGCCGCAAGGCCATGCTGACCGACATCGCCATCCTCACCGGTGGCCAGGTCATCAGCGAGGAGGTCGGCCTCAAGCTGGACGCGACCGGCCTCGAGATGCTGGGCCGCGCCCGCAAGGTCGTGGTGACCAAGGACGAGACCACCATCGTCGACGGTGCCGGCGACGCCGAGCAGATCCAGGGCCGGGTGAACCAGATCCGGGCCGAGATCGACAAGAGCGACTCCGACTACGACCGGGAGAAGCTGCAGGAGCGTCTGGCCAAGCTGGCCGGCGGTGTTGCGGTGATCAAGGTCGGCGCGGCCACCGAGGTCGAGCTGAAGGAGCGCAAGCACCGCATCGAGGACGCCGTCCGCAACGCGAAGGCCGCCGTCGAGGAGGGCATCGTCCCGGGTGGTGGCGTCGCGCTGGTGCAGGCCGGCAAGACCGCCTTCGACAAGCTGGACCTGGCCGGCGACGAGGCGACCGGCGCGCAGATCGTCAAGATCGCGCTGGACGCCCCGCTGCGGCAGATCGCCGTCAACGCCGGCATGGAGGGTGGCGTCGTCGTCGAGCGGGTCCGCAACCTCGACCCGGGTCACGGCCTCAACGCCGCGACCGGCGAGTACGTGGACCTGCTGGCCGCGGGCATCATCGACCCGGCCAAGGTGACGCGTTCCGCGCTGCAGAACGCCGCCTCGATCGCCGCGCTGTTCCTCACCACCGAGGCCGTCGTGGCGGACAAGCCGGAGAAGACCCCGGCCGCCCCGGCGGGCCCGGGTGGCGGGGAGATGGACTTCTGAGTCCAGCTCCACCCAGTACGCCGAAAGGGGGCGGGCCGCGTCAGCGGTCCGCCCCCTTTCCGCGTATCCGGCTCAGGTGGGCAGCGGGCGCTGGTTGCGCCGCTTGTGCGCCCTGTCGTACGGCGGTGGCGGCCGCCTCGGCTCGTCCACCGGCTGCCGTGGCTCCTCCACCGGTGGTGCGTCTGCGCCGGTCAGCTCGGCGAGCTGCTCAGCGTCGCCGACGTCGAGCCGGTCGAACGGGAGCTGGCCGGGAAGCTCGTCGGCCGGGCGCCGGGCCGCCGCCGGATCCTCGGCCCGTTCGTCATTCGTGGTCATGCACCGCCTCCTCTGCTCCGACCGTAGAGCCCGGTCGATGGCGAAGGAGGCTGAATGGCACTATTGACGTCTATGCCCCTTTGATGGCTTTCCGGTAGAGGAAGAACACCCGCTCGATCCGGGCGCCCGCCGCGTTCGAGTAGAACGGCACCGGCCCCACCCAGCCGATCTGCGCCGCGGTGATCCCGGCCGCCGCCTGGTCGCGCAGGCATCGGCGCAGCAGCACGCCGCCGATCCCGGAGCCCTCCGCCGCCGGTGCGGTGCCCATCGGCCCGAACCAGCTCGGCCGCGCCGAACCGTACGCGGCGAACCCGAGGATCTCGCCGTCCCGCTCGGCCAGGTGCACACCCGCGTCCGGCCGCCCCACCGAACCGGCCAGCTCACCGTCCCAGGCGCCGCCGAACGTGGACCTGGCGAACGCGGCGAGCGCCGGCAGGTCGTCGGAGGCGGCACGGCGTACCGTCACGCCCCGCCCGGCCAGCCGCTGCTCGGCGGCCTCGGTGGGGCGCAGCGCCGCCGACCCTTCGGACAGCTCGGCGGTCATGTTCCAGGCGGTACGGTCCTGCCGGTAGCCGAGCCGCTGCGCGGCGCAGACCGCCGGGGTGTAGCGCACGTCGACGCCCGGCCAGGCGTAGTGCGGCGGGTTGCCGGCGAGCAGCACCTCGGCCGCGCCGAGCGCGCCGAGCCGGCTCTCCGCCTCGGTCAGCAGCGCCCCGCCCACGCCCTGGCGGCGCTCAGTGGGCGCGACAGCGACCAGGTCGACGTGGCCGAGGCGCGGATCGGCCGCCGACAGCGACCCGACGAGTACGCCGACCAGCGCGCCGTCGCGTACCGCACCGAGGCGCAGCACCGGACGGTCGGCTGCGGCCCGCTCCGCCACGGTGACCACCACGGCTGACGCCTCGGCCGCGTCCTCCGGCAGATCGAACGACAGCCGGCACAGCTCGACCACCTCGGGCAGCCGGTCCCGGCCCAGCTCGATGATCTCCACGTCCATGGACGCCGACCCTAGGGCATCGGCAGACCAATGGACAGGGTTGTTAACCGGTCGCCACCGACCGGGCCGCGCGGACCGCCGCGTACGCGTCCACGAGCCCGGCGCCGGAGACGTCCTGCGGTCCACCGCAGGTGTCCGCCCCGGCGGGCTGGGTGACCGGCTGGGCGGTGTCGCGCAGGATCGCCCGGGTCCGCTCCAGGTCTCCGACCAGCGCCGGGTTCGCCGACCACATCAGTGCCACCACGCCCGCGACCTGTGGCGTGGCCATCGAGGTGCCGTCCAGGGTGGCGTACCCGCCGCCCGGCATCGCGGACAGCACCGCGGCGCCCGGGGCGACCAGGTCCGGCTTGGCCCGACCGTCCGGCGCCGGGCCGCGGCTGGAGAACTCGGTGACGCGCCGCTGCCGGTCCACCGCCCCGACGGTCAGCACGTCCGGGTACGGCGCGGGCGCATCGTTGATCGAGCCGCACGACGGGCCGGTGTTCCCGGCCGCGGCCACCACCAGGATGCCGGCCGCGGTCAGCGCGGCGGTCGCCGGTCGCAGCGCTCCCGGGTCGCACCCCTCCACCGGCGGGCAGCCCCACGAGTTGGTGAGCACGTCCGGGGCGCGTGAGGGACGGCCGTCGGTGAGCGGGTTCCCGCCCTCGGGGAACGGCGCCAGCATGAACTGGAGGCAGTCGAGGTAGCGGGCCGGGCTGCCCATGTTGCGCTCCAGGTTGACGCAGCCGACCCAGCTCGCACCCGGCGCCACGCCGATCCCGTCCCGGCCCACCGCGCTGCCGAGCGTGTGCGTCCCGTGGCCACCCCGGTCGGCCGGGGCGCGGCGGCCCTCCCACGGGTCGTACCACGAGTCGTTGCCGCCCCGGAAGCCGCCCGCGAGCGCCGGGTGCCGGCCGTCCACCCCGGAGTCGGAGCTGCCGACCACCACGCCGGACCCGGTGACGCCCAGGTCCGACCAGACCCGGTCCGCGCCGATCAGCGAGATGTTCCAGGCCGGGCCGGCCGGCGCCGGGGCGTCGCCGCGCGCCTGCGGGGCGAGCGCGGGCAGCGGGCGCAGGCGCTGGCTCACCAGCACCCGGGCCACCTCGGGACGACTCGACAGCCAGGCCCGCACCGCCGGCCCGCCGTCCGTCTCGATCGCGTTCACCAGGTAGTACGGCGTCGGGTTCAGCCGCATCCCGGCCAGCGTGCGGCGCAGGTCGCCCTGCGTGCGGTCGGCTGTCGCCACCAGCCGCCGGTAGACCTCGGTCGCCCGGACGTCCCGTCCGGCCCGGCCCGGCGTCCCGGCCGGCAGACCGGTCAGATCGGCCTGCTCGCGCAACACCACCAGCAGCCGCTCGCCGTAGAGTCCGGGCCGGCCGGGGACCACGTACACCACGGCGACGGCGGCGAGCAGCGCGGCGGCGACCAGCGCGGCCGGACCGCGCCGGGGCGCGCGGGTGCGGGACCGGGCGAGCAGCACGCCGTACCCGACTGCGAGCAGGACCGCGACGGCGAGCGCCACGCCGGTGCCCACCGCGACCCAGAACGGCGCGTCGCGGGTGGCGGACAGCAGGAGGCTGATCTCCTCCGGGTCGGTGAACGCGAGCGGCCCCAGCAGGGCGAGCCCGACCAGCCGGCGCACCGGCGCGGGCCCGGCCGGACGGCCCGCGTGGCGGGCCGCCGCCTCCAGCGCGGCCAGCACGAAACCGAGCGGCGGCAGCAGCACCAGCGCCGGCAGCTGCACGCCCGACTGCCCGGCGCCGGCCGCGAGCGGCGTCAGCGCGACCCCCGCGACCAGGCCGCCGACGAGCACCAGCCGGGCCGGACCCGGCCCGAACGCGGCCCAGAAACCGGCGCCGAGCAGTGCCCCGGCGAGCGCGCCCAGCGCGGCGGCGGCCAGGCCGGCGAGCAACGTCTCCAGCGCTCCGCCGAGCGCGCCCACCCAGGCCCACGGCAGGAGTACGGCCAGGCCGCCCGCGATCGCCAGCAGCGACACCGACCCGAACCGGCCCTCCGGGGCCGCGTCCACGACGACCGGTGGCCGGACGCGGCCGAGACGGACGGCGACGAGCGCGAGCGCCGCGGCGGTCACCGCGAGCGCGGCCAGGTACGCCTCGTGGTGCACCGGCGGCACCGTCCGCAGCAGCGTGGTCGCGCCGAGCGCGACCACGGCGGCGGTCCAGGCCCGGCCGGTCGCCCGCAGCGCGGGGGAGCGGGGCGCGAGCGCGAGCGCCAGCGCCGGGGCGCCGGCCAGCAGCACCGTGGCCACCGCGACCACCGGCCAGGCCGCCACCGGCCGGTCCGCGCCGATGACCAGCGCCACCTGGTCGACCAGCCAGCCGGTGATCTGGCCCGGCACGGTGACCAGCACGATCCACACCCCGGTCGCCACCGCCGCCACGACCGGCCACGGACCGGTCTCGCGCGGTGGCGGCGGTACGGGGGCGAGCGGCGGACCGGTCAGCATGGTCATCACGGTACGGCCGGGCCGTGTCGCCGCGCGCCCGGGACGGTTACCGTTGACTGGTGCGTGACCCGAGTGTGTCCCGATCCACGGCCGGCCGGCTGTCCGCCGAGCGCCGCGCCGACGACCTGCGCCGCCTCCGGGCCGAGCGGTTCGACGTGCTGGTCATCGGCGGTGGCGTCACCGGAGCGGGCGCCGCGCTCGACGCCGCCTCCCGAGGGCTGAAGGTCGCCCTGGTGGAGGCGCGCGACTACGCCGCCGGCACGTCCAGCCGGTCCAGCAAGCTGATCCACGGCGGCCTGCGCTACCTGGAGCAGCTGGAGTTCCACCTGGTCCACGAGGCGCTGACCGAGCGCGGTCTGCTCGCCACCCGGCTCGCGCCGCACCTGGTCCGGCCGGTGCCGATCCTGGTGCCGCTGCCCGCCGAGGGCGGCGCGGGCGACCTGCCCCGGCGGTTCTTCCGCCGCTCCTACTACGGCCTCGGCGTGGCCGCGTACGACGCGTTCGCCGGGATCTTCGGCGGCGGTCGCGGCATGCCGCTGCACCGGCACCTCACCCGCGAGGGCACCCGCCGGATCTTCCCCAGCCTCCGGCCGGACAAGCTGGCCGGCGCGATCCGCTACTACGACGGCCAGGTCGACGACGCCCGCCTGGTGGTGACGCTGGCGCGTACCGCGGCGAGCCTCGGCGCGACTGTGGTGACGAGTGCCCGCGCGGTCGGCCTGACCCGGCAGGCCCGGGAGGTCACCGGCGTGCGGGTCCGCGACCTGGAGGCGCCCGCCGGTTCGCCGGACGCCGAGTTCGAGGTACGCGCCCGCACCGTGATCGCCGCCACCGGCGTGTGGAGCGACGACATGTCGCGGATGCTCAACGACGTCGGGCTGCGCCCGAAGCTGCGGGTCCGCGCCTCCAAGGGGGTGCACCTCGTGGTGCCCCGCTCGGCGATCGTCGGCGAGACCGGCCTGATCCTGCGTACCGCGACGAGCGTGCTGTTCGTCATCCCCTGGGGCGGGCACTGGATCATCGGCACCACCGACACGGACTGGCAACTCGACAGGTCCCACCCGGCCGCGACCGCCAGCGACATCGACTACCTGCTGTCGCAGGTCAACATGGTGCTGGACCGGCCGCTGACCACCGCCGACATCGAGGGCGTCTACGCCGGGCTGCGCCCGCTGCTGGCCGGCGAGGCGGACTCCACCTCCAAGCTGTCCCGCGAGCACGCCGTGGTGGAGCCGATGCTCGGCCTGCTGCTGGTCGCGGGCGGGAAATACACCACCTACCGGGTGATGGCCTCCGACGTGGTCGACCGCGCGATGCACCGGCTCGGCCGGACCCGCTCCTCGCGTACCGCCGACCTGCCGCTGCTCGGCGCCGACGGGTACGCCGCCATGTGGCGGGACCGGGCCGACCTGGCCCGCCGGCACGGGGTGGCGGTCGGCGTGGTCGAGCACCTGCTGGAGCGCTACGGCAGCCTCACGCTGGAACTGCTCGCCCTGGTCGACGCCGATCCGCTGCTCGGCTCGCCGCTCGCGGGCGCGCCGGAATACCTGGCCGCCGAGGTGACGTACGCCGCCCGTGCCGAGGGCGCGCTGCACCTGGAGGACGTGCTCACCCGGCGTACCCGGATCTCGATCGAGACCAGCCACCGCGGCCTGGAGTCGGCGGAGCACGCCGCGGAGCTGATGGGTGCGGTGCTCGGCTGGGACGCGGCGACCCGGGACCGGGAGGTCGCCCACTACCGGGCGCGGGTGCTGGCCGAGCGGGAGTCGCAGCTCATGCCGGACGACATCGCTGCCGACGCGGCCCGCCTCGGCGCGCCCGACGTCCGCGGATTCGCGGCCGACCGGGGGACCGACGGTCCGGGCGTTGAACTTCCGGCCTCCCCCAGGTAGGGGATCCCCGACCCGGGCCGCTCGGCCGGTAGTGCGCGCTACCTACGGAAGTGTAGGTTTCCCCGCGTGGTTCGCCCATCCTGGTCGCGCGTCCCCGCTCTGTCCGCCGTCGTCCTGCTGGCGGCCGCTCTGACCGGCTGCTCCTTCGGACGGGCCGAGGGCGCCACCGCACCCGGGGCGGCGGGCACGGCCGGCCCGACACCGGACGGCAGACGCGTCTCCCTGGTGCAGCGGCTCGGCGACGGCCCGGTCCGCAACCTCGACGTGGACCCGTCCGGCCGCTGGCAGTGCCGCGACTGCGCCGGTGACGGCGTGGACGCCACCGGCACGCTGAGCCCGGAGCAGACCACGCGGCTCCAGCGGATGCTCGCGGACCCGGCGATCGCGAAGGAGACCGACCAGGCCCGCAGCTACAAGCAGGGCTGCATCGGCGTGCTGACGTCGACGCTGCTCGTGCCGCCGGACCTGACAGTCACCATCCAGGACTGCCCGGGCGAGCCGAAGCCGAAGGTGGCCTACGACGTGCTGCTGCTCGTCACCCAGGCCACGCCGGCCGAGGACAAGGGCTAGAAGACCTTGCCGGGGTTGAGCAGGCCGGCCGGGTCCAGCGCCGCCTTGATCGCCTGGTGCACGCGTACGCCCACCGGGCCGATCTCGCGGGCCAGCCAGTCCCGCTTGAGCAGCCCGACGCCGTGCTCCCCGGTGCAGGTGCCGCCCAGTTCCAGCCCCAGCCGCATGATCTCGTCGAAGGCGCGCCGTCCCCGGGCCAGGCTCGCCGGATCGGCCCGGTCGACCACGATGTTGGGGTGCATGTTGCCGTCGCCCGCGTGGCCGACCACCCCGATCGGCACCCGGCACGCCTCGGCGATCCGGGCCACCCCGTCCAGCAGTTCCCCCAGCCGCCCGCGCGGCACCGCCACGTCGTCGATGACCAGGCCGCCGTTGCCGCCCGGGAACGTCTCGGCCGCGAACCGCTCCATCGCCGGATGGGCCAGCCGCCGCGCCTGGAGCAGGGCCGCGGCCTCGGTCGCGTCGGTGGCCGCGTAGACCTCGTCGGCGCCCGCCGCCGTGCACACCTCGGCCAGCCGGGCCAGGTCGTCGGCGGCCCGCACGCCGGTGTCCACCGCGGCGAGCAGCAGCGCCTCGGCGTCCGTGCGCAGACCCATCGGCCGGTACGCCTCGATCGCCCGCAGATGCGTCCGGTCCAGCAGTTCCAGCAGGCTCGGGGTGAGCCCGCGCTCGGCGATCCCGGCGACCGCGCCACCGGCAGTCGCCACCGTGGGGAAGACCGCGACCAGGGTCAGTGACTCCTCCGGGGCCGGGCGCAACGCCACAGTCACCTCGGTGATCACGCCGAGCGTGCCCTCCGAACCCACGAACAGGCGGGTCAGGTCGTACCCGGCGACCCCCTTGGCGGTACGCCGCCCGGTGCGCAGCACCTCGCCGGAGGCGAGCACCACCTCCAGGCCCAGTACGTACTCGCTGGTGACGCCGTACTTCACGCAGCACATGCCGCCGGCGTTGGTGGCCACGTTGCCGCCGATGGTGGACGACTCCCAGGAGCCGGGGTCCGGCGGATACCAGAGGCCGTGCTCCCGTACCGCGCGGGCCAGCGCCGCGTTCACCACGCCGGGCTGCACCACCGCGATCCGGCCGACCGGGTCGATCTCCCGCACCGCGTCCATCGCCACGGTGCTCACCACCACCGCGCCGGCGACCGCGTTCGCCGCGCCGGCCAGCCCGGTCCGCGCACCCTGCGGCACCACGGGTACGCCGTGCCGCGCGGCCGCCCGGACCACCGCCACCACCTCGCCGGTGTCGCGGGGACGGACCACCGCCAGCGGGGTGCCCGAGTCGCACAGGTCGGCCTCGTCGCGCTCGTGCCCGGCCAGCAGGTCCGGGTCGGTCAGCACGGCGGCGTCGCCGAGCGCGGCCCGCAGGTCGTCGAGGAGGGGATGGGCGGCCATGCCGGGAAGGCTACCGGCGTACCGTCTGTTGCCGTGCTCTACCTGGACCCGCCCGCCGTGCCCTGGCGCGGCCGGCTCTGGTCGCACCTGATCAGCGACGTCTCGTACGCCGAGCTGCACGCGTTCGCCGAGATGCTCGGCGCGCCCCGGCGCGGCTTCGACCGGGACCACTACGACGTGCCCGCCGAGCGGTTCCGGGCGGCGGTGTGGCTCGGCGCCACGGTCGTGCCCTCGCGGGAGATCGTCCGGCTGCTGCGCGACGCCGGTCTGCGCCGCCCGAAGCACCGCGTCTCAGGCGAGCGCGGCCAGCTCCCGGGACAGGTTGGCCCGCGCCCGGGCCTCCCAGCGGGCGTGCGGCTCGGGTAGGCGGTACAGCGCCGGCAGGGCGAGCAGGTGCCGCAGCACCGCGGCCCGGCCGGTACGGAACTCCGGTTCGGGCACGTGCGCGTACTCGGCACGGATCGCGGCGGCGTACCTGTCGTAGCGTTCCGGCGGGGCCGCCAGCACGGCCAGGTCCGCGTCGCAGAGCAGCGCGCCGTCCGGGTCGTCCGGCCCGATCACGTGACCGGCGGTGAGCAGCACCAGACGGCGTACCCCGGTCACCGTCGCGGCCGGGAGCCCGGCGGCGGCCAGCAGCTCACCGGCCAGGTCGGCGCTGGCCCGCTCGTTGGCGTCGCCCGCCGCGCGCGGGTCGTAGACCGCGTCGTGGCACCACGCCGCCAGCCGGACCAGGCCGGGGTCGCGGGCCAGACCGGCGTACGCGTCGACCACGTCGAGCACCGCCCGCAGGTGCGCCTCGTCGTGGTAGCGCCGGTGCGGCTCCCGCCAGCCCGCCAGCAGCCGGGCGCCGGCCCGGTCGACTCCCGCCGGATCGGTCGCGCCCGCCGCCCGTGCCGTCTCCCGCCACCGTGCCGTCAGATCGTCCACCGGGTGCAGTCTGCCCCACTCCGCGACCGGACCGGGGATTCAGCGGGATCGTCGCGGGTAGTACCCGCCATGGCCCGGGACCGACGACTGCCGTTCCTTCGTCGCCGCGATCAGCGTGCAGGCCCGGGCGACCGTGACGGCCAGCGGATCGCCTCCGCGATGGACGAGCTGCGGCACCGGGGCAAGGCCACCCTGCACGACCGGCTGCACCGGGTCCGCACCGCGTTCGGCCTGGCGGTGCAGGCCGGGCTCGCCGCCGGCCTGGCGTACCTGATCTCGCACCGGCTGCTGAAGAACCCCCAGCCGGTCTTCGCCCCGATCTCGGCTGTCGGCACGCTCGCCGCCTCGGTGGGGCAGCGGTTCCGGCGTACCGTCGAACTGATCGTCGGCGTGGCGGTCGGCGTGCTCGTCGGCGACGCGCTCATCTACTTCGTCGGCACCGGCGCGTGGCAGCTCGCGCTCGTGGTGACCTCGGCGATCCTGCTGAGCATCTTCGCCGGGGCGAGCGTCGCCATCGTCATCCAGGCCGCGGCCACCGCCGTACTGATCGTGACGCTCAGCCCGTCCACGGAGAATCTGGAGTTCCCCCGCTTCATCGACGCGTTCCTCGGTGGCGGCATCGCGTTGCTGGTCACCGCCATCCTGCTGCCGCTCAATCCGCTACGGGTGATCAACCGGGCGGCCCGGCCGGCGCTGGACCTGCTCGCCGACCAGCTCGACGCCTGCGCCGACGCGGTGCGCAGCCAGGACCGGGACGCCGCCCAGCAGGCGCTGTTCCGGCTGCGGGAGAACAAGGAGGAACTGGCCGCGCTCTCCGAGGCGATCGAGGGCGCCAAGGAGACGAGCACGCTCTCGCCGGCCCGCTGGCACCGGCGCAGCGAGCTGACCCACTACGCCGAGGCGGCCGAACCGATCGACCGGGCCATGCGCAACAGCGGCACGTTGATCCGCCGCGCGGTCACCATGATCGAGGACGCCGAACCGGTCCCCGAGCCGATGCCGGACGCGATCGGTCACCTGGCCGAGTCGGTACGCCTGCTCCGGCAGGAGTTCGCCTCCGGGCAGGAACCCGAGGAGGCCCGCGAACGGTCGCTGCGCGCGGTGAGCGAGGCCGGCCGGGCGTACGCCGAGGGGGTCGGCTTCTCCGGCAGCGTGGTGATCGCCCAGGTGCGTACCACGGCGAGCGACCTGATGGTGGCCTCCGGGATCGAACAGGAGGAGGCGAACCGGCTGGTCCGGCAGGCGTTCGGCGAGAACCGCCAGGGCGAACCCGCAGCCCGGAACCCCGCCGCTCATCCCCCCACAGCCCCACCCGTCGGCTGACCCCCCGCCCGTCGGCTGACCCCCGCCCGGTCGCGCTCCCGCCCCGGCTCCCGCGCTCCCGCCCTGCCGCGTTGATCAAGGAGTTACCGGACTCCGAGGAGATCAACTAGTGCACAAACTCCTTGATCACCGCTCGAGGTGCGGTGGGGAGAGGGCTAGGGGAGGTGGGTCAGGGCCGTCAGGAGGGTGTCTACCTCCGGCTCTGTGGTGCCCAGGCCGAGGCTGGCGCGCAGGGCGGTCGGGGGCAGGTCGGTGCGGCCGGTACGGGCGGCGGCCTCGGCCAGCAGACGCCGGGTCAGCGGGTGCGCGCAGAACAGGCCGTCGCGTACCCCGATCCGGTGCCGGCTCGCCAGGTGGGCGGCCACCTCGGCGGAGTCCCGTCCGGCGACCACGAAGCTGACGATGCCCACCCGCGGCGCTTCGGGGGAGAACATGCGCAGCTCCACCACGTCCGGCAGCGCGGCCAGGCCGGTACGCAGACGGGCCAGCAGCGCCTGTTCCCGGGCGTGCAGCGCGTCCCGGTCGGCCGCGCCGAGCGCCTCGCAGACAGCGGCGAGCGCCACCGCACCCAGCAGGTTCGGGGTGCCGCCCTCGTGCCGGGCCGGGCCGGTCGTCCAGCGCACCTCGTGCGTCGCGGCGCCGACGTGGCTGGTGGCGCCGCCTCCGGCCAGGTACGGCGGGGCCGCGTCCAGCCAGTCCGCGCGCCCGGCCAGCACGCCCGCGCCGAACGGGGCGTACAGCTTGTGCCCGGACAGGGCCACATAGTCCACGTCCAGCGCGGCCAGATCGACCGGGGCGTGCGGGGCGAGCTGCGCGGCGTCGACCAGGATGCGGGCGCCGTGCCGGTGCGCCACCCGAGCCAGCTCGGCGACCGGCCAGCACTCGCCGGTGACGTTGCCGGCGCCGGTGACCGCGACCAGCACGGGCAGGCCGGGCCGGGCGTCGCGGGCGAGTTCGCCGAGCGCCGCCGCGAGGGACCGGACCGCTCCGGCCGGGCTGTCCGGGACCGGCAGCCGTACCGAGCCGCGCGGCCAGGGCAGCAGGTTGGCGTGGTGCTCGGCGCCGAACGTGATCACGGTGGTGCCGGCGGGCAGCGCCCGGGCCAGCAGGTTCAGCGCGTCGGTGGTGTTCCGGGTGAAGATCACGTGGTCGTCGGGGCGGGCGCCGAGGAAGTCGCCGACCGTCTGCCGGGCCCGCTCGTACGCCAGCGTGCAGCGTCGCGACAGCGCGCCCGCGCCGCGGTGCACGCTCGCGTACCAGGGAAGAAGCCCGGCCACCGCGTCGGCCGCGGCCCGCGCGCACGGCGCGCTGGCGGCGTGGTCCAGGTTGATCTCCCCGGGTACGCCGAGCACGCCGAGCGGGTCGGGCCGGACCGGCGCGGGCAGCACGGGCAGCGAGGGTACGAGGGTGACGGTCATGCCGGAGCCTCCCGGGTCACAGGACCCCAGGTGGTGCCGGGACGGGGTCCGCGCTTGCCCGGCGCGCGGAGCGGCACCGGGCCCGGTCATCACCCGGGGCACCCCACCGCGAACCTCGACGAGGGTTGCCGGCCAGCAAGCCGGGGCTTGACGCTGGCGCTCGTGACCTGTCCGGGAGCATAGCCCTCACGATGCGACCGGACCAGTGGGTCGCAGGTGACTACGCTGACCGCATGGCCGACACCCCGCCCGGCGCAGCCCCGCCGCCACCGCATGCGCCCGCCGCCCCGCCGGGGGCGCCGACGCCCCGGATGCCGCTGCGCCGGCTCGGCTGGCGGCGCTTCCTGGTGCTGGCCGGCGTGGTGCTGCTGATCGCGGCCGGTGCGCTGTTCATGGTGTTCACGCTCGGCGAGAGCCTGGGCGCCGAGGCGCTGCTGATCGGCGTGATCGCGGCGATCCTGCCGGTGCCGGTGCTGGTCTTCTGCTTCCTCTGGCTCGACCGTTACGAGCCGGAGCCGCTGAAGTACCTGATCTTCTGCTTCGCCTGGGGCGCCTTCGTCTCCACCGCGATCTCGCTGCTGGTGAACACGGCCAGCGCGGGGCTGTTCGAGGACCGAGGGCTGCCGGTCGCGCTGACCGCGGTGCTGGTCGCGCCGTTCATCGAGGAGCTGACCAAGGCGGCCGGTCCGCTCCTGGTGCTGATCTTCCGGCGGCGGGAGTTCTCCGGGATCACCGACGGCCTGGTCTACTGCGGGCTCTCCGCGGTCGGCTTCGCCATGGTGGAGAACATCCTCTACCTGGGCGGGCACGGCTACCGCGCCGGCGCCGACGAGTACGGCCCGGCCACCGGCGCGCAGCAGGTGATCGCGATCTTCATCGTCCGGATCCTGCTGTTCGGCTTCGCCCACCCGCTGTTCACGTCGATGACCGGCGTCGGGCTGGGCGTCGCCGCGCGTACCGCCGACCGGCGCGTGCGGGTGCTCGCGCCGCTCGCCGGGCTGCTGCTGGCGATGATCCTGCACGGCACCTGGAACCTGCTGCCCTCGCTGGCCCAGGCCACCGGGGAGGTGGTGATCGTGCTCTACGGCTACATCGGCGTGATGGTGCCGATCTTCTTCGCGATGGTCGGGCTGGCGGTCTGGCTGCGCGCCTGGGAGGGCCGGCTGACCGAGCGCACGCTGCCCGACTACGTCCGCGCAGGCTGGCTCACCCCGCCCGAGGTGGCGGCGCTGGGCAGCCTGGGCCGGCGGCACGCGGCGCGCACCTGGGCACGGCGGGTCGCCGGTGACGGCGGGGTACGCGCGATGCGCGGCTACCAGTTCGCCGCGACCCGCCTGGCGCTGCTGCGCGACGGGATGCGCCGGGGACTGGACCGCAAGCCGGAGGAGCGGGAGCGGACGGCGCGGGAGGAACGGGAGCTGCTGGACGCGATCACCGCGTACCGGTCGTTCTTCGTCGGTCGCGACCCGCAGGCGCCGGTCGGGGTCTGGGACGGTCAGCGCTACCACCTGCGGTTCCCGGACGGTTCGCAGCGCCCGGTCGAGGCGCCGGACGACCCGGTGGTGCCGATCCCGGTGGTGCTGGCCCAGCCGCCCGCCTTCCCGCAGGGCGGCTACGGACCGGGCGGCTGGCACGACCCGGGCGCGCCCTGGTATCCCGGGCGCTGAGGCCGGGCGGCTCGTCGGGGGCGCCGGTCAGCTCATCAGGCCGGTCAGGAAGTCGCCGAGCCCCTGGGCGATGGCCATCAGCGCGCCGCCGATGCCCTTGAACACCTGCGCCGCGCCGTCCGGCCGGAACGCCATGAAGTAGATCAGGAACGCGAGGAATCCCCAGGCGAGGATCTTTTTGATCACTACCGGCATGGTGTCCCTCCCCAGGGCGCGCTGAGGTGCCTGGGCTTCCCGCCGGGCAGCGCCGCAAACAGCACCGCCGCAGAGCGACCGGCACCGGAGCGCCGCAACAGGTAAGGACCTACAGGTAGAGACCGGTGGAGCCGGCGGCGGTGCTCTCCACCCGCTCGGCCGCCACGGCGTGCACGTCCCGCTCGCGCAGCAGCACGTACGCCCGCCCGTGCAACTCGACCTCGGAGCGGTCGTCCGGGTCGAACAGCACCCGGTCACCGGCCACTATCGCGCGGACGTTCGGCCCCACGCCGACCGCCGTGGCCCAGGCCAGCCGCTTGCCCACGGCTGCCGTCGCGGGGATCACGATGCCGGCGGTGGAGCGGCGTTCCCCCTCCGCACCCTCGGTACGCACCAGCACGCGGTCGTGCAGCAGGCGGATCGGCAGCCCGGCGTCGAGACTCTGGTCGGCGGTCACGCGAAGACGCTACCGCGTGCCCGTCGGTCGATCCCGGCGTGGTTGGCGAGAGCGCCGGGCGGGCAATGTGTGGCCGAGTCGCCCTAGGGTGGGGCGTACGGACGTATCCTGTGCCCCCTGCGACCTGGTGGGGCTGATTTTGCCGGAGGTGCGCTTGAGCCGCTTCGAGCGGATGCGCGGACGGCTCCGCCGCGCGTACGAGTCGGGCCGGGAGGCGGCCCGGACCCGGCGGGCCGCCGCGGACACCGGGGACGCCGGAGTGGCCTCGCCCGCCGCGCCGGGGCCACCCGCCGCGCCGGAGGCGGTGGTCGTGGGCGCGGCGTCGCCGGCGGCGTTGCACTCCTCGACTGTGAGCCGGGACGACACGGAGGTGCCGCACGCGCTGCGCATCGCCGCCGCGTGGTGCTGGCGCCTGATCGTGATCGGCATCGTGACCTGGGCCCTGCTCAGGATCGTCGGCACCATCAGCATCGTGATCATCCCGTTGACCGTCGCGCTGCTGCTCTCCGCGCTGCTCGCCCCGGCGGTCGGCTGGCTGCTCCGGGCCCGGCTGCCCCGCTCGCTGGCGACAGCAGTGGTGCTGGTCGGCGGCCTGGCCGCTGTCGTCGGCACGCTCACGCTCGTGGTCAACGAGTTCATCAAGGGCGTACCGGAGCTGAGCCAGAAGTCCTCCGAGGGCGTACGCCAGATCCAGGACTGGTTCAAGACCGGCCCGCTGCACCTGTCCGACAGCCAGCTCAACCGCTACATCGACGAGGCGCAGAACTGGATCAACGGCAACACCGAGCGGTTCACCAGCGGTGCGATAAGCACCGCCGCCACGCTCGCCGAGGTGCTCACCGGCACCGTCCTGGTCCTGTTCGCCACGTTCTTCTTCCTGCGCGACGGCAACAACATCTGGCGGTTCCTGGTCCGGCTGCTGCCGGTGGCCGCCCGCTGGAAGGTCGACGACGCCGGTCGCGCGTCCTGGGCGACGCTCGGCGCGTACGTGCGGGCCACCGTCCTCGTGGCGTTCATCGACGCGGTCGGCATCGGCATCTTCCTGGTGCTGTTCGACATCCCGTTCGCGTTCCCGCTGGCCGCGCTGGTCTTCCTGGGCGCGTTCATCCCGATCGTCGGCGCGTTCCTGTCCGGCGTGGTGGCCGTGCTGGTGGCGCTCGTCGACAGCGGCCCGGTGACCGCCCTGATCATCCTGGGCGCGGTGATCGGCGTGCAGCAGGTCGAGGGCCACGTGCTCCAGCCGCTGATCATGGGCCGCGCGGTGGCCATCCACCCGCTCGCCGTGATCATCGGCATCGCCGCCGGTGTGGTGCTCGCCGGCATCGCCGGTGCGCTGGTCGCGGTGCCGCTGATCGCCGTCCTCAACACCGCGGTGCGCCGGCTCGCCGCGCGTACCGTGCCGGACACCCCGCCGGACGCGGTGGTGGTCGCCTCCCAGGCGCCCTGACCCGGCAAGACCCGCCGACGCCCGCGTCACCCCGCCCGGGGAGGCGCGGGCGTCAGCTCTTGGCGAGCCGTTCCAACGCGCCCCGGGCCACCTCCGGCCGGGTGGTGTACCAGAACGGCGGCAGCGAGCGGCGCAGGAACGGGCCGTACCCGCGTGCCGTCTCCAGCCGCGAGTCGAGCACCGCCACCACGCCCCGGTCGCCGGTGGCCCGGATCAGCCGGCCGACACCCTGGGCCAGCCGGACCGCCGCGATCGGCACGCTCACCGCCGCGAAACCGGACCCGCCACCGGCGTCCACAGCCGCCGCCCGCGCCGCCGCGAGCGGCTCGTCCGGACGGGGGAACGGCAACCTGTCGATCACCACGAGCTGGCAGGCGTCGCCCGGCACGTCCACCCCCTGCCAGAGCGACATCACCCCGAACAGGCAGCTCTCCCGCACCTCGCGGAACCGGCGCACCAGCAGCGGCAGCGCCTCCTCGCCCTGGAGCAGCACCGGCAGGTCGGTCCGCGCGCGGACCAGCTCCGCGGCCTGCTGCGCGGCCCGTCGCGACGAGAAGAGCCCGAGGGTACGACCACCGAGCGCCTCGACCAGCGCCAGCAGCTCCTCACCTGCCGGTCCGGGCAACCCGGAGACGCTGGGGCGGGGCAGATGCGCGGCGACGTACAGGATGCCCTGCCGGGCGTAGTCGAACGGCGAGCCGACGTCGAGCGAACTCCAGCCCGGCCCTTCGGTCGCGGGGACGGTGCCGACCGACGCGCGGCTGCCCTCGGCGGCGGCCACCGGCGTGACCGGGGAACGGCCCGCGGCGGCGGCGGTGGCGATCGCGGCGGCGGCCGGTGACGGCGGGGCGGGCGGAGGCGCGTCCAGCCCCAGCGCCCGGGCCACGGTGTCGAAGCGGCCGCCCAGCGCCAGTGTCGCCGAGGTGGCGACCACAGTGCGCTCGTCGTACAGGTGGGTGGCGAGCGTGCCCGCCACCGACAGCGGCGCCACGACGAGCGCCCGGCGGCTGCCGTTGTCCGGCTTCTCGACCCAGGCGACGTCGTGGTCGGCCTCCTCCAGCAGCCGCTGGGCGGTGGTGGACAGCTCGTCCAGCACGGCCTTGGCCTGCTGCTTGCGTACCGGATCGGGGTCGTCGGCCTTCACGTCGCCGATCCCCTCCAGCGCGGCCCGGGTCGCCGAGTCCAGCAAGGTGCACGCCTCGCGCAGCGCGGGCGGCAGACCGGCGGTGAGCCGCCCGGCCGGCGCCTCGGCCAGCCCCACCGCGAGCGCGTCACCGGCCTCGGTGAGCCGTTCGGCCACGTCGGGGCGCAGCAGCGGCCGCGCCCGCCGGGTGGACCTGTCGATCAGCTCCGGCACCAGCTCCGCCTGGGCGGCCGACGAGACCCGGTCGGCCAGTTCGTGCGCCTCGTCCACCACGAGCAGCCTGTGCGGCGGCACGATGTGCCGCCCGGCGAGCATGTCGACGGCGAGCAGGCTGTGGTTGGTGACCACGATGTCGGCCTCGCGGGCGCGCGCCCGGGACGCCTCCGCGAAGCACTCCTGCCCGAACGGGCAGCGGCTGGCGCCCACGCACTCCCGGGCCGGCATGGAGACGCTGCGCCACACCTGGTCGTCCACGCCCGGATCCAGCTCGTCGCGGTCGCCGGTGGCGGTCTCCTCGGCCCAGTCGCGCAGCCGCTGCACCTGCTTGCCCAGCCGGCCCGCCTCACCGAGCCACTTGGTGCCGCCGTTGCCGGAGTGCGGCGCGTCGAACAGCGCGTCGTCCGGCTCGTCCTCGACCGAGCTGTCCAGCCGGGCCAGGCACAGGTAGTGGTGACGCCCCTTCAGCACGGCGAAGGTCGGGCGGCGGCCCAGCACCGGCTCGACCGCGTCGGCCAGCCTCGGCAGGTCGTGCTCGACGAGCTGGGACTGCAACGCCAGTGTGGCGGTGGAGACCACCACCGGCCCGTCCACTGTGAGCGCCGGAGCGAGGTACGCCAGGGACTTGCCGGTGCCGGTCCCGGCCTGCACCAGCAGATGCTCGCCGGAGGCGATGCTGCGCTCGATCGCCTCGGCCATCTGCTGCTGACCCGGCCGGGCCGCGCCACCCGGAACCGCGCCCACCGCGGCGGTCAGCAACTCCCCGGCACCGGCGCGGCCCTTGCGGCGCTTCTTCGGGACGGCCGGGCCGGTGGCGGTGCGGGACGGGGTCACCGTGCGACCGTACCCGCCGGCACCGACGGCGGTCCGGCCGCTCCGACGGCGTGGCGGGACGGCGGGTCGCGTCCGGTTACCTCCCGATCGCGTGGCGTGGCCGGAATCGGTTAGGGTGCCAGGCATGCCGAGCGATGTGGTCCGCGTGATCTACCGCAAGTACGACGGCAGCGCACACCGCGACTACCCGGCCCGCCGGCTCGCCGAGGACGATCTCGGCGTCTGGCTCGGCGTGCCCGCCGGCACCGAGTCCGTCTACCACGGCCGCCCGTCGGTCGAGCAGATCCCGTTCGTCCTGCTGGTGCCGCACCACGGGTGGTGGACCGGCATGTTCAACCCGCCGCCGCGCACCAGCGAGGTCTACTGCGACATCGCCACCCCGGCCCGCTGGGAGGGTGAGGAGACGGTCCACCTGATCGACCTCGACCTGGACGTGGTGCGCCGCCGTGAGACCGGCCTGGTCGAGCTGCGCGACGAGGACGAGTTCGCCGTGCACCGGGCCCGCTGGGGCTACCCGGAGGACGTGGTCACCGAGGCCGAGGCCGCGTCCCGCTGGCTGCTCGGCGCGCTCGGCGACGGCACCGAGCCGTTCGCCACGTCGTACCGGAAATGGCTCGCACTGGTGGTCTGAGCCGGCTCACCAGCGCGGCGGCCAGGCGGCGTCCGGGCCCAGCGGCGGCAGCTCGCCGACCTTGGCCGGGTTGAGCTGGTTGAACACACCGGTGACCCGCCCCTCGTGGATCGCGAACGAGGTGACCATCCGAATGGTTCGCCCGTCCCGGTGGAAGAACTCCGTCTGCCATCCCAGCGTGCCGTCCACCAGCACCGGGCGTCCGCGCAGGCCACCCCGCTGCCGGGCCTGGCCGTAGAGGCCGAGCAGCAGGCGGCCGACCGACTCCACACCGACCACCGGCCGGCGACCGGCCGGGAAGTGGCCGCCGGCGTCGCCGATCGACACCACGTCCGGGGCGAGCACGCGGACCAGCTGCTCCAGCTCACCGGACTCCACCGCGGCGGCGAACGCGGCGAGCACCCGCCGCTGCTCGGCGAGGTCGGCGCTGTGCCGGGGCGCGTCCGGCCCGTGCACCGCCCGGCGGGCGCGCGACGCCAGCTGACGGGCCGCCTCCGGCGTCACCGCGAGCACGTCCGCCACGTCGGAGAACGGCACCGCGAACACGTCGTGCAGCACGAACGCCACCCGCTGCTCCGGCGTCAGCCGTTCCAGCACCACCAGCAGCGCGGTGCCGAGCTGGTCGGCCCGTACCGCCCGCTCGGCCGGGTCGGGCGCGAACCCGTCCGCCGCCGGCGCCGCTGTCACCACCGGCTCGGGGAGCCACTGACCGGGGTACGCCTCCCGGCGCACCCGGGCGGAGCGGAGCACGTCCAGGCAGATCCGGGAACAGGTGGTGATGAGCCAGCCCCGCAGATCGCGTACGCGGGCGCGCTCCCCCGGGTCGCTCAGCGCGCCGGAGAAGCGAAGCCAGGTCTCCTGCACCGCGTCCTCGGCCTCGCTGCGGCTGCCCAGCATCCGTTGCGCGACCGCCAGGAGACGCCCTCGTTCCGCCTCGAACTCCCCCGCAAGCTCGTCCACCCCCTCATTCTCCCGCCCCACCGCCCGTCACGGCACCCGCCCACCCTCGCCGGCACCCCGCCCACCCTCGCCGATCTTGCACTTGCCGCCCCGGCAAACGGTGCTTTCCGGGCGTACCAGGGGCCGCAACTGCAAGATCGACGGGGCGGGGCGGGCGGGGAACGGCTCCGGGGGTGAGGATCGGGGGATGAGTGAGGTGGTGGGGCCCGACGGCGGGCCTATGCGGGAACTGCTTCGGGTGGGGCCGGGCACTGTCGATCTGGCGGCTGTCGATCCCCGGTCGACGCCGGGGCTTCCGGTGGCGGCCGGGCACGGGCCGGCGCGCAAGGAGTGGGCGCGGGCCCAGGTCGAGCTGATCGGCGCGGAACTGGGGCGGCAGCAGGAGATGCTGTACGCCTCCGCGCAGGGCGCCGCCGGGCCGGGCAGCGCCACCAGCGCGCCGGCGCAGGCGGACGCCGGGCTGGACGGCGACCGGCCGCGCCGGGTGCTGCTGGTGCTCCAGGCGATGGACTGCGGTGGCAAGGACGGCACGGTCAAGCGGGTGGCGGGCGCGATGAACCCGCTCGGGTTGCACATCCGCTCGTTCGGGCCGCCGACCGAGGAGGAGTTGCGGCACGACTTCCTGTGGCGGGTACGCCGGGCGCTGCCGCCACCCGGGTACGTGGGCGTGTTCAACCGCTCCCACTACGAGGACGTGCTCATCGCCCGGGTCGAAGGGCTGGTCGACGAGGCGACCTGGCGGTCCCGGTACGCGATCATCAACGATTTCGAGCGGGAACTGACCGAGCAGGCGGTCACAGTGGTGAAGGTCATGCTGCACATCTCGTACGCCGAGCAGGGCGAGCGACTGATGGAGCGGCTCACCGACCCGACGAAGTTCTGGAAGTTCAACCCCAGCGACCTGGACACCCGGGCACGCTGGGGCGACTACCAGGACGCGTACGCCGAGGCTCTGGAGCGTTGCGGCACGGACGCCGCGCCCTGGTTCGTGGTGCCGGCGGACCGCAAGTGGTATCGGGACTGGGCGGTCGCCCACCTGCTGCGGGAGACGTTCGGCGGGTTGGATCTGGGGTATCCGCCTGCCGATTTCGACGTCGAACGGGAGCGTGACCGGTTACGGAGCCAGCGCCGTCCGTGATCAGGTGAACGGAAGGTGAACGAGCGGTGAATCGGGCCTGACCAGGGGTGGGCCGATCGAAAGTGGGTTCGGCGCGGTCCCTAGCATGCGCAGAGCAGACGCCCGGGGGGGCGACGGCCACCCTTCCACCGACACGACGAGGTCCGTGCTGTGAAGTTTTCCTTCCGTCCCACCGAGGGCGCCTTCTACGAGCTCTTCACCAGGGCCGCGCAGAACCTGGTGAAGGGGACCGAACTGCTCAACGAGCTGGGTCTGCCCGGTGCCGACGTGCAGTCGATCAGCGAGCGGCTGACCGACATCGAGCACGACAGCGACCAGATCACGCACGAGCTGTACAAGAAGATCAACTCCACGTTCATCACGCCGTTCGACCGGGAGGACATCTACCGGCTGGGCTCGCTGCTCGACGACGTGATGGACCACCTGGAGGCGGTCGGCAACCTGCTCTACCTGTACGGCCTGACCAAGCTCCCGTCGCTCCCGCGCGAGCTGCACGAGCTGGTCAACGTGCTCGACCTGCAGGCCAAGCTCACCGCCGAGGCGATGCCCCGGCTGAAGTCGATGAAGGATCTCGAGGACTACTGGATCGAGTGCAACCGGCTCGAGAACGACGGCGACCAGGCGTACCGGATGCTGCTGGTCCGCCTCTTCTCCGGTGAGTACGACGCGCTCACGGTGCTGAAGATGAAGGAGGTGGCCGACGAGCTGGAGGCCGCCTGCGACGCCTTCGAGCACGTCGCCAACACCGTCGAGACCATCGCGGTCAAGGAGTCCTGATCCAGTGACACCCGAACTCATCGCCGTGCTGGCGGTGATCGCGGTCGCCATGGCGTTCGACTACACGAACGGCTTCCATGACGCGGCCAACGCGATCGCCACCAGTATCTCGACCCGGGCGCTGACCCCCCGGATCGCGCTCGCGCTGGCCGCCGTCGGCAACTTCGTCGGCGCGCACTTCGGCGCCGGGGTGGCCAAGACGGTCGGCGACGGGCTGGTGACGTTGCCGACCGGGGTGGAGAGCCTCGGCGTGGTCTTCGCCGGCGTACTCGGCGCGATCATCTGGAACCTGATCACCTGGTACTTCGGCCTGCCGTCCTCGTCCTCGCACGCCCTCTTCGGCGGCCTGGTCGGCGCCACCCTGTTCGCCGCCGACGGCATCGTCCAGTGGGGCACCATCATCGAGAAGGTCCTCATCCCGATGGTGCTCTCGCCGGTGGTCGGCCTGATCCTCGGCTTCCTGATGATGCTGGCGATCATGTGGCTGTTCCGGAAGGGCCAGCCCGGCAAGCTCAGCCGTGGCTTCCGGTGGGCGCAGACCGCGTCCGCCGCCGCCATGTCGGTCGGCCACGGCATGCAGGACGCCGCCAAGACCATGGGCATCATCGTGCTCGCGCTCTACACCGGCGGTTTCCAGGAGAGCAAGACGCACATCCCGGGCTGGGTCTTCTGGACCTCCGCCGCGATGCTGGCCGCCGGCACGTACGCGGGCGGCTGGCGGATCATCCGGACGCTCGGCCGGAAGATCATCGACCTCGGCCCGGCCGAGGGCTTCGCAGCCGAGACCGTGGCCAGCGCGGTGCTCTACTTCAACGCGCTGGTGCTGAAGGCCCCGATCTCCACCACGCACACGATCACCTCGGCGATCATGGGTGTGGGCGCGACGAAACGGCTCTCCGCGGTGCGCTGGAACGTGGCCGGCAACATCGTGATCGCCTGGATTATCACGTTCCCGGCCGCCGCCGCGATCGCCTGCCTCGCGTACCTGCTGGTCCGGCCCTTGTTCTGAGTGACCTGACGCCGAGGGGTTCCCCGCCGTGGCGGGGGACCCCTCACGCGTAGGAGACGCCGATCCGGGCCTTGATGTCGTCGATCAGGCCCATCACCTCGAGCGTGGCGGAGTGCGGGACCAGCGGGCTCTCGGTCAGCCCGGCCGCCAGGCAGCGCTGCACCTCGATCGCCTCGTACTGGTAACCGCCGCCGGTCAGGTCCGCCGGGATCGTCTCCGGCTCGGCGCCGGCCCGGTGCAGCACCACGTGCGCGGGCCGGAAGAACAGCTCGGGCAGGTCGATCCGGCCGGTCGTACCGGTGATCGACGCGGAGATCTCGGTCGCGCCGACCATGCCGCAGCTGAGCGTCGCCACCGCGCCGGAGTCCCAGCCGAGCACCATGCCGGTGTTCTCGTCCACCGCCTCCGGGGTCAGCTTGGCCCACGCCTGCACGTGCTGCGGCACGCCGAGCACCAGGTGGGCCAGGCTCAGCGGGTAGACGCCGAGGTCCAGCAGCGCGCCGCCGCCGAGCGTGCGGGCCCGCATCCGGTGCTCCGGCGGGAACGGGCCGGCCACGCCGAAGTCCGCCCGTACGTGCGTCACCTCACCGATCGCGCCGTCCCGGATCAGCTCCAGCACCCGCAGGATCAGCGGGTTCGTCCGCATCCACATGGCCTCCATGAGGAACAGCCCTCGGGCGCGGGCCGTCTCCACCAGCTCGGTGGTGGTCGGCAGGTCCAGCGTGCACGGCTTCTCCACCAGCACGGCCTTGCCGCCGGCCAGGCAGGCGAGCGCCGCCTCGTGGTGCGCGGCGTGCGGCGTTGCCACGTAGATCGCGTCCAGGTCCGGGTCCGCGGCCAGTTCCGCCCACGAGGCGTACGCCCGCGGCACGTCGTGCCGGCGCGCGAACAGTTCGGCGCTCTCCCGGGTACGCGAGCCGACCGCGACCAGCTCGGCGTCCGGCACCAGCCGCAGATCCTCGGCGAAGCGGGCGGCGATGTTTCCGGTGGCCAGGATTCCCCAACGCGTCATGCCGGGCACGCTATCCCTTCCCGCTCCGGGGCCGGCAGGGTGATCCACCCGTCGGGACGTCAGGCGGTGCCGTGGGTGTCGGCGGCGGCCCGGGCGGCCCGTTCGATCATCGCCCGACGCACCGTCAGCGTCGGCTGGTCTCGGTCAGCACGTGGACCATGACGTTGAACAGCTTGACGTCGTGCCGCTTCGCGGTGAACACGTAGCGTGAAGACTGCGCAGAGTGACGGCTGCCGCCCTCCTCCTCGTCGAAGCTAGGCACCGAAAAGCGATCAACCGGACATAAGTCGGCGCTGGCGCGAGCTGGACTGACTACCTCTCGCCGACTTTGCTCTGCAGCCTCATGCGCACCGATCACGGACGGTTGCCGATGCGGATCTGGCTGCAGAGCAAAGGCGGCAGAGGGGTGTCTGTTGCTCCGGGGCCGAAAACTACGCATCGTGACCAGACGGCGCGGTCGGGGAGTGTGGGTGAGGCGGCGTGCGTCTCCGCCCGGCCGCCGCCGGGCCGGGCCGCCCGTCGCGAACTAGGCTCGGCGCATGACGATCGACGGCTTCGCCGCACCCCCCGCCCTGGTGGAGCACGCCCGCCGGTTCCAGGCCGAGGGCGCCGTACCAGCCGTACCCCGGGTCGCCGCCACCGTGCTGCTGCTCCGCCCGGCCGGCGACGGCTTCGAGGTCTACATGATCCGCCGGGTGGCGGCGATGACGTTCGGCGGCATGTACGCCTTCCCCGGCGGCGGGGTGGACCGCTCCGACTCGGAGGCGCACCTCGGCTGGGCCGGCCCGGACCCGGCGGCGTGGGGTGAGCGCCTCCGGCTCGACCCGGCCGCCGCGCAGGCAGTGGTGTGCGCCGCCGCCCGCGAGGTCTTCGAGGAGGCGGGCGTGCTGCTCGCCGGGCCGGACCCGGACACCGTGGTCGGCGACGTGAGCGGAGACGACTGGGAGACGGCCCGGCAGGATCTGGAGGGACGGCGGGTCGGCTTCGCGGACCTGCTGGCCGGTCGGGGCCTGACGCTCCGGTCCGACCTGCTGCTGCCGTGGAGCCGGTGGATCACCCCGGAGTTCGAGCCGCGCCGCTTCGACACGTACTTCTTCGTGGCCCTGCTGCCCGAGGGGCAGCGGACCCGGGACGTCTCCGGCGAGGCCGACCACACGCTGTGGCTGCGCCCGGCGGACGCCCTGGCCCGGACCGAGGCCGGCGAGCTGACCATGCTGCCGCCCACAATGGTCACGCTCGCCGAGGTCGCCGCCGCGGGCGACCTCGCCGGCGTGGCCCGCGCTGCGGCAGAGCGAGAGCCGGGTACGCCGATCCTGCCCCACATCGACGGCCTGGACGGTGCCGAGCCCCGCTTCCGCCTGAGCTGACCTCGGCCGGCGGTGTTAAGAGGGGCCCCTTCCTCTACCGGAGGCGTTAACAGGGGCCCCTCCTTACACCTCAGCCGAAGCGGCCGGTGATGTAGTCCTCGGTCTTCTTCTGGCTCGGGTTGCTGAAGATCTTCTGGGTGTTGTCGTACTCGATCAGGCGCCCCGGGTCGCCGGTCTTCTCGATCGAGAAGAAGGCGGTTCGGTCCGACACCCGCGCGGCCTGCTGCATGTTGTGCGTGACGATGATGATGGTGAACTTGTCCTTGAGCTGGAACATCAGGTCCTCGATGGCCAGCGTGGAGATCGGGTCCAGCGCCGAGCAGGGCTCGTCCATCAGCACCACCTGCGGCTCGACAGCGATGGTGCGGGCGATGCAGAGCCGCTGCTGCTGACCGCCGGACAGGCCCGCGCCGGGCTTGGCGAGGCGGTCCTTCACCTCGTCCCACAGGTTCGCCGAGCGGAGCGCCCGCTCGGCCGCCTCCTCCAGGATCGACTTACGCCGCACGCCGTTGAGCCGCAGGCCCGCCACCACGTTCTCGAAGATGCTCATGGTGGGGAACGGGTTCGGCCGCTGGAAGACCATGCCGATCATCCGGCGGACCGCCGTGACGTCCACGTCGCGGTCGTAGATGTCCTGGTCGTCGATGGTGAGGCTGCCCTCGACCCGGGCGCCGGGCAGCACCTCGTGCATCCGGTTGATCGACCGCAGGAACGTGGACTTGCCGCAGCCGGACGGCCCGATCAGGGCGGTGACGGTCTTCGGCTCGACGGTCAGGTTGATGTTCTCGATCGCCTTGAACCCGCCGTAGTAGGCGGTCACGTTCGTGGCTTCGATGCGCTTGGCCATGGTGGCGGTACCTCCAGGGTTCATCGGCCGAGCCGGTTACGACGGGCCAGCAACTTCGCCGCGACGGTGAGGACGAGGACGAGGGCGACCAGGGTCAGCGCCGCGGTCCACGCCCGTGCCGGCGAGTACTTCGACGCCTCGCCTGCCTGCTGGTAGACGAAGAGGGCCAGCGACGACTGGTTGTTCTCGAACGGGTTGAAGTTGATCGCCGCGCCGCCGCCGGCGACGAGCAGCACCGGGGCGGTCTCACCGGCGGCCCGCGCGATGGCGAGCATGATGCCGGTGACGATGCCGGGCAGCGCGGTCGGCAGCACGACCCGCAGGATGGTCTTCCACTTCGGTACGCCCAGGGCGTACGCGCCCTCGCGCAACGGCGCCGGCACCAGCCGGAGCATCTCCTCGGTGGAGCGGACCACTGTGGGCAGCATCAGCACGCTCAGCGCCAGCGCGGCGGCGAAGCCGGAGAAGCCCGGCCGGCCGTCGTTGAACCACGGCGAGACGACCAGCACCCAGAAGGCCAGCACGAACAGGCCGGTGACGATCGACGGGATGCCGGTCATCACGTCCACGAAGAAGCGGATGGTGAACGCGAACCGGCCCCGGCCGTACTCGACGATGTAGATCGCGCAGAGCACGCCGAGCGGCACCGTGATCAGGGTGGCGATGCCTACCTGCTGCAACGTGCCGACGATCGCGTGGTACGCGCCGCCGTTGGCGTCCCGCGAGCCGATGTTGTTCATCGAGGTGCCGAAGAAGTTGGCGTCCAGCCGCTCGGAGCCCTTGCTGACAAGCGTCCAGACCACCGAGGCCAGCGGCAGCACCGCCAGCACGAACGCGGAGTGGATCAGCGCGCTCCAGGTGCGGTTGCGGGCCGACCGGCGGCCCTCCACCGCGTTGGCCGCGGCGAACAGACCGGCCAGGTAGAACAGCGCGCCGACCACCACGACCAGGACCGGGCCGCCGATGCCGGCGCCGTACACCAGGGCCGCCGCGAGCAGCAGTGCCGCGACGGCGATGGCCGGAGCGGCGTACGCGGGAAGCCGCCTCGCCCGCAGCGTGGCCGGCTGGGCCGGCGGGCGCGGGCGGCGGGGGGTGAGGGTAGTGGTCATGCGGCCGACTCCGTGAACTCGCGCCGCCGGTGGATGATCGCCCGCGCGGTGATGTTGACGATCAGCGTGATCGCGAACAGCACCAGGCCGGAGGCGATGAGTGCGCCCCGGCCGGTGTCGTTCGCCTCGGCGAACCGGTTGGCGATGTTCGCGGCGATCGAGTTGCCGCCGCTCTGCAGGATGTTGAACGAGATGGCGTACGTGGAGCCGAGCGTGAGCGCCAGCGCGATGGTCTCGCCGAGCGCCCGGCCCAGGCCGAGCATCACCGCGGCGATGACGCCGGGCCGCCCGTACGGGAGGACCGCGGTGCGGATCATCTCCCAGCGGGTGGCGCCGAGCGCGAGCGCGGCCTCCTCGTTGGCGGTCGGGGTCTGCCGGAACACCTCGCGGGACAGCGAGGTGACGATCGGCAGCACCATGATGGCGAGCACCACCGAGCCGAGCAGGATCGAGTTGCCGTACGGGCCGTCGCCGAAGATCGGGATCCAGCCGAAGTACCTGTTCAGCCACGCGGACAGGTCGGCGACCGGCTGGGCGAAGTAGTCCCGGCCCCAGAGGCCGAACACGACGCTCGGCACGGCGGCCAGCAGGTCGATCAGGAAGCCCAGGGCGTTGCCGAGCCGCCGGGGCGCGTAGTGCGACAGGTACAGGGCGATGCCCAGCGCGACCGGCACCGCCATGAGCAGCGCCAGCAGCGAGCTCAGGACCGTGCCGAAGGCGAGCGCGCCGATGCCGAACTGCGGCGGGTCGTCGTTCGGGAACCAGCCCTCGAACGTCCAGAACGACTCGGTGTTGGCCCGCAGCGCCGGGACGGCCTTGGCGATCAGGAAGATCGCGATGGCCGCGATGACCACCAGGACCGTGGTGCCGGCGGCCAGGGTCAGGCCGCGGAACGCCCGTTCCGCGCCGAAGGCGCGGGCCCGAGGGAGGGCGCCGCCGCCGCCGAGGCCACCGTCGGGGCGGCCCGGGTTACCGGGGCGCTCGGCCACACGCGCCGAGGCACCGGCGGGTCGCTCGTGACTCGTG
The DNA here is from genome assembly GCF_007827635.1 of Micromonospora sp. CNZ296. NCBI lineage: Bacteria > Bacillati > Actinomycetota > Actinomycetes > Micromonosporales > Micromonosporaceae > Micromonospora > Micromonospora sp. CNZ296. Next base: position 273,471 of record NZ_VISW01000007.1, read on the forward strand.
GTCACGGGGTTCCCGCCGGTGCCGGCGTGGGCCGAGCGGTGAGGGGTGTCACCCATCTGCTCGCTCGCTTCGTGTTGAGGAGGTGTCGGTCAGAGCGTCAGGAGAGGCTCTTGACCGCGGCCTCGACCTTGGTGCGGACGGTCTCGGGCAGCGGCGCGTAGCCCAGCTCGACGAGCTCCTTCTGCCCCTCGGCGCTGGCGGCGTGGCCGAGCAGGCCCTTGACCAGCGGCAGCTTGTCGGCGGCGAGGCCCTTGCTGCAGACGATCTCGTAGGTCGCCAGGACGATCGGGTACGCCCCGGCCTCCTTGGTGTTGTAGTCGATCGACATCTTCAGGTCGTTGCCCTGACCCTCGAACTTGGCGCCCGCGATGGTCTTGCCGGCCGAGTCGCCGGTCAGCTCGACGAACTCGCCGTTGCCGTTCTTGATCTTCGCCATCTTCAGGTCGGAGTTCTCGGCGTACGACCACTCGACGTAGCTGATGGTGCCGTCGGTGCTCTTGACCTTGCTGGCCACACCGTCGGACTTGGCCGCGCCGACGCCGCCCGGGGCCTTCCACGCCTTGGAGTTGCCGAGCGTCCAGTCCGCCTCGGCGGTCTTGGAGAGGTACTTGGTGAAGTTGTCGGTGGTGCCCGACTCGTCCGAGCGGTGCACCGCCTGGATCGCGGTCGACGGCAGCTTGGCGTCCGGGTTGTCGGCCTTGATCGCCGCGTCGTCCCACTTGGTCACCTTGCCGGCGAAGATCTTCGCCAGGGTGGCCGGGCTGAACTGGAGGTTGTCCGCGCCACTGACGTTGTAGACGACGGCGACCGGGCCGATGACCATCGGCAGGTTGAGCGCCTGGCCGCCGGTGCACTTGGCGTCGGCCTGCGGCTGCTCTTCCGGCTTGAGGGCGGAGTCCGAGCCGGCGAAGTCGGCGGTGCCGGCGATGAAGGCCTGGATGCCGGCGCCCGAGCCGCTCGGCTCGTAGTTGATCGTGGTGCCGGCGCACTTCTGCTGGTAAGCCTTGATCCACTCGGCCATGGCGTTCTTCTGGGCGGAGGAGCCCTGCGCGTTCAGCGTGCCCGTCGCGCAGTCCACCGCGGCGGCGGAACCGGAGGCGGAGGCACCGGCCGGCTCGTTGTTGTCCGAGCCGCAGGCGCTGAGACCGAGAACCGCGGTAAGAGCGAGACAGGCGATGGCGCCGTGCCGCTGGAGCTTCACTTGAGGGGTTTCCCTTCACGTCTTTGGTCAGGTCGCCCGGAGTGCCGGGGGCCGGCGCTGACCGGCTGACACGAAAGGTAGGAGGGCCAGGTGGACGGTTCGCCGGACGTAAGTGAACGCGCGGTGAACACGTTCAGCCGACGAGGTGGCCGTACGCTGAGGAGGGGTTGTCCATTTCGTGAACTAGCAGCCCGCTATCGCCTTTGTGGCGAATTTCCGGGGCCGGCGAGCGCTCAGCCGAGCTGGTAGTTGACGTGCGCGGACCAGTGCGCGAAGCCCAGCCGCTCGTAGAGCGCCACAGCGGCGGTGTTGCTCTCGTCCACGTAGAGCATCACCCGGTCCAGCCCGCGCTCGTCGCGCAGGTGGGTCAGGCCCGCGGCGGTGAGCACCCGGCCCAGCCCGCCCCGGTGCGCGGACGGGTCGACGCCGAGCACGTAGACCTCGCCGATGCGGGCCGAGCCCTGCTGCTCGTGCACCTTGGTCCAGTGGAAGCCGAGCAGCCGCCCGGTGGCGGAGTCGACGGCGAGCAGGAATCCGGCCCTGTCGAACCACGGCTCGGCGATGCGGACGCGCAGGTCGTCGAGCGTCCACTTGCCCTGCTCCGGGTGCTGGGCGAAGGCGGCGTTGTTCACCGCCAGCCAGGCCTCGTCGTCCTCGCCGGGGCGGAACGCGCGCAGCGTCACGCCCTCCGGTACGACCGGTGCCGGCAGCTCGGCGGTGAGCGGACGGCGCATCTGCCAGAGCACCCGCGCCCGGGAGAAGCCCAGGTCGACGGCCAGTGCGGCGGCCGACGGGTGGTCGCCGTGCGCCCAGGCGCGCAGCGGTCCGGACGCGGCGGCCACCACGCCACGGGCCAGCGCCCGGCCGGAGCCACGCCGCCGGTACGCCGGGTGCACGACCATCTCCACGCCGACTCCCTCGGCCGGGGCGGTGGTGTCGAGGTGCGCGTACCCGGTGAGGGTGCCCTCGGTGGTCCGGGCGGTGAGGTGCACGGCGGGTGCCTCGGGGTCGCGCAGCCGCAGCAGCACGTGCTCGTCGAGCGGGTCGGCGCCGTCGGCGTCACCGGCGGCGCGGGCCAGCGCCAGCACCTCGGCGACCTCGTCCGGCGTCAGCCGGTCCGCCCGGTCGATCCCGTCGGCCCCGGCACCACTCGTCGGCTCGGTGCTGCTCATCTAAGTCACGGTAGCGGCAGGCGGGCCGCGGTTCCCGTCGGACGACGACGGCGATCGGTGGCGCTCGTCACGGGCTGCCGACGGGCAGCGCCTCCAGCTCGAACCGGGCCAGCAGTTCGGGCAGGAGTTGCTGCAACGCGCTGACGGTGCCGGACCGGTCCCCGCCCGCGTCGTGCATGAGCACGATCGCGCCGGGCCCCATCTGCGAGCGGACCATCGCCTCGATGGTGGTGGCGCCCGGCGCCTTCCAGTCCGACGGGTCCACACTCCAGTGCAGCGGGGTGAGACTCAGGTCGGCGCAGGCCGACATGACGGACGGCGTCCAGGCCCCGCCGGGCTGGCGGTAGTACGCGATCCGCGCGTCGGGCGCGGCGGCCAGGATCGCGTCGTTCGTGCGCAGCAGGTCGGCCCGGATCGTCGCCGGGGCTCGCTTGCCCAGGTTGACGTCGTGGTTCCAGGAGTGGTTGCACAGCGTGTGGCCCTCGGCCACGATCGACCGGACCAGGTCCGGGTGGGCCTCGACGTTCTCGCCGACGACGCAGAAGGTCGCCCGTACGCCGTACTGGGCCAGCAGTGCGAGTACCTGCGGTGTCCAGCGGGGGTCGGGGCCGTCGTCGAAGGTGAGCGCGACCTGGGAGGAGCCGGTGGCGACCAGGGCGCCGTACGGGCCGTCGCCGCCGGGCTCGACCGGTGCGGCGTCCGGCGCGGCGTCGGGGCTCGGCCGGGGGCTGGCCGTGCCGCCCGGGAAGTCGGTGCTGGGTGGCTGCTCGCCGTAGCGCGGCCCGTTGAGCGTGGTGGCGACTCCGGCGGCCGACGGATGCGGGTCGGGCACCAGGCTGCGGCCCAGCGCGAACGCGGATCCGAGCAGGCCGGCCAGTACGACTGTCACGAGCCCGGCGGCGCGCAGCGTAGAGCCCCGCATCAGCGGCACCGGCCGTTCGTCGCCCCCGTGGTCACCGCACGCACCGTCGCCCCCTTAGCCCGACAATTCCGGCAGCCAGGATATGGCTGACTGATCGGGCAAAAAGGGCATATAAGAAAAGTGCCCTCTAGCGGGGTGGGGCGTGGGCGGTCAGACCGGCAGCGGGGCGGGCTCCGGCTCCGGCAGCGAGCGCGACGGCGGGACGACGAACTTGTAGCCCACCTGGCGGACGGTTCCGATCATCGACTCGTACTCCGAGCCGAGCTTGGCGCGTAGCCGCCGCACGTGCACGTCCACCGTCCGGGTGCCGCCGAAGTAGTCGTAGCCCCAGACCTCGCGCAGCAACTGGTCCCGGGTGAACACCCGCCCCGGGTGCTGGGCCAGGAACTTCAACAGCTCGAACTCCTTGTACGTGAGGTCGAGCGGCCGGCCCTTCAGCTTGGCGGCGTACGTGTCCGGGTCGATGTTCAGCTCGCCGGCCCGGATCGAGCCGCCGGCGCCGGCGGTGGCGTTGCTGAGCCGGCCGACCGCGAGCCGCAGCCGGGCCTCCACCTCGGCCGGCCCGGCGCCGGCCAGGATCACGTCGTCGACGCCCCAGTCCGCGTTGAGCGCGATCAGTCCGGCGTCGGTGACGACCGCGACGAGCGGTACGCCGAGCCCGGTGGCGTGCAGCATCCGGCAGGTGGCACGCGCCTCGCTCAGCTCGGAGCGGGCGTCCACCAGGACGGCGTCCGGGGTCGGGCCGGAGACCAGCGTGCGGACGTCGCGGGGTGCGGTGCGAACCGAGTGCGGCAGCAGGTCGAGTGCCGGCAACACCGCCGACGGCTCACCGGCCCGCGCGGTCACGAGCAGCAGGAGCTCCACGATCACCTCCGTCCCGGCGGCCTTCCGGCCGCGCGCGACCAGCGACACGCCCGGGTGCGGGCGGCACTGTGAACTTGCGTGGGTCCCGGCGTCGTCGACGGGCGGGTAACGGCCTGAGCGTAACCGATGGACCGGCCGTCACCTTCGCGCGATTTACCGTTTGCCCTTTCTGCCCTCGATCGCGGCGCAGGTTTTAACGTCGTCGAAACCGGGACCTCCGCCGAGCCGCCCGGGTCTGGCACGATCGGGGCGTGTTTCCCTCCACCTCGCGCGACACCGGTCGTGAACCGTGGGCCGACGACCCGTCCGCCGGGCCGTCCGGCCCCGCCCGTGGCTACCCGCCCGCCCCGCGTACCGGCCCCGCCGACGAGGAGGGCGAGCGGCCGGAGCGCAAGGGCCCGCGCCGGTTGCGCAAGGGCGGTCCCGGCCGGCGTCCCGACGACGAATCCGACGAGGAGCCCGAGGAGGAGGTGCCTCCGGTCCCGGTCCGCCGCCCCCTGGCGCTCACCGTCGCCGGCTTCGCCGCGCTGCTCGGCGTCGGCCTGGTGCTCGGCGCGCAGACCTCGGGCCCCGGGCACCGGCTTCCGTTCGCGGCGATCATCTTCGGCGTCCAGCTCCTGTTCGTGCTGGCCTGGACGATGGCCATGCGACCGCCCGCACTGCTCGTCGTCGCGCTCGTCAGCGCCGCGACGGCGGTGATCGCCGACGTCGCCGCCGTGCAGTCGGACATCGCCGGCCTGGCCCCGCTCGGCTACGCCGCCGCAGCCGGGCTCCTGCTGGCCGTGCTGGGGCAGCTCGTGCGGCGGGTGGACCGGGTCCGGGTGACCGACTCGCTCGGCGGCACTCTGCTGATCGTCGTGGGCGTGGTCGCCTTCGCCACGCTCATCGTGCTCAGCCGGATCCCCAAGGGCACCCAGGCGATCACTGTCTGCCTCACCGCCGCCGGGGTGGCGCTGCTCGTCGCCCGGCTCACCGACGCGGTCGCGCCGTGGCCACGGCTCGCCCCGCAGGTGCCGCGTGGCGCGACGGGCGTGGTCGCCGGCGCCATGATCGGCACCCTCACCAGTGCCGTGCTCGGCAGCTACCTGGTCGGTTTCACCCCGACCAGCGCCGCCCTGGTCGGGGTGGTCAGCGCGGCCACCGCCGTCCTGGCCGACCTAGCGGTGGGGTACGCCGAGGCGGGCCGCCTGATGGCCGGTGAACCGCCGACGATGTGGGTGGCCCGGCACATGCAGGGACCGCTGGGCGGGTTCGCGCTGGCCGCGCCCGCCGCGTACGCCATGTGCGTGCTGTTCCTCTGACGCGGTTGGGGAGGATTCGCCTCGGGTAAGTACGGTTGCGCCGCGAGGCGCGGTGACGGCGGCGAGGACTGGAGGCGGCGTGGCAGAGGCGTATCCGGCGGAGGGCCGACCCCGGCGACGGGGCCGGAAGGTGCTGATCGGCTTCCTCGTCCTGCTGCTTGTGCTGGCCGGGCTGCTCGTGGTCGCCGACCGGGTGGCCGCCGGCGTGGCCGAGCGCGCCATCGCCGACCAGGTCCGGCAGGAGATCGCCAAGCAGGACGCGCAGTCCGCCGCGCCGCAGGTCGAGGTGGGTGGCTTCCCGTTCCTCACCCAGGTGCTCGACGGCCGGTACGAGCGCATCTCGATCCAGCTCACCGACGTGCGCGGCGACGTGCAGGGCGACGCGGTCGAGGTGCCGAAGCTCGACGTGGACGCGCGCAACGTGACCGCCTCGCTGGACACGCTGCGCTCCGGCCGGGGCGACGTGGTGGCCGAGAGCGTCGACGGGCGGGGCACCGTCACCTACGAGAGCCTGGCCAAGCTGCTGGACCGGCCCGGGCTGACGCTGGGCGAGCGCAACGGCAAGCTCGCCGTCACCGCCCCGGTGGACGTCCTCGGCATCAAGCTCACCGTCAACGGCACCGCCGACGTCACGGTGGCCGGCAACAAGGTGGCGCTGCGCTTCAACGACCTCACCGCCGAGGGCCTGCCGAACGTGCCGCTGGCGCGGGCCGCGCTGACCCGGTACGCGCAGGGCATCTCGATCGACGTGCCGCTGCCGGAGCTGCCGTTCCAGCTCAACCTGCGCAAGGTGGAGCCGAAGCCGGAGGGCCTGGTGGTCACGGCGGACGCGGCGAACGTGCCCATCAATTCAGCCGGCTGAAAGCCGCACACGGCCGGTCCGGGGAACGGGCCTGCCGTCCCGGATGCTGGTCGGCCTGGTGGCAGCTGTCGCCTCGGCTGGTAATCTCCCTGCCCATGGGGACCCTCCTCACCAAACGGCGCGCGGTCGACCTGTGCCGCGTGGCCACCTGCCTGTGTCGCCCCGTCATCTGACGGCGGGGCTGTCTCCGGCCGCCTGAACGGCGGCCACCCAGGGTCCACGAACCTTTCCCGGTTCCCCCTCCTCAACGCCCGGCAGCGGCGCCGTCGCACGTACCCGTGATCCGTTCCTAGCTCAGGGTCCGCGTGTGGTGCGACAACCATCGACATCGATCTCCACGCGCAGGCTCACCAAACCATCCTCACCAGGGAGTGATCTGATGAGTCGCGACACCGCACTCGTCTCGGCCGAGTGGGCCGAGAAGAACCTCGGCGCCCCGGGCGTCGTCTTCGTCGAGGTCGACGAGGACACCTCGGCCTACGACACCGGGCACATCGCCGGCGCCGTCAAGCTCGACTGGCGCACCGACCTGCAGGACCAGGTCCGCCGGGACTTCGTCAACAAGAGTCAGTTCGAGGCGCTGCTGTCCGACCGGGGCATCGCCAACGACGACACCGTGATCCTGTACGGCGGCAACAACAACTGGTTCGCCGCGTACGCGTACTGGTACTTCAAGCTCTACGGCCACGGCGACGTGAAGCTGCTCGACGGCGGCCGCAAGAAGTGGGAGCTGGACGCCCGTCCGCTCGTCACCGACGTGGTGGAGCGGCCGAAGACGCAGTACGTCGCGCAGGAGCCGGACACCTCGATCCGCGCGTTCCGCGACGAGGTGGTCGCCGCGATCGGCACCAAGAACCTGGTCGACGTGCGCAGCCCCGACGAGTTCGCCGGCCGGCTGCTCGCCCCCGCCCACCTGCCGCAGGAGCAGGCGCAGCGGGCCGGCCACATCCCGACCGCGATCAGCGTCCCGTGGTCCAAGGCGGCCAACGAGGACGGCACGTTCAAGTCCGACGACGAGCTGCGCAAGATCTACGCCGACGCCGGGCTGGACGACGGCAAGGAGACGATCGCGTACTGCCGGATCGGCGAGCGCTCCTCGCACAGCTGGTTCGTGCTCCAGGAGCTGCTCGGGCACCGCAACGTGAAGAACTACGACGGTTCCTGGACCGAGTACGGCTCGCTCGTCGGCGTGCCGGTGGCGCTCGGCGACGAGCCCGGGGAGGCCTGATGACCGCCGCCTCCGCCGCCTCGACGGCTGCCGCCGGCTGCGCCGCGCCGGACCAGTCCGCCCCCCTCCCGGCGAGCCTGGACCTGGAGAAGGAGACCGTCATCACCGGCCGCGTGCTGGCCGAGTCCGGTGAGGTCGTGCCGGGCGCGTACGTGCGCCTGCTCGACTCGACGGGCGAGTTCACCGCCGAGGTGGTGACGTCGGCGGCCGGGCAGTTCCGGTTCTTCGCCGCGCCGGGCTCCTGGACGCTGCGCGCGCTGTCCCGCCACGGCAACGGCGACACCGCCGTGTCCGCGGCCCGCGGGATCAACGAGGTGACCGTCTCGGTCGCCGCCTGACCCACGCTCTGATCGTGGCCCGCCGCCCACCCGGGTGGCGGGCCACGAGCCGTTCCGGCGACTGTGCGGCTCGCCCGTGGCTGGCAGGCTGGACGGCGGTGCGCCCCGGACGCGCCGGAGGGGGATCAGGTGCTCGACGACGCCGCTGCCCACGCCCGCCGCTATCTGATCGACTTCATCGACGGCAACCGGGGCGAGGAGGTCGTCCGCGAACTCCAGCGCACCGACGCGTCCGGCCGGCGGCGCCCGTTCGACGTCTCGGTGGCCAGCCTCGACACCGATCTGTCGTTCCTCACCAAGCGGGCCACGCTCGTCACGGCCAAGCTGGTCCTGTCCCAGCCGGGCGGCGAGCACCGCTATCTGGTCAACCGGGAGATCTGCAAGAGGTGCGGCGAGGACCCGGACCACTGCGGGCCGCGCTGCCGGTACGAGGACATCCGGATCGACCAGCTCTTCGCCGAGTGCGACGACCTGGGCCGCCTCGGCGCGTACCTGCGGGACTGCGCGCCGCTGCTCGAGCTGGGCCAGCTCGTCTACTTCCCGCAGACCTTCCGCCGCAGCCACCTGGAGTCGCGCGCGCCGGACGCACAGTCCACCTCGTCGCTGTTCGACACATCAGGCCGGATCGAGCTGGGCGACAACCCGGACCGCACGCTCGACCTGATCGTCAAGGGGCATCGGGTCGTCGACGTGCCGAGCGGGGATCCGGTGAAGGCGCGGCTGGTCACCCCGCTGCTCCAGCTCGAACTGCCGATGCTGGAGGGCACGTCGCTGCGGGACTACTGCGCCATCCTGACCCAGGAGGGCGACGCGCTCGCCGCGACCCAGGCGTACCTGCGAGGCCGGATGCTGGAGGTCGACACCGACCCGGACCGCGCGCTGGTACAACTCGTGAAGCTCGACGCGGAGATCCAGGAGGGGGTGCGGGCGGCCCGGGCCGAGGTGGCCCGGGTGGCCCGGCGCTCGGCCGTGCAGGCCGCAGGGGCGGCGGTGGCGACTGTCGCGGCGACGCTGGTGGCGGTCGAGGGCACCCATCTGGCGCCGGTGCTCGGCATGCTGGGCGCGGGCGGGTTCTTCTCCGCCGTGCTCGCCGCCGACCAGTACGCCGACCGTCGCGGCGAGCTGCGACAGCGCCCCTTCTACCTGCTGTGGCTGCTGTCCCGCCGGTCGGAGCCGGTCTGAGCGAGGTGCCGAGGCGCGGCCGGGCGTCTCGCCCGTCCGTGACACCATGGCCGGGTGACTGCCGTCGAGACGGGCTACGCCCCGCCCACCCCGCCCGGCCGGCCCGGCCCCGGCGGCCGACGCCGGCTGCGCTGGCTGACGGTCGCCACCGTGGTGTGGGCCGTGCTGCTCGCGAGTCTGACCTGGTGGTCGGTGCGCACGGACGCGCCGACGGTGAAGGAGCAGCGGTCGCTGGACCAGGCCGGCCCGGTGGTGGACCGGGCGATCGGCGAGCTGACCGCCGCGGTCGGCGCCGCGGGCGTACCGGCGCTCCTGCCGGACCGGCTGGAGCGCGGCTGCCGGATCACGCCGATGGACGACGGCGCGACGCTGGAGCGCGGCGTCGAGGTGGCGATCGGCGGCGACGACGTACGCGAGGTGCTGCGCGGCATCGCCGACCGGCTGCCGTCGGGCTGGCGGGCCGGCGTGTCGACGCTCGACGGCGAACCGCTGCTGCGCGCCGACGCGGGCGAGTTCGTCGCGGTCGAGGGCCGGGCCGGTGGCCCGGGCCGGGTGCTGCTCACCGCCGACACCGGTTGCCGCCCGGCGGGCTCCGGCTACCGGGTTCCGTCCGCCGACGCCGCCGCCGAGTCGGCCGTGCTGGCGTCGGCGCTGGGCCGGTGGGGCGGCGCGACCGGGCCGGTCCAGGTGCTGACCGCGCCCTGCCCGGGTGGCGGGACCGCCCGCACGGCCCGGTCCGAGGCCGCAGTGCCGGCCGACCAGTCGCTGGCCGCCGCGTTCGGCGTCGGCGCCGCGCCGGTGGTGGACTCGGCCGACGCGTACGCACGCCCGGGCGACCCGGCGGTGCTGGCGCTGCGGGCCGGTGAGCGGGTCCGGGTGGCGGTCACCACGCCCTGCCGGGCCTGACGTCAGCCGCCGGGCAGGGTCAGCGCCGGTGGCGACGGCTGTTCCTCGTGCGGCTCCCGGCTGCGGCCCAGCGCGTCCACCCGGCCCCAGCGGCCCGGGATGTCGAGCAGTTCCACCCGGCCCATCCCGGGCGGCACGGCCGGGTCGATGATCAGGTGATCGCCCTGCGGTTCCAGTCCCAGGATCACCCGTAGCAGCAGCAGCGGCGTGCCGGCGGACCACGCCTGCGGGCTGCACGCCGTGGGGTACTCCACCGGGTAGTCGGTGAGGCCGCGCTCGTAGCCGGCGAACACCTCGGGCAGCCGCCCGTCGAAGTAGTGCGACGCGCTGAGCAGAGCGTCGCAGATCCGGCCGGCCTGCTGGCGGAAGCCGTACCGCCACAGGCCCCAGGCGATGATCGAGTTGTCGAACGGCCACACCGTGCCCACGTGGTAGCCGACCGGGTTGTACCGGCCCTGGTCGTCGGCGAGCGTCCGCACACCCCACCCGGAGAACAGGCGTGGGCCGAGCAGATGGGCGGCGACGGCGGGGGCGCGGGCCTCGTCGACGATGCCGCTCCACAGCAGGTGACCGATGTTGGAGGTGAGCGCGTCCACCTGGCGGCCCAGCGGGTCGAGCGCCAGCGCGTAGTACTCGCGGTCCGCGATCCAGAAGTCGCGGTTGAACCGTTCCTTCAGCGCCGCCGCCTCGTGTTCCAGCCGGTCGGCGTACGTCGGGTCGTTCCAGTACGTGCGGGCCAGGCGGGCGCCGCGCAGCTTCGCGTCGTACGCGTACCCCTGGAGTTCGCACGTGGCCCGGGGGAACTCGGGCATCCGCCCGTCGGCGTAGGAGATGGCGTCCGGCGAGTCCTTCCAGCACTGGTTCGGCAGGCCGGTCTCCGGGTTCCGCGACATGTACCAGACGTAACCGGTGCCGAGCAGGTCGCCGTACGTGTCCAGCCAGGTCAGCGCCGCCCGCGTCTCGTGCTCCAGCTTGCGCACCAGGTCGGCGTCGCCGGTCCACCGCTCGTACTCGTCGAGCAGGATCACGAACAGCGCCGTGGTGTCGGCGGCGCCGTAGTACGGCGAGTGCGGCTGCTCCTCGAAGCCGGCGGTCTCGCCGTAGCGCAGCTCGTGCAGGATCTTGCCGGGCTCCTCGTCCCGGAAGTCGTCGACCCGGCTGCCCTGGAGTCCGGCGAGCATGACGATCGTGGGCTTGACCATCTCGGGCAGGAACGGCAGCACCTGCAGCGAGGTGAAGATGCTGTCCCGGCCGAACAGCGTCATGAACCAGGGCAGGCCGGCGGCGAGCAACCGGACGCCGAGCGTGATCGACTCGTACCGGAGCGCGGCCAGGTCGTTGAGGCTGCGCCGGTACGCCCCGGCCAGCGGCTCGCAGTCGCAGCCGAGCTTCGGCGCCCGGCTGATCAGGGCGCTCTGTTCCGCCTCGATGTCGGCCGCCGTCCGCTGGCCGCCCAGCGGCAGGATGGCCCGGATGTCCTCGCCCCGGGCGCCGTAGATGACTGTGTCGATGTGCAGCCGGGTGGTCCACTCGCCGTGCGGGCCGACCCGGATCCGGAACGTCATCCCGCTCTCGTCGACCTCGGCCGGCGCGCTGCTGGTCACCATCGTCTCGCGGTGGAACGCCTGCCGGCGGTAGGTCAGCCGCAGCGCGTTCGTCTCCACGCTGGGCGTGGTGGTGCCCTTCTTGTCCCGCTTGTGCTTGATCTCGAACAGGTCGGCGAAGTCGGAGCCGATCTCCAGCCGGAGCCGGAACTCCTTCGCCTGCGCGGAGTGGTTGAGCACTGTCAGTTCCTCGTCCAGGCTGCCGCCGATCGCGCGGCTGCGGATCACCGAGACGTTCGCGTCCAGATAGTGCGTCGGCTCACCGGGGACCAGGAAGTACCGCGTCTTGTACGACAGCGAGTCGTCGATGGAGAGTGCGTGCAGGGTTTCCCCGTCGAGGGTGAGGATCCAGGTGGAGAGGAACCGGGTGTCGAAGGAGAACAGCCCGGTGGGGAAGTCGTACGACGGCTGGATGTTGCCGCGATCGTCGCTGACCAGGAACGTGTTGCCGTCGAGGATGCTGACCCGCTCCTTCACGCCACCCGCCGGACGTGGTCGCGGGCGGCGTCCCGCGGATCCCGTACGTCGGGCCGGGTCGGCAGGAACCGGCGGAACGCCAGGAACAGCACGACGTGCCCGCTGAACGTGGCCTCGTTGCGCAGCACCGCGGCCATGCCGGCCTCGCGGCCGGTGACCAGCTTCTCGAACAGTTCGGTGGAGAGGGTCAGCACGCCGTCCGCCTGCCGTTGCTCCTCCCGGCTCACCTGGGCCGATCCGGGGGCCAGCGTCACGTACCAGTGCTCGGTCCGGTTGCCGTCGGCCAGGTCGATCTGAAGCGTGCCGCCGATCGGGCTGTTCAGCACCGACGCGGCGCGCGCCGGTAGCGACGCGAAGAACTGTTGGATCGCCTCACTCACGTTCACATGGTAGGCGTAATCCGGACATGTCGGGTCAGGATCGGCTCACCGGTCAGAGTGGACGACCCGGGCGGGTCGCTCAGTAGACGAGCGCCTGCGCGCCCTCGGTCATCGCCTCCTCGACGAACACCGCGGCGCCCGCGATGCGTACGCCGGGGATGACGTCGCCCGGGCCGATGTCCCGCCGGGCCGCGCACTGGGTGCAGGCGGTCACCCGGCCCGTGGTCAGGACCACGTGCAGCAGTTCGCCGAGCGGCGCGGAGTGCGGCAGCTCGAACGTCTCCGCCCGCCCGGGGAGTGCGAACCAGGTGGACTCGCCGGTGAGCCAGAGCGACACGTCCACCCCGGCCGCGGCTGCGGTGGAGGCGACTGTGAACGCCTGTGCACAGCGTTCCGGGGAGTCCGCGCCGGCGGTGGCCTTGACGACGAGAGTGCGCGCCATGACGCCAGCATAGGATGGCCCGGATGGTTACCGAGATCGGGTTCGTCAGCCTGCTGGTCGCCGGCCTGGGCGCGCTCGCGGGTGGCCTGGTCTATGTCGCAGTGCGAATCGCTAGAGGTAAGTGGTGAATCTGTGAGTGAGAGTCCGCTTCAGCCGCCGTGGTTGAACGCGCCGCCGGTCGACCCGTACCCGTACGAGGAGAGCCACGACCTGCGCGTCGGCCCGAAGCTGCACCCGAGCCTGGACGGCCTGCTGCCGTACATCGGGGTCTGGCGCGGCCGGGGCCGGGGTGGGTTCCCGACGATCGAGGACTTCGACTACGCGCAGGAGATCCGGATCAGCCACGACGGCCGGCCGTTCCTGTTCTACGAGTCCCGGGCGTGGATCCTGGACGAGCAGAGCCGCCCGGTCCGTCCCGCCGGCCGTGAGGTGGGCTGGTGGCGTCCGGTGCTCGACGGTGAGCGGGTGACCGACGAGCTGGAGGCGCTGATGACCACGCCGACCGGCGTGATGGAGCTGCACATCGGCAAGCGCAAGGGCACCCGGATCGAGTTCGCCACCGACGCGGTCGTGCGTACCGCCACGGCGAAGGAGGTCACCGCCGGTGCCCGGCTGTTCGGCATCGTCGAGGGCGCCCTGCTCTACGCGCAGGAGATGGCCGCCGTGGGCCACCCTCTGAGCCCGCACCTCTCCGCCCGCCTGACCCGGGTGGCCGGCTGACGTTCCCTTCTCGCTCCGGCGATCATGAAGTTGGCGGCGATCCTTGCCCGATTTGTCGCCGCCAACTTCATGATCAACGGGGTGGGGGTGGGGGTGGGGGTGGGGGGAGGTCCAGGAGGGTCTGGATGCGCTGGGTCAGGGGGGAACTCGGGCGGGGGGTTCCGTTCAAGGCCGTGACCTCTGCCGGGCCGCGCAGCGAGCTGGTCAGCCAGATCGCCTCGGCCTCGTGCAGGTCGGCCACGGTGGGCAGGTGCTCGCCTGCGGTCAGGCCCAGCTCTCCGGCGCGTTCCAGCAGATGGCCGGCGGTCACGCCGGGCAGGATTCCGGTCGGTGCCGCCGGCACCGTGAGGAGACGGCCGCCACTCAGCCACACCACGTTCGCGGTGGGCCCCTCCAACACGTAGCCGTCGGTCGAGACCCAGAGCACGTCGTCCACGCCCGTCCGCTGCGCCCACCGCCGGGCGGCGGTGCTGAGCGCGTACGAGGTGGACTTCACGCCGCTCGGCAGCCACCCCAGTTCCGGGCGGGACCGGGCGGCCACCCCGAGCGGCAGCGTGGCCACAGTCACCCCGTCCCGCCGGGCCAGTCGGGCGGACGCAGGCACCTCGCCGAGCGTCGCGTACACCGTGGGCGGCCCACCGCCCTCCGGTCCCCGCGTGCAGACCAGCCGCAACGCGCCCTCGGTCCGGGCGGGCCAGCCGGCGCACACCGCGTCCAGCAGCTCGACGAGCGCGGCATCAGGGGGCAGCGGCAGGTCGATCGCCGCCGCGCCGGCCCGCAGCCGGGCCAGGTGCGGCTCCAGCAGCCAGGGGCGGCCGTCGCGCAGGTGCAGCGTCTCGAACAGGCCGTCGCCGTGCAGGACGCCCCGGTCGTCGCCGCGCAGCACCGGCTCACCCGCCGGTACGAGCCCCCGGCCGAGCACCGCCACCCGTGTCGTACCCACTGGCGCAGCGTAGTGGCGTACCCCCGGCGGCGGACCGGCCGGCGCGGCGGCCGAACTATGATCGAAGGGTGTCCGAATCCTCCCTCGCGGAAATGCTCCGCTCGCGCGGGCTGCGGCTGACGGCGCAGCGGCAGCTGGTGCTCCAGGCCGTCCTGGATCTGGGGCACGCCACCCCGGAGCAGGTGCACACAGCGGTCCGCGAGGTCGCGGCCGGAGTCAACATCACCACCATCTACCGCACGCTGGAGCTGCTGGAACGGCTCGGCCTGGTGACGCACACGCACCTGTCGCACGGTTCGCCGACCTACCACGCGGCGGGTGAGCACCAGCACGTGCACCTGGTGTGCCGGGAGTGCGGGGCGATCGACGAGATCTCCCCGGAGATGCTCCGCCCGCTCGCCGACCAGCTGGACGAGCAGCGCGGGTTCAAGGTCGACATCGGGCATGTCGCGCTCTTCGGGGTCTGCGGCCGCTGCGCACAGAACGGGGAACGCACATGATCGACATCGCGGGCGCGGTGACCACCGACGCCATCGACGACCAGACCCGGGACCAGCCGGAACCGGCCCACCGGGCGGCGGGCGTCGGCCCGGTGGCCGCCCACTACGGCGACCCGATGCGCGAGCAGCGGCTCCTGGCCACCGGCGTGGGC
The DNA here is from genome assembly GCF_007827635.1 of Micromonospora sp. CNZ296. Classification (NCBI taxonomy): domain Bacteria; kingdom Bacillati; phylum Actinomycetota; class Actinomycetes; order Micromonosporales; family Micromonosporaceae; genus Micromonospora; species Micromonospora sp. CNZ296. The sequence goes on from NZ_VISW01000007.1 coordinate 288,665, forward strand.
CTGGTCGACCGCTCGCACCGGGGCGTGGTCGCGGTGCCCGGCGAGGAGCGGATCGGCTGGCTGCACACGCTCACCAGCCAGCACCTGGCCGCGCTGGCGCCGTGGCAGGGCACCGAGCTGCTGGTGCTCTCCCCGCACGGGCACGTCGAGCAGCACGCGATGGTCGCCGACGACGGCGAGACCACCTGGCTCGACACCGAGCCGGGGATGACCGAGGGCCTCCTGGCATACCTGGAGAAGATGCGGTTCTTCAGCAAGGTCGACCCGCGCGACGCCACCGCCGACCACGCGCTGCTGTCGCTCGTCGGGCCGGAGGCGCCCGGCGCGCTCGACACGCTCGGCGTCACCGGGCTGGCCGCTCCCGACGTGGCAGCGGTGCCGGGTCCGAAGTTCCGTTCCGGCGAGCTGCCCGCGCGGCCGTCAGCGGTGTACGACGTCAAGCCGCTGCCGGTCGGCGGCTGGGCCCGGCGGGTGGCGCTCGGCGTCGACCTGCTCGTGCCGCGGGCGGCCATGGACGAGGTGGTGGCGGAGCTGCGCGGCGCCGGGGTGCCGGTGGCCGGGCTGTGGGCGTACGAGGCGATCCGGGTGGCCGCCAAGCAGGCCCGGGCCGGCGTGGACACCGACCACCGGACGATCCCGGCCGAGGTGGACCTGATCGCCCCGGCCGTGCACCTGGACAAGGGCTGCTACCGGGGGCAGGAGACGGTCGCCCGGGTGCACAACCTGGGCAAGCCGCCCCGCCGGCTCGTCCTGCTGCACCTGGACGGCGTGGCGAGCGACCAGCCGCCCGTCGCCGGTACGCCGGTGACGCTCGACGGCCGGACGGTCGGCTTCGTGGGCACCGCCGTGCAGCACTACGAGTTGGGTCAGGTGGCGCTCGCCGTGCTGAAGCGCAACACGCCCGACGACGCCCGACTGCTCGTGGGCGAGAGCGCCGCCGCCATCGACGTGTAAGGAAGGGCCCCCTATTAACGCCTCCGGTAGAGGAAAGGTCCCTTCTTAACGCCGCCTGCACCGGAAATCCTCCGGTCGACCCGGCGCCGGGCACCGGTCTAGGATCCGGGGCATGACGACAGGGACGTTGATCACGGTTGCCCCCACCGGCGCGGAGTCGGCGAAGGCGGAGGTGCCGGCGCTGCCGGTGACGCTCGACGAGCTGCTGCTGACGGCCAAGGAGTGCGAGGCGCTCGGCGCCGCCGTGATCCACGTCCACATCCGTGACGACGACGCGCGGCCCACGCTCGACCAGGGGCGGCTGCGCGACACGGTGGCGGCGCTGCGGGAGAGCACCGACCTGATCGTGCAGCTCTCCTCCGGCGGCGCGGTGACCGACCCGGAGTCGGCCCGGCTGGCGGTGCTCGACGCCGCACCCGACATGGCCTCCTGCACCATGGGCACCGTCAACTTCGGCGACGACGTGTTCCTCAACCGGTGGGAGTTCATCGTCGACCTGCACACCCGGATGCAGGAGCGGGGCGTCGTCCCCGAGTACGAGATCTTCGACCTGGGCCACCTCACCGCCCTGCAGCGGCTGCTCGGCAAGTACGGCCTGCCGCACGGCGGGCACGTGCACGTCGACTTCGTGATGGGAGTGCCGGGTGGCATGCCCGGCACCACGGCGACCCTTGTCGCGGCCCAGCAGATGCTGCGCGACCTGCCCGAGGGCACCACGTTCGCGGCCACCGGCATCGGGCGCAGCACCATCCCGGTGATGCTGGCCTCGCTGTCGGCCGGTGGCCACCTGCGGGTCGGCATGGAGGACACGGTCACGTACGCCAAGGGGCGTCCGGTGGAGTCCAACATGCAGCTCGTCGCGCGGGCGGTCGGCTTCGCCCAGCTCGCCCAGCGGCCTCCGCTGACCACCGCCGAGGCCCGTACGCTGCTCGGCGTCCCGGCTACCGTCCGGTAAGCGGCGCACCCCGCTGCGACCCCGTACCACCCCGGTCGACGTCGCAGGTCACCCCGCCGCCGACCGGGTCCGTCCCCTCGGTACGGTCCATACCGTGGGAAAAACGTACGAGGGCGGCGTGCCGCTCGCCGAGGTGGTCCGGTCCGGCTTCGTGGAGGGCGTCCACCGGGGTTCCGTGGTGGTGCTCGACGCCGCCGGTGAGCCGGTCGCCGGGGCCGGTGACGTCACCTCGCCGATCTTCCCCCGCTCGTCGAGCAAGCCGATGCAGGCGATCGGCATGCTCCGGGCCGGCCTGCCGCTCACCGACCCGGCCGACATCGCGCTCGTCGCGGCCAGCCACGCGGGCGAGGAGTTCCACGTCGAGCGGGTGACAGCGCTGCTGCGCGACGCCGGCCTGACCGAGGACGCGTTGCACTGCCCGCCGGACCTGCCGTTCGGCGAGGCCGCCCGGGAGGCGGTGCTGCGGGCCGGCGGCGGCCCGGCCCGGGTGCTGATGAACTGTTCCGGCAAGCACGCCGGCATGGTGCGCACCTGCCTGGCCGCGGGCTGGCCGCTGGACGGCTACTGGCGGCCCGAGCACCCGCTCCAGCAGTGCCTGACCGCCACGATCGAGGAGTTCACCGGCGAGCGGGCGGCGGCGGTCGGGGTGGACGGCTGCGGCGCACCGGTGCTGGCCGTCTCGCTGACCGGGCTGGCGCGGGCGTTCCTGCGGCTGGTCGAGGCCGAGCCGGGCACCGTCGAGCGGACGGTGGCGGACGCGATGCGGGCGTACCCGGAACTTGTCGGCGGCACCCAGGCGGAGGACACGCGGCTGATGCGCGGCGTACCCGGCCTGCTCGCCAAGATCGGCGCGGAGGGTGTGATCGCGGCGGCGATCCCGGAGGTCGGCGCCGTCGCTCTGAAGATCGACGACGGCGCCGCGAGGGCCCGCACACCCGTCCTGGTGTCGGCCCTGGCACGCCTGGACGTGCGCGCCCCCATCCTCACCGAGTACGCCGAACCGCCCCTGCTGGGCGGCGGCCTCCCGGTAGGAGCCATCCGCCCCACCTGGTAACCCTTCCCCGCCCTCTACCCCCGGCGATCTTGCACTTGCTGCCCCGGCGAAATGCGCATTCCAGGCGTGCCGAGGGCTGCAAGTGCAAGATCAACGCGGCGAAGGGAGGGAGTCGGGGTGGTCAGGGGAGGAACGGCAGGAGGGTGGCGTTGGTCTCGGTGGGGCGCTCCAGGGGGAGCAGGTGGGCCGCGTTCGTCACGTCCGGCATGCGCACGCCGTGGGGGGCCTCGTCGGCGATGCGGTCGGCCAGGCGGCGGATGTCGGCCAGGTCGTCCGCGCCGGTGCCGACCAGTACCGGTACGCGCAGCTCGCCCAGCCGGTCGATCGCCGGCGGGTCCAGCTCGCCCACCTCGATCGCGCTCAGCGCCTGCTCGGCGGCGAGTGCCCGGCGGTCCATCTCCTCGGCGAACCGGATCAGCTCCGGGTCGACGTCCTCCGGGCGGCGGGTCGGGCCGACCACCCAGAAACGCACCTCGCCGGCGGCGGTGGCGGCGAAGTCCTCCGGGTCCACGTCGCCGACCAGCTCCTCCCAGAGCTGCTCGGTCTCCTCGGACCACTCGTTGCCGGAGACCGGAGCGCCGAAGAGCGCCAGCGCCGAGACCCGCTCCGGGTGGGCGAGCGCGGTGTCCACCGCGACCCGGCCGCCGAACGAGCAGCCGACGAGCGCGGCCCGCTCGACGCCCAGCGCGTCGAGCAGCCCGACCACGTCGTCGTGGTGGGCGAACGGCGTGGTCGGCAGCTCCGACTCGCCGTAGCCGCGCAGGTCCAGCGCGATCACCCGGTGGCGCTGCGCGAGCGCCGGGACCTGCCCGCGCCACATCCGCCGGTCGGCGATGCCGGCGTGCAGCAGCACCACGGCGGTTCCGGTGCCGCTCTCGTCGTACGCGAGCTGGGCGCCGTTGATATCGATCTTGGTCACGGGGGAGAACGGTACGGACCGGACATGGCCTCCGCAACCCACCTTCGGTGACCCTGCTAACTCTGGCTAGCGTTTTGCTTGCAGGAGTTAGCGGGCCGAGCTAGCGTTGAGTCATGGCCACCAGCAAGGACCTTCCCGATGTCGGCGGGTTCATTCGCGACCTGCGGCGCAACGCGAAGATCTCACTGCGCCAGCTCGCCGAGCAGGCGGGCGTCAGCAATCCCTACCTGAGCCAGATCGAGCGTGGGCTGCGCAAGCCGAGTGCCGAGGTGCTCCAGCAGCTCGCCAGCGCACTTCGTGTCTCCACCCCGGCGATGTACCTGCGTGCCGGGCTGCTGGACGACAAGGAGGGCCAGGGCGTGCTCGCGGCGATCGCCGTCGACCCCGAGCTGACCATGGCCCAGAAGCAGTCGCTCACCCAGATCTACGAGACGTTCCGGCGCGAGAACGCCCGCCTGGCCGAGGCGACCGAGGCGGCCACGACGGCGGAGGCGGCCGAGAAGGCCGCCACGACGGAAACGGTCGCGACCGAGCCGGCCTCCGCGCCGGAGGCCCCGGCGACGGTGGCCGCGGCCGCGACCGGTCCGGTCACGCCGGAGGGCACGCCGACCGAGGCGGTCCTCGAATCGGTAGCCGTCACCGAAGCGGGTGCCGCGCCCGCCCCGACCACCGCGCCCGCCCCGACCACCGCCGCCCCGCAGGACACGACCGCCCGCCGGGCGGCCCGGAAGGCCGCCGGTGCGGCCGAAGAGGAGCAGTCATGACCACCCAGCCGAAGACCAACCGCATCCCCGCACCCCTCTACGCCGCCGCCGGCGCCGGTGAGCTGGCCCTGGAGCAGCTCCGCAAGCTGCCGACGGTGGTCAGCGGCCTCGGCACCCGGGTCGTCGCCGACCTCGGCGGCAAGGCCGTCGTCACCGGCTTCGAGCTGCGCCAGAAGGCCACCGAGACGCTGAAGACCGCCAACCAGACCGCCACCGGGCTGCGCGAGCGCGCCGTCGCCACCGACCTCGACCAGCTCCGCGAGGCCGCCAACCTGGAGAAGCTGCGCGAGGCGGCGAACCTGGAGAAGCTGCGCGAGGCCGCCAACCTGGACAAGCTCCGCGAGGCCGCCACCCGCAACGCCGCCGTCGTGGTGGCCGGGGCGCACGCCGCGCAGGAGCGCGCGCTGGCCGCGTACGCCGAGCTGGTCGCCCGGGGTGAGCGCGTCGTCGGCGCCGGCGTGCTGGAGGCCGCCGACACGGTGAACGCCGACATCGAGGCCACCGAGGCCACCGGCACCGAAGTGACCCCGAAGGCCGAGATCACCCCGAAGCCGGAGACCGCGCCGAAGGCCGCCGCGACGACCGAGGTGCCCAGCCCGGCCGAGGTGGCCGAGGCGGTGGCCGCCAAGCCGGCCGCGGTGAAGCGCACCCGCGCCACCAAGGCGACCGCGACCAAGGCCGTCGCCAAGACGACCGCCACCAAGGCGACCAAGCCGGCCACCCCGTCGGCGAAGCTGCCGAAGGCCACGAAGCGGACCCGCCCGGCCGCCGAGTGACCTGATGCTCCACCGGACCCCGGACAACGTCTTGTCGGACGTTTCCGGGGTCTCGGCATAAGCTTGCCCCCATGGCCATCGCCGCGCCGATCTTCGCGTTCGCAGTCCAAGACGTGATCCAGCTGATCCTGCTCGTCTTCGCCCTGGTCGTACAGGGAGTGGCGCTGGTGCACGCGGTCACCCAGCGCGGCGACGGATTCGCCGCGCTCGGCACGCTGCCCAAGGGCGGCTGGGTCGCCATTCTGGCGGTCTGCCTGCTGCTGACCCTGCTCGGATTCGGCCCGATCAGCCTGTTCGGACTGATCGGCATCGCCGCCGGTCTCATCTACCTGCTCGACGTGCGGCCGGGTCTGCGGGATCTGCACGACGGCCGAGGGTCCTGGTGAGAGGTTTCCGCTGGCCTCCGCCGCCGGACGGCGGTCCCCGCACCTGGGGGCCCGGCCCCGGCGCGCCCCGGACCGGGCGTCCCGCGCTGCCCGAGCCGGAGACGGAGCTGGTCGCCACCCCGCATGGGGTGAGCCTGGAACGGCTGGTCACCGGCACCGGTGACCCGGTCACCGTGTTCGCGCACGGGCTGGGCAGCGGCATCGCCACCACCCGTCCGTTCGGCAGCGGCGTCGCCGGGCGGCGCATCTTCTTCCAGTTCCGCGGGCACGGCCGCTCCGACTCCCCGCCCGGTCCGTGGAGCTACCTGGACCTCGCCCGTGATCTGCGCGCCGTCGCCGACCTGGGCGGCGCGACCCGGGCGTTCGGCGCCAGCCTCGGCGCGGGCGCGCTGTGCCGGCTGCTCGCGGAGAGCCCGGAACGCTTCGAGCGGCTCGTCTTCTTCCTGCCCGCCGTGCTGGACGAGCCGCGCGGCGAGGTGGCCCGCGCCCGGCTCACCGGCCTGCTCGACGCGGTGGCCGAGGGCGACGCCTCGGCACTGGCCGACGCGGTGTCGCTGGAACTGCCGCCGTCGGTGCGCAACACCCCGGCCGGCTGGGCGTACCTGCGGCAACGGCTCGACCAGCTGCTGCGCGACGGGCTCGCGCCGGGGCTGGCCGACCTGCCCGCCCAGGCCCCGCTCGACGACGCCGGGTCGCTCGCCGCGGTCACCGCGCCGGCGCTGGTCATCGCCGCCGCCGAGGACGACCTGCACCCGGTCGCCGTCGCCGAACGGCTCGCCGCCGCGCTCCCCAACGCCACACTGCACGTGTACGACCGGCCCGGCGTGCTCTGGACCGAGCGCGCCGACCTGCGGGAGCGCGTCTCGGAGTTCCTGAACGGGTAACGTCGCCGTCCATGGGCGTCACACACCACGGCCGTACGCACCGGCTCGACCTCGCCGACCCGACTCTGCGGGAGTGGACCTGCCGGGTGCTGGCGGCCGATCCCGAGCAGGGCATCGTGCTGGACCGGTCCGCGTTCTACCCGGGCGGCGGCGGGCAGCCGCCGGATCACGGGGTGCTTCTCTGGCAGGGCGTACAGACCCGGATCGTCGGCACCCGCAAGGGCGACGACCTCTGGCTGATCCCGGCCGAGGGTGACCCGGTGCCGCCGGTCGGCACCGAGGTCGCCGGCGCGGTCGAGGACACGCGCCGGACCATGCTGATGCGTACCCACTCCGGGCTGCACGTGCTCTGCGGCGTGGTGTTCCGCGACTTCGGCGCGCTCGTCACGGGCGGCAACATGGAGCCGGGTGAGGCGCGGATGGACTTCAACCTCCCCGAGGTGCCGCCGGACTTCAAGGCCCGCATCGAGGAGCTGGTGAACGCCGAGGTGGCCGCCGACCGGTCGGTGGCGGTGCGGGTGCTGCCGCGCGCCGAGGCGCTGGCCCTGCCGGACATCATCCGTACCCAGTCGAACCTGATCCCGCCGGAGGAGCAGGAGGTGCGGATCGTCGACATCGTCGGGCTGGACGTGCAGGCCGACGGCGGCACGCACGTGGCCTCCACCGCCCAGATCGGCAAGGTCCAGGTGGTCAAGGTGGAGAGCAAGGGACGGGCCAACCGCCGGGTACGCGTGCGCCTGGCGGACTGAGTCACCCGGGCGCACGCCGGGACCGCAGGGCGCGCGCCTTCTGCCGGTTGCCGCAGCGTTCCATCGCGCACCAGCGGCGCTGCCCCGGCCGGGAGGTGTCCACGAAGACCAGTTGGCAGTCGTGTGCGCCGCACTCCCGGATCCGGGCCGCGTACGGGCCGGTGAGCAGGTCGACCGCGTCCCGGGCGAATGTCGCGACCACTTGCGCGCCGGTCAGCGGCGTACGCCAGGACCGGCTGCCGTCGGGACCGGCCTGCGGGCTCAGCGGCAGCCCGGCCGCCGCGTCGTTCACCACGGCCAGGTCCGCGGCGGGCGGGGTCTCGTCGCGGGTACGCGCCTGCGTCACTCGCCAGAGCGCGTCGCGCAGCCGACGGGCGGCGGCCAGGTCGTCCGCGTCGACGGTGACGGTGGCGGGGTCCAGGCGCAGGCGGGACACGGCCAGCCAGCCCGCGAGGTCGTCCGGCCGGTGCAGCACCTCGTAGCGGGCGAACGCGCCCGGACCGCCGGTGGTCAGCAGCTCCAGGCAGAGCGCGCCCGGGTCGAAGCGGTATCGAGTGCCTTCGGGACTGATCAGGGTGAGTCCGCTTGCGCCGTCCGTCACGTAACCACTATAACTGGTTACACCAGCTGACCACGGAGGACACATGGCCCGGGACTGGAAACTCGTCATCGACTGTGCCGACCCGATCGGGCTGGCCCGCTTCTGGGCCGAGGCGCTCGGCTACCAGGTCGAGGACAACAGCGTGCTGATCGAGCGGCTGGCCGCCGCCGGTGCGGTGCCGCCGGAGGCGTACGTCGAGGTGGACGGCCGCAAGGCGTGGCGCGAGCTGGCGGCGGTACGCCACCCGGACGACCCGGTCGACCCGGCCAGCGGCACCGGGCTGGGCCGACGGTTCCTGTTCCAGGCCGTCCCCGAACCCAAGCGGGTGAAGAACCGCCTCCACGTCGACCTGCACGTCGGGCCGGAGGGGCGGGCGGCCGAGGTGAAGCGGCTGACCGCGCTCGGCGCGACGGTGCTGGCCGAGGTCGCCGACCGGGGCAGCGAGCACACCACGATGGCCGACCCGGAGGGCAACGAGTTCGACGTGCAGTGACCGCTCAGCGCGGCAGGTACGCCGCCCGGACGGCGAGCAGCCACCGTTCCACTGTCTCCTCGTCCGGGCGCTCCGGCAGCGGCGAGCGGACCCGGTCGAACTCCGCCTCGGCGGCCGCCACCAGGGCCTGTGCCTCGCCCAGCGCGCCACCGGCGACCCGTTCGCCGAACGCGCGGAACCACTCCGGGTCGGCGAGGCGGATCTCCAGCACGCCTGTCGCGTACAGCGTCCGGCCCTGGTGCAGCAGCCGGGCCAGGTGCCGGGCGTGCTTCGCCGAGCGCCGCCGCCCGCCGCTGTCCGCCGGGGCGGTGGCGAGCTTGCGGAACTGCTGCGAGGCGTACCCGAGGTAGGCGTCGCGGACGCGCGGCGCGCTCAGGAACGCCGACCGGATCGCGATCAGCTCCTCGCCGAACCCGGTACGGGTCTCGTAGCAGTCCTCGGGCAGCCACATCAGCTCGGTGGCGGTCGGGTTGCCGCTCAGCGCCAGCAGCGCGTACTTCCGCGCCTCGTGCAGCGTGACGTCCGGGTCGGTGGTGACCACCGACTCGCGGGGCGGGCGCAGACCGTGGAACGCGACTGTGGGCGCGGCGAACACGCCGATCCGGTCGGTGTCCGAGCCGGGACCGGCCAGCCCGTACGCGACCGAGCCGACGATCCCGGACAGCAGCAGGTGCATACCGGTGATCATCGCCCATCCGGATCGTCCGGGAAACCGGACTTCCGCTGTCAGGTATCTGTTGCACGGTGGTCCCATGAACTCACCACTGACCGGAACTGTCGCGCTCGTCGCGGGCGCGACCCGGGGCGCCGGGCGGCAGATCGCCGTGCAGCTCGGCGCCGCCGGGGCCACCGTCTACGCCACCGGCCGCACCACCCGCGAGCGCCGCTCCGAGATGGACCGGCCGGAGACCATCGAGGAGACCGCCGAGCTGGTCACCGCCGCCGGGGGCACCGGGATCGCCGTCGCAGTCGACCACCTGGACCCCGAGCAGGTACGCGGCCTGGTCGAGCGGATCGACGCCGAGCAGGGCCGCCTGGACGTGCTCGTGAACGACGTCTGGGGCGCGGACCCGCTGATCACCTGGGAGAAGCCGGTCTGGGAGCAGCCGCTCGACGCCGGGTTCCGCACGCTGCGGCTGGCTGTCGACACGCACATCATCACCAGCCACTTCGCGCTGCCGCTGCTGATCCGCAACCCGGGCGGCCTGGTCGTCGAGGTCGGCGACGGCACCAAGGAGCACAACGACAGCGAGTACCGCCTGTCGGTCTTCTACGACCTGGCCAAGGTGTCGGTGAACCGGCTCGGCTTCAGCCAGGCGCACGAGCTGGCCCCGCACGGCTGCACCGCCGTCGCGCTCACACCCGGCTGGCTGCGCTCGGAGGCGATGCTCGAACACTACGGCGTCACCGAGGCGAACTGGCGCGACGCCGCGACTACCGAACCGCACTTCGTCATGTCGGAGACGCCGGCGTTCGTCGGGCGCGCGGTGGCCGCCCTGGCCGCCGACCCGGACCGGGCCCGCTGGAACGGTCGGTCGCTGGACAGCGGCGGCCTGTCCCAGGTGTACGGCTTCACCGACGTCGACGGCAGCCGCCCGCACTGGGCCCGCTACTACGAGGAGGTGGTCAAGCCTGGTAAGCCGGCCGACCCGGACGGTTACCGCTGACCGTCGGACGGCGGATCGGTGTAGAGCGCCGCCGCGCGGCGGGTCGCCTCGGCGAAGCGCGCCCGCAGCTGCGGCGGCGCCAGCACCTCCACCTCCGGGCCGAGCGCCAGCAACTGGCCGTACGCGACGTCGACCGACTCGACGGGCAGCCGCAGCACCAGCCGCCCCTGCTCGTCCGGCGGCCCGGCCGCGTCCACCGCCTCGGTGTGGACGAACGGCGCGTCCACCAGGTGCCGCAGCGCCCGCAACCCGGCCGGGCCGAGCCGCACCGTCACCCGCTCCCGCAGCAGTTCGCGCAGGAACGCGCCCGCCTGCTCCCGCCAGTACGCCCCGAGGTCGAAGTCCTCGTCCCGGTCGAACCCGTCGGCGCCCACCTCGACCGCCACCACCCGGTCCACCCGGTACGTCCGCCAGCCGTCACCGACCCGGCCGACCAGGTACCAGACCCCGTTCTTCAGCACCAGCCCGTACGGCGCCAGCGTGCGGGTCACCTCCCGGTCCCCGCGCCGGTAGCGCAACTCCACCATCCGGTCCCGCCAGACCGCCCGGGCCAGCTCGGCGAGGGCCGGCGGCGGCGCGGTCTCCCGGAACCAGCCCGGCACGTCCAGGTGGAACCGCTGCCCGGTACGCGCGGGCGCGTCCCGCAGGCTCGGCGGCAACGCGGCGAGCACCTTCAGCTCGGCGGCGGCCACCGAGTCGGCCAGTCCCATGTCCCCGGCCGGTCCGGGCAGCCCGGCCAGGAACAGCGCCTCGGCCTCGTCCCGGCTCAACCCGGTCAGCCGGGTCCGGTAGCCGCCGAGCAGCCGGTAGCCGCCGGCCCGGCCCCGGTCCGCGTACACCGGGACACCGGCGGCGGAGAGCGCCAGCACGTCCCGGTAGACGGTCCGCTCGGACACCTCCAGCTCGCGGGCCAGCTCGGCGGCGGTCATCGTCTCCCGGGACTGGAGCAGCAGCACAAGCGAGATCAGCCGGGACGCACGCACAGGCCCATTGTGGTGCACCGGCAGATTAGGCTGTGCCGTCGTGAACGCCTCCCGTACGATCGCGCCCGTCACCGGCGCGGCCACCCGCTTCCTCGGCGGCGCCGGGCTGCTGCTGCGCGGCTTCGGCATGTACGTCCGCAGCCCGAAGCTGATGCTGCTCGGCGTGATCCCGGCGCTGATCACCGGCGCGCTCTACGTGGCCCTGTTCGCCACGCTGCTCTACTTCGTCGACGACCTGGCGGGCTGGCTCACCCCGTTCGCCGACGACTGGTCGTCGCCCTGGCGCGGGCTGCTGCGGGTCGCCGCCGGGCTGGCGGTGGTCGGGGTCGCCGGGCTGGTCGGGGTGCTCACGTTCACCGCCGTCACGCTCGTCATCGGCGACCCTTTCTACGAGGCGATCTCCGAGCGGGTCGAGGACCGCCTCGGCGGCACCCCCGGTGCGGTGGACGTGCCGTTCTGGTCCTCGCTGCGACGCAGCCTCGCCGACTCGCTGCGCCTGGTGGCGCTGTCCGCGCTGATCGGCGTACCCCTGTTCGCGGCCGGTTTCATCCCGGTGGTGGGACAGACGGTGGTCCCGGTGGTCGGCGCCCTGGTGGGTGGCTGGTTCCTGGCGCTGGAGCTGGTGGGCGCGCCGTTCTACCGGCGGGGGATGCGGCTGCCGGACCGGCGGGCGCGGCTGCGGGCCGACCGGCCGACAGCGCTCGGTTTCGGGGTGGCGGTCTTCCTGTGCTTCCTGATCCCGCTCGGCGCGGTGCTGGTCATGCCGGCCGCCGTCGCCGGGGCCGCGCTGCTGGCCCGCCGCTCGCTGGGCCAGGCCGTCGAGGAGAGCTGAGATGGACACCGTCTTGATCGAGGGGGACATCACCGCCCAGCAGGTCGACGCGATAGTCAACGCCGCCAACTCGTCGCTGCTCGGCGGCGGGGGAGTGGACGGCGCGATCCACCGGCGCGGCGGGCCGGCGATCCTGGAGGAGTGCCGGGCGTTGCGCGCCTCCCGCTACGGGCGCGGGCTGCCCACCGGCCAGGCGGTCGCCACCACCGCCGGCAATCTGCCCGCGCGCTGGGTGGTGCACACTGTCGGCCCGGTCTTCTCGCCGCGCGAGGACCGCTCGCCGCTGCTGCGCGACTGCTACGCCAACAGCCTGCGTGTCGCCGACGGGCTGGGCGCGACCCGGATCGCGTTCCCGCTGATCTCCGCCGGGATCTACGGCTGGCCGGTCGAGGACGCGGTGGCACAGGCGCTCAGCGTGCTGCACGCGGCCACCCCGGAGCACGTCGCCGAGGCGCGGCTGGTGCTGTTCGGCGCCGACACGTACGCCACAGCGGTGCGGGTGGCCGCCGGGCTCAGCTGAGTTTGCGCCGGCATGACCACTGGCTGTCCACCGGCCGGTAGCCGAGCCGCTCGTTCACCGCCAGCATCGGCGCGTTCGCCTCGTCGTTCGAGGTGTACGCGGTGCGTACCCCGCGCGCCGCGGCGGCGTGCAGCGCGGCCTGCTTGGCCAGCCGGGCCAGCCCGCGCCCCCGGTACGCGGGCAGCGTGCCGGTGAAGTCCGACCACATCCGGTCGCCGTCCCGCTTCACCAGGCTGAGTGCGACCAGTTCGCCGTCCACCTCGGCGAGCATGCTCGCCTCCCGGTCCAGCCCCGGGTTGTCCCAGCACTCGTGCCGCCACAGGTCGAAGTCGAGCGAGTCCGTCGGCACGTCCCCCGGCTCGTCCCGGGACGACTCGGCATCCACCCGGTGCACCAGGCGGGGGTCGAGCCCGGCGGCGGACACCAGCCGTACGCCCGGCGGCGCCTGCGGCATCGGCGGGGCGGTGCTCAGGTCCAGTGCCGAGTAGCGCAACTCCCGGCTGGGTGTGAAGCCGTGCCGCTGCGCGAACGGCAGCGACTCGGTACGCGCGTGGGTGAGCACCCGGGTGGACCCGAGCGTCCGCAGATGACCGAGCGCGGTGTCGAACAACGCGGTGCCGGTGCCCCGGCGGCGATGCTCCGGGTGCACGTGCAGCGTGGCGATCTCGCCCACGCCGGGCGTCGACGTCTGCGTGTTGCGGTACGCCGACACCCAGCCCACGACCTGCCCGTCCGCCTCGGCGACCCAGGCCGCCCAGTCCTCGCCGGGCGGTGGTTCGGCGATCATGCGGCGGGTCGACTCGACGCCCCGCACCAGGTACGGGTAGACGAGCGCGCGCAACGCCACCACGGCGGGCGCGTCCTCGGCACGGGCGGGACGGATCAGGGCTCCACTCATCCGGCGGACCCTAGCCCCGCCGCCGCCCGCGCCGCGACCGGTTAACGCGCGGCGGGCGGTCGCCCGGCGGGCTGTTAAGAAGGGCCCCCTCCTCTACCTGAGGCGTTAAGAGGGGGCCCTTCCTTACGCGGACTCGCGTAGCACCAGCTCGGTCGGCAGCACCAGCGCCTGCTCGACCTCCTCGCCCGCGGCGATGCGCAGCAGTTGCCGGGTCATCGACCGGCCCAGCTCCACTATCGGCTGCCGCACGGTGGTCAGCGGCGGCTCGGTGTAGGCGGCCGTCTCGATGTCGTCGAACCCGATCACCGCCACGTCCTCGGGCACCCGCCGCCCGGCCTCCCGCAGCGTGCGCAGGGCGGCGTGCGCCATCAGGTCGGAGGCGGCGAACACGGCGTCCAGCTCCGGGTCGGCGGCGAGCAGCTCGCGCATCGCGGCGGTGCCGGACTCCCGGGTGAAGTCGCCGTACGCGACCAGCTCCGGCAGCCCGGCCTCGGTGATCGCGGTGCGGTAGCCGATCAGCCGTTCGATCCCGGCGACCATGTCCTGCGGGCCGGCGATGGTGGCGATCCGCCGCCGACCGCTCGCGATCAGGTGCCGGACCGCGGTGCTCACGCCGCCCTCGTGGTCCACGTCCACGTACGGCACGTCGGCGCCGTCGAGCGGCCGGCCGCTGCACACCACCGGGATGCCGAGGCGGGCCAGCCGGCCGGGCAGCGGGTCCTCGCCGTGCAGCGAGGCGAACAGCACCCCGTCGACGTGCCGCCCGGTGGTGTACCGCTCGACCCGTTCGTGCCCGGCCGGCGAACCGGCGAGCATCAGCACGAGCTGCTTGTCCGCCGCCTCCAGCTCCTGTGCCGCGCCCCGGATGATGCCCGGGAACACCTGGTCGTCGGAGAAGACCCGGGTGGCCGCCTCGGGCATCACCAGCGCGACCGAGTCGGTCCGCTGGGTGACCAGGCTGCGGGCGGCGAGGTTCGGGACGTACCCGAGTTCCTCGACCGCCCGGCGTACCGCCTGCCGGATCGGCTCGGCGACTGTGGTCGAGCCGTTCACCACCCGGGAGACGGTGGCCCGGGACACGCCGGCCAGCCGGGCCACCGCCTCCAGGGTCGGTCGCTGTGCCGTCGTCATCCCCGTAACCACCACCTCGTCACAGCCCGTTCCGGGCGATCACCTCCTGGTACCAGCGGGCACTGCGCTTGGGTGTGCGCCGCTGGGTCAGGTAGTCGACGTGGACGATCCCGAACCGCTTCCGGTAACCCTCGGCCCATTCGAAGTTGTCCAGCACCGACCATACGAGATAACCACGCAGGTCCACGCCGCGGGCGATGGCTTCGTGCGCCGCGCGCAGGTGCCCGTCGAGGTAGGCGACCCGGTCGGCGTCGGCCACCCCGCCCTGCTCGTCGAGGTCGGTGTCGGGGAACGCCCCGCCGTTCTCGGTGATCATCAACGGTAGCCCGGGATAGTCGGCCGCGACGCGTTCCAGCAGCCGGGCCAGCCCGGCCGGCTCGATCGACCAGCCCATCTCGGTCAGCGGCCCGGCCGGCGGCAGGAACTCGACCGCCCCGGCGGTGCCCGGGTACGCGGCACCTCCCGTGCCGTCCGCCCGCCCGGCCACGTAGGTGGGCGCGTAGTAGTTCAGCCCGAGCAGGTCCAGCGGCGCGGCGATCAGCTTCTCGTCCCCGTCCCGGACGAAGTCCGGCGCGACGATCCGGCTGACGTGGGCCAGCACGTCCGCCGGGTAGCCGCCGCCGGTGAGCGGGTCCAGGAAGATCCGGTTGTGCAGGCCGTCGACCAGCCGGACCGCCTCGGCGTCAGCGGCGCTGCCCGCGTCCGCCGGCTGCACGTCGGCCAGGTTGAGCGTGATCCCGAGCGTCTCCGCGCCTGCCGCCCGCAGTGCCCGCGCCGCCAGGCCGTGGCCGAGCAGCAGATGGTGTACGGCCCGGAACGCGTCACCGGCGTCGCGGCGCCCCGGCGCGTGCACGCCCGAGCCGTACCCCAGGTAGGCCGAGCACCACGGCTCGTTGAGCGTGGTCCAGGTGCGCACCCGGTCGCCGAGACGGCCGTGCACGGCGAGCGCGTACTCGGCGAAGTGCTCGGCGGTCTCCCGGACGGTCCAGCCGCCCCGGTCCTCCAGCGCCTGCGGCAGGTCCCAGTGGTAGAGCGTGACGATCGGGTCGAGGCCGGCGTCCAGCAGCGCGTCGGTCAGCCGGTCGTAGAAGTCGAGCCCGCGCGGCTCGACCGGGCCGGTGCCGTCCGGCCGCACGCGGGGCCAGGACACCGAGAACCGGTACGCCCGCAGCCCCAGGTCGGCCATCAGCGCGACGTCCTCGGCGTACCGGTGGTAGTGGTCGCAGGCCACGTCGCCGGTGTGGCCCTGAAACACCGCGCCCGGCGTACGGCTGAAGGTGTCCCAGATCGACGGGCCGCGACCGTCCTCGCGTGCGGCGCCCTCGATCTGGTACGCGGCGGTGGCCCCGCCCCAGACGAAGCCCTCCGGGAATCGGACGTTGCTCATGCCTTGACCGCACCTTCCATGATGCCGCCGATGATCTGGCGGCCGAAGACGACGAACACCAGCAGCAGCGGCAGCGTGGCGATCGCCGTGCCGGTGAACACCTGCGACATGTCCTGGTAGTACCCGTCGGAGAGGGCCCGCAGCGACAGCTGCACTGTCGGGTTCTCCGGGTCGTTCAGCACTGCGTACGGCCACAGGAAGTCGTTCCAGGTGGTCATGAACGTGAGCAGGCCGAGGACGGCGGCGGCCGGGCGCAGCGCGGGCAGCACCACGTTCCAGTAGATCCGCGCGGTGTTGCAGCCGTCCATCCGGGCCGCCTCGATCAGCTCGGTGCTGACCGCCTGGCCCGCGTACTGGCGCATCATGAACACGCCGAAGCCGGTCACCAGCGCCGGCACGATCACGGCGGGCAGCCTGTCGTTCCAGTTCAGCTTCGTCATCAGCAGGTAGAGAGGGATCACGCCGAGCTGGGTGGGGACCATCATGGTGGCGACGATGACCAGCAGCAGCGCGTTGCGCCCGCGGAAGCGCAGCTTGGCGAACGCGAACCCGGCCAGCGTGGAGAAGAACACCACCGAGATCGTGACGGTGGTGGCCACGATCGCCGAGTTGATCAGGCCGGTCAGGAAGTACGCATCGGTGTTGTCGAACAGCCGGGCGATGTTGGCGCCGAGGTTGCCGCCGGGCGTGAGCGGCGGCGGCACCTGCCCCATCGTGTCGCTGGTCCGGCTGGCCACCACGAACATCCAGTAGATCGGGAAGATCGACAGGATGGCCGAGAGCGTCAGCGCCAGGTAGGTGAGCCGGCTTGCCGACCAGAGGCGGGTCATCGGGAGACCTCCTTGCGGGAGCCGCCGCCGAGCCGGCGCAGGAGCAGGACGTTGATCGCCGCGACCACAGCGATGAGCGCGAACAGCAGCCAGGCGACTGCCGAGCCGTAGCCGAAGTTGTAGTGCGGCGCGAAGGCGTTCTCGAACATGTACATGGTCACCGTCTGCGACTCCCGCAGCGGCCCGCCGCGGATCGCGTTGGTGCCGGAGTTGAACATCCGCGGCTCGGTGAAGAGCTGGAGGCCGCCGATGGTGGAGATGATGACCGCGAAGATGATCGTCGGCTTGAGCAGCGGCACCGTGATGGACCAGAACTGCCGGGCCCGGCCGGCGCCGTCGATCGCCGCCGACTCGTACAGGTCGCGGGGGATGGCCTGCATGGCGGCCAGGAAGATCAGCGCGTTGTAGCCGGTCCAGCGCCAGTCGACCATCGTGGAGATGGCGACCCAGGCGGCGAACCGGTTCGCCTTCCAGTCGATCGCGTTGATCCCGACGTGGTCGAGCAGCCAGTTGATCATGCCGAACTCGCGGCCGAACAGCACCGCGAACACGATCGCCACGGCGGCGGTCGACGTGACGTTCGGGATCAGCACCGCCATCCGCCAGGTGGTACGGGCGCGCAGCTGCCGGTTGAGCAGGTTGGCCAGCCAGAGCGCTGCGAGCAGCTGGGGGACCGTGGAGATCACGAAGATGCCCAGCGTGTTGACGACCGAGTGCCAGAAGTCCGAGTCGGCGAGCAGCTGGGTGTAGTTGTCGAAGCCGATGAACGGGTGCTCGGCGCCGAGCAGGTCCCAGTCGTGCAGCGAGACCCAGAACGTGTACGCCAGCGGGTACGCCCCGAAGACGCCGAACAACAGGAAGAACGGGGCGATGAACAGGTACGGCGAGTACTTGGTGTCGATCCGGCTGAGCCGGTTGCCCAGGCCGGGACGGGTGGGGCGGGGTGCCGGTGCGACCGGCGGGCGGGCGTCGAGCTGGACGGCCATGACCCGGGACTCCTTTCCGCCGTGCGGGCGGCCCCCGTGGCCGGGTGGCCGCCCGCACGCGCTGCTCGGGTTACTTGGCGGCGGCCTTCTCGGCGTTGGCGACCGCGTCGGTCCAGCCCTGCTCCGGGGAGCGCTTGCCCAGCTCCACGCTGCGGACGGCGTTCTCGACCTCGGTGCGTACGGCCTGGTTCTTCGGTCCCATGTAGACCGGCTTCAGGCTCTTGGCGCCCTCGGCGAAGATCTTCCCGACCGGTGCCTCGGAGAAGTAGGCGTTCTTCGAGTCGATGATCGCCGGATCCTCCAGCGCCTGCGGGGACGAGGGCAGCGGGCCCTTCGCCTTGAACGCGCCGATCTGACCCTTGGCGCTGGTCAGGAACTTGGCCAGTTCGATCGCCTCGGCCTGGTGCTTGCTCTGCTTCGGCACGGCGAGGAACGAGCCGCCCCAGTTGCCGCCGTTGCCGGGGATCTGGGCGATGTCCCACTTGCCCTTGGCGGCGGCGCCGGCGTTGCCCTCGATCACGCCGGTCATCCAGGCCGGGCAGGCGATGGTGGCGAACTTCGACTGCTTGAACGCCGACACCCACTCCTCGGACCAGGAGCCGTACTTGCCGGACAGCCCCGAGTCGATGATGTCCATCGTGGTGTCGTACGCCTGCTTCACCGCCGGGTTGCTGCCCACGACGAGGTTGTTGCCGGTGTCGTAGTAGCTGTAGCCGCTGCTGTTGCCGGCGGTCTGGAGCAGGATCGTGTTGAACGTGTTCGTCGCGGCGTCCAGGAACGAGGCGCCCGTCTTCTTCGCGGTGAACTGCTCGCCGACCTTGATGTAGTCCTGCCAGGTGGGCCAGAGCTTGGACACGGCGTCGCGGTCGGTGGGCAGGCCGGCCTTGGCGAACAGGTCCTTGCGGTAGCACATCGCCATGCCGCCGACGTCGGTGCCGAGGCCGATGAGCTGCTTGCCGTCGGCGGTGAGCCCCTGGTTCCACTTCCAGTCGAGGAAGTTGCCCTTCAGGTCGGCCGCGCCGTGGTCGAGCAGGTTGACGAAGTTCTGCGGGTTGGCCTTGTACTCGACGAGCAGGCCCTCCTCGATGGCCACCACGTCACCGGCGCCCTTGCCCGCGGCGAGCCACTGGGTGAGCTTCGGGGAGTACTCGTCGAGGTTGCCGCCGGTGCCCCGCTCGACGATCTTCACGCCGGGGTGGCTGGCCATGTACTCCTGGTAGAGGTCGGCGTAACCGAACTGGCCGAAGACGTCGACGGTGAGTGTTATCGGCCCGTCGGCGGCGGCATCGTCGCCGCCGCCGCAGGCGGTGGTGCCGAGCAGTGCGGTGGCGGCCACCAGGGCCACCGCCGCCAGGCGGCGGCGCGTGAAGGTGAGCATGCTGTCCTGACCTCTCGGGTCGTCGAAACGGGTGGTGGAAGGCGGTTCCGGAACTTAGAGAGCGCTCTCACGACAGCGTGGTGGAGGGTCGTGGACCTTGTCAAGAGAGCGCTCTCAGAGGTGTCCGAAAAGAAGGAGAGGGGCGACCGTCGCCCCTCTCCGTCCGGTGCCCGTCGTCAGCCGACCCGCAGGCCGCCCAGCAGGGAACGGTCGCCCGCCACGTCCAGCGCGTCGAAGCTGATCCGGCCCATCAGCGCCAGCAGCAGATCGCTCGCCGTGCCGGCCACCTGCGCCCGCGCGCGGTGGTCGTCGTGGTCGAGGATCGTCGCGGTGTCCAGCAGCGCGACCCCCTCACCCCGCAACCGCAGGTACCACTCCTGCGCGGCATCGGTCGCGTTCAGCTGCACCACGCCGCGCCACTGCCCGGCATGCATCCGCCGTCCCGCCGGCAGCCAGGTGTCCAGCACCTCGCTCACCCCGTCGGCCGCGAGCTTCGCCTCGATCGGATCACCCGCACCGATCGCGAGCTGGGCGTCCCAGCGGTGCACGGCCGTCTCGTGCGCCAGCCGGCGTGGCCAGAAGACCGCCTTCTTCGGCTGCGGCGCGAAGTTCCAGGCCGGCGCCTCCGGGTCCGTCGCCTCCAGCAGCGCGCTGATCCGCTCGTACTCCTGCGTGAACCACTGCGCCGCGGTCAGGCCCGCCGGCGGCTCCGGGTCGTGCCGCTCCGGGCGGGTCGCGATGCCCGCGGTCAGCACGGTGCCCGCCCAGGCGTACGCGCGGGTCAGGTGATGAGCGAGATCGGTGACGGTCCAGCCGGGACAGGACAGCACGGGTGTCTCGGGCGGCGCCTCAGCCACCGCCGCGGCGAAGGCGGGGCCCTCCGTACGCAGCGCGCCGATCCAGAAGTCCTTCGTGTGGTGCAGTCTGCTCATCGCCATCCTCCCGGGGGTGACCGGGCCACCAGTGGGTGCTCCGGCTACCCCTCAGCCTAGGGTGAAAGGCGTGTCAGACGTCTACGCCGAACCGGCGACTGCCGGTGACCCGACCGATCCGGCCACCCTGGCGCGCTACACCACGCTCCGGCTCGGTGGCCCCGCCGGGCGGCTGGAGATCGCCGGCGACGCCGCCCAGATCGTACTGAAGGTGCAGGAAGCGGAAGCCCGGGAGCAGGCCGTGCTGGTGCTGGCGGGCGGTAGCAACGTCGTGATCGGCGACCAGGGCTTCCCCGGCACCGTCGTGCTCGTCCGCTCCCGGGGGTTCCGGACCGTCGCCGAGGACGGCGACACCGTCACGGTACGTGTCGAAGCCGGCGAGCCGTGGGACGACCTCGTCGCCGCCACCGTCGAGCGCGGCTGGTCCGGGCTGGAGTGCCTCTCCGGCATCCCCGGGTCGGCCGGCGCGACCCCGATCCAGAACGTCGGCGCGTACGGCCAGGAGGTCGCCGAGACGATCGTCGCAGTCGAGGCGTACGACCGGACGGAGCGCCGGGTGGTCCGGATCCCGGCGGCCGACTGCGGGTTCGTCTACCGGGGCAGCATCTTCAAGTACAGCGACCGCTGGGTGGTGCTCACCGTCGACTTCCGGCTCACCCGGTCCCCGCTGTCCGGCCCGGTCCGCTACGCCGAACTGGCCCGGGCGCTCGGCGTCGAGGTGGGCGACCGGGTGCCGCTCGCCGACGCCCGCGCCACCGTACGGAAACTGCGCGCCGGCAAGGGCATGGTGCTGGACGCGGCCGACCCGGACACCTGGTCGGTGGGCTCGTTCTTCACCAACCCGGTGCTGCCGGGCGAGGTGTTCGAGCAGGTACGGGAACGCGCTGCCGACCTGGGGGAGCCGCCGAACTGGCCGGGCGCCGACGGGGCGGTGAAGGTCAGCGCGGCGTGGCTGATCGACAAGGCCGGGTTCGGCAAGGGGTACGCGGGCCCGGAGGGCGTCGCCATCTCCAGCAAGCACACGCTGGCGCTCACGAACCGTTCCGGCACCGCCAGTACGGCCGCGCTGGTGGCGCTGGCCCGCGAGATCCGCGACGGCGTCCAGTCTCGCTTCGGCGTGACCCTCCACCCCGAGCCAGTCCTCATCAACTGCACCATCTGACCCCGCCTTCGCCCTGCCCCGCCTCACCCCGCACACCCTCGCGCGGCCCCGCCCGCCTCACCCCCGCGATCTTGCACTCCCGGCCCTCGAGGCAGGCGTTTTGACCCGTTTACCCGGGCGGCAAGTGCAAGATCAACACGCCGGGAGGGGGGTCGGCGGGGCTCGCCGAGAGCGGGGCTTCGCGGAAGGGCGGCTGACTGCCAGCGGCCAGGGGGCGCGGCGGGCGATGAGCGCGGGTGCGGTGCGGTCAGCGGGGGGCTACGGCGGGCCAGGGGAGCGTCAGGTAGCCGTGGCGCCACGTGCGGGGGGTGTCCTGGACCGGCCAGCCTGACTCCTTCACCGCCTCGACCGTCCGCAGCCATCGTTGCCGAGGACCGAACGGGGCGTAGCCGGCGGCCGAGCGCCACGCCTGTTCCAGCGCCTCGATCAGGTCGTGGACGCGTTCACCCGGAACGTTGCGGTGGATCAGCGCCTTCGGCAGCCGTTCGGCGAGCGTGGCAGGGCTCTCCAGCGTGGTCAGCTTCGCCGACAGCGTGAGCGTGCGCGGGCCGGTGGCGTCGAGCAGCACCCAGGAGCCGAGCCGCCCCAGCTCGTCGCAGGTGCCCTCGACCAGCAGCCCGCCCGGCGCGAGCCGCCCGGTGACCGTGTGCCAGGCGTCGGCCACCTCGCTCTCGTCGTACTGGCGGAGCACGTTGAACGCCCGCACCAGCGCGGGACGCAGTCCGGCCAGCTCGAAGCCGCCCCTGGCGAACGTCAGCCCGGGCGGGTCGGCGGCGGGGCGGGCGGCGGCGACGCGTACCGGATCGATCTCCAGGCCGACCACCCGCACGTCGGCGCGGACCCCGGCCGCGAGACGGGCCCGCAGTTCGACGGGTGTGACCGGGGTGGCGCCGTAGCCCAGGTCCACCACGAGCGGGTCGGCGGCGGCTCGCAGCGCGTCGCCGCAGGTCTCGACGATCCAGTTGTCCACCCGCCGGAGCCGGTTGGGGTTCGTCGTGCCCCGGGTGGCCACGCCGAGCGGACGCTCCATTAGGACGTCCGGTGCACCTTGTGCTGCGCGGCCTGTGCCAGCGGGCGGACCACGAGCTGGTCGATGTTGACGTGGTGCGGGCGGGTCGCGCACCAGGCGACGCAGTCGGCCACGTCGTCCGCAACGAGCGGTTCGGCGACTCCGGCGTAGACCGCCTCGGCCCGGTCGGTGTCACCGCCGAAGCGCACCAGGCCGAACTCCTCGGTCTTCACCATGCCGGGGTCGATCTCGATCACCCGGACCGGGCGGCCGCACAGTTCGAGCCGGAGCGTGCCGGCGATGGCGGTCTGGGCGTGCTTGGCGGCCGTGTAGCCGCCGCCGCCCTCGTAGACCACGTGCCCGGCGGTGGAGCTGACGATCACGATCGTGCCGGCTCCGGAGCGCTCCAGCGCCGGGAGCAGCGCCTTGGTGACGCGTAGCGTGCCGAGCACGTTGACGTCGTACATCCATTGCCAGTCGCCCACGTCGGCCGTCTCGACCGGGTCCAGGCCGCGGGCGCCGCCGGCGTTGTTCACCAGCAGCGTGACCGGCCCGGGCGCGGCCTCGGCGGCGGCGGCCAGGCCGGCGACCGACTCGTCCGAGGTCACGTCGCAG
This sequence comes from Micromonospora sp. CNZ296, assembly GCF_007827635.1. Taxonomy (NCBI): domain Bacteria; kingdom Bacillati; phylum Actinomycetota; class Actinomycetes; order Micromonosporales; family Micromonosporaceae; genus Micromonospora; species Micromonospora sp. CNZ296. The sequence continues at coordinate 311,530 of NZ_VISW01000007.1, forward strand.
GCCACCGCTGTCGCCGCACCGCCGGCCGCCTCGATCTCCGCCACGAGCGCGGCCAGCCGGTCGGTACGCCGGGCGGCGGCCAGCACGTGGAATCCCTCGGCGGCGAGCCGGCGGGCGGTGGCCGCACCGATCCCGCTGGACGCCCCGGTGACGATGGCGACTGAAGTCATCCGGTCATTGTCTCCCGTCGCCGGGCCGGGCGGCGGGATGAGGTCCGTCACGCCCGGGACCCGGCGGAAAGCATTTCCGTACCCCGATGGGGAAGATGACATCCGGCACACGGGTTGACCGAGAAGCGCCGGTCGTGCGGGACGGCATCAACCGTGACAGAGGGAGCGGACGTGGCGGATTTGCACACCGGTGTCGGTCGTCAGCGAGGTGCCCTTCCGTGGCCGCGGCCCCGCCGTATCGCCACCCTGTCGGTGCACACGTCGCCGCTGCACCAGCCCGGCACGGGTGACGCGGGCGGCATGAACGTCTACATCCTGGAGGTTGCCCGGCGGCTGGCCGAGGCCGACGTCGAGGTGGAGATCTTCACCCGTGCCACCGCCGGTGACCTGCCCCCGGTGGTCGAGGTGGCACCCGGCGTATCCGTCCGGCACGTCACCGCCGGACCGCTGGAAGGGCTGACCAAGGAGGAACTGCCGGGTCAGCTCTGCGCCTTCACTGCCGGGGTGCTGCGTGCCGAGGCGGCCCGCCCGCCGGGCCACTACGACCTGATCCACTCGCACTACTGGCTCTCCGGTCAGGTCGGCTGGCTGGCCAAGGAGCGCTGGGGCGTACCGCTGGTGCACACCGCGCACACGCTCGCCAAGGTCAAGAACGCCCGCCTCGCCGCAGGGGACCGTCCCGAGCCGAAGGCCCGGGTGATCGGCGAGGAGCAGGTGGTCACCGAGGCGGACCGGCTGGTCGCCAACACCCGGGTCGAGGCCCGCGACCTGCTCGACCGGTACGCGGCCGAGCCGGACCGGGTGGCGGTCGTGGAGCCCGGCGTCGACCTGGACCGGTTCCGTCCCGCCGCGGGCGACCGGGACGCCGCGACCCGGGCCGCGCGCCGCCGGCTCGGCCTGCCGACCGACGGGTACGTGGTCGCGTTCGTCGGCCGGATCCAGCCGCTGAAGGCGCCGGACGTGCTGGTCCGCGCCGCCGCCGCGCTGCGCGAACGGGATCCGGCGCTGGCCGGCGAGCTGACCGTGGTGATCTGCGGCGGTCCGAGCGGCACCGGCCTGGACCGGCCCACCGCGCTGATCGAACTCGCGCACGCGCTCGGCATCGCCGACCGGGTGCGTTTCCTCCCGCCGCAGACCGGCGCGGACCTGCCCGCCCTCTACCGGGCCGCGGACCTGGTCGCGGTGCCGTCGCACAACGAGTCGTTCGGGCTGGTCGCGCTGGAGGCGCAGGCGTGCGGCACGCCGGTGCTGGCTGCCGCCGTGGGCGGCCTGGTGACCGCGGTACGCGACGGCGTCAGCGGCATGCTCATCGACGGGCACGACCCGGTCGACTGGGCCCGCGCGCTGGCCCGGCTGCTGCCCGATCCGGTACGCCGTGCCGCGCTGGGCCGCGGCGCCGAGCGGCACGCCCGGGACTTCTCCTGGCACCGCACCGCCTCCGGCCTGCTCGCGGTCTACGGGGAGGCGATCACCGAGCACCGGGCCCGGCTGGCGCGGCGGTGCGGCGACCCGGCCCTGCTGTGCTCCTGGTGATCCGCCACCCGGCGGCCCCGGTACGCCGGTCGTAGAGTGGGTGCGATGAGCCGCAGGAGTGAGGTCGCCGCGCTGATCGAGTCCGTCTGCGCGGAGCGTGAGCTGGAGTGGGAGTCCACCGGCGAGGCGTCGTACGCGGTGACGCTGCCCGGCACGCACAAGCTCAAGACGATCTGCAACCTGATCGTGGGTGAGCACGCGCTGCGGGTCGAGGCGTTCGTGATGCGGCAGCCCGACGAGCGCCGCGAGGAGCTGTGGGCCTGGCTGCTCCAGCGCAACGCCCGCATGTACGGCGTCTCGTTCTCCATCGACTCGGTCGGCGACGTCTACCTGACCGGGCGGGTCAACCTGGCCGGGATCGACGCCGACGAGCTGGACCGGCTGCTCGGTTCCGTGCTGACGTACGCCGACGAGTCGTTCGACAGCATGCTGGAGATCGGCTTCGGCACCGCCATCCGCCGGGAGTGGGAGTGGCGGGTCAAGCGCGGTGAGTCGACAGCCAACCTGGCCGCGTTCGCGCACCTCTTCGAGCCCTCCGCCACTGCCGGATCGTCCGCCGGAGGTTCGGAGCCCTCCTGACGGGTATGCCGCCCCGCGCGGTGCGGAGCACTGGGACCCACCGCGGGCCGAGGACGGACTGTCGAGGAGCGTGTCCCATGGCTCAGCGCAACAGCTCAGGTCGCGGCACGACTGCGACCCGGACCAAGCGGCAAACCGGCAATCAGACGCCGAACACCCCGAGGGTGTCGGAGTCGGCGATCTCCCGGATGAAGGTCGACGACCTCCGCAGCCAGCTCAAGCGGCGCGGGGTCTCGGGGATCTCCGCGCTGCGGAAGCCGGAACTGGTGAAGACCCTGGCGCGGACCATGCGCGGGGAGGGCGGCGCCGCCCGGCGGAGCACCGGCCCGGCCGGCCGGCCGTCGGCGACCCGCAAGAGCACCGCCGCCAAGAAGACCACGGCGGCGAAGCGGACCACGTCGGCCCGCCGCAGCGCCACGTCGCCGGCGAAGGCCGCGCCGGCCGCACGCGCCACCGGCGCCAGGGCCAAGGCGACGGGTACGCGCAAGGCGGCGCCCGCCCGCGCGAAGGCGACCTCGTCCCGCGCGAAGACGGCCTCGTCCCGCGCGAAGGCGACGCCGGCTCGGGCCAAGGCGGCTCCGGCGCGTGCCAAGGCCGCCCCGGCTCGCGCGAAGGCGGCTCCGGCTCGGGCGAAGGCCGCTCCGGCGCGTGCCAAGGCGGCCCCGTCGCGGGCCAAGGCGGCGCCGGCTCGGAAGACGTCGTCCGCCCGGGCGCAGGCGGCGCCGACCCGTGGGCCGGCGTCCAGCCGGTCGATCGGATCGTCGCAGCTCATCACGTCCCTCGCGGACCGGCCGGAGCGTCCGGGCCGGAGCCTGGTCACCCGTAACCACGAGGTGATCCAGCGCTGGGCGAGGGCGCGGGGTGCGAAGCCCGCCACCATCGCGGGTACCGAGCGCGAGGGCCGGCCCGGGGTGCTGACGTTCAACATCCCCGGGTACCGGGAGAGCAGCCGGATCCGCGAGATCACCTGGAACGACTGGTTCCGCACGTTCGACCTGCGGCGGCTGAACCTGATCTACCAGGAGCAGATGCGGGACGGCCGGCAGAGCAACTTCTTCCGGACCGAGAACCCGAATCGCGAGGACGGCTGAGGTTTGCGGGAATGGCCGACGGGAACCCGGTGTTTGCCATTCCAGGGACGACAACACGGACAGCCGGGTTTCCGACACGGGCGCTGTGACGGGCAAGACAGCGATCTGGGTTGAATCCGGAATCCGGGCGAACTAACTTTATTGCACCGCGTCACGCTTGTTTACGTTCGGGGGAGCGGTGGATCGATCAGATCCGCGCAGGCGAGACGCGAAGATCGGGTGGAGCACGCCGTTGGGGGACGGTGCCACCCGTGGAACCGGCGGCGCGAGCGGGCGACGCTTACGGGGGTGAGTGTCGCCCGCCGCCGCCGGGCGTACGGTACGAGCGCCCATCTCGACGGGGGTCGAGGTGGGCGCTCTGCCGTTGTCTCCCCGAGCCCTCAGCAGCCCTCAGCGAACGGATTCGACCGGTTTCGCCGCCGCTGCCCGCAGCGCGGCGACCCGCCGCTCCCGGCGCGGTCCGGCGAGCAGGTGCCCGGCGGCGGCGAGCAGGCCGAGCGCGCCCACCACCAGCCAGTGCCGCTCGCCCAGGTGTTCCAGGCTGAGCCCGCCGAGCGCCGGCGCCACGAACGACGCGGCCGGGAACGTCAGGTAGAACACCGACTGGTAACGGGCGCGCAGGTCGGGTGGCGCGAGGTCCGCGTTGATCTGCGCGTTCGGCGGCGCGGCGAGCATCTGCCCGACCGTCCAGACCACCGCCGCGCCGAGGTAGAGCGGCAGCCCGTCGGCCACTGTGAGCGCGCCGAACCCGAGCGCCATCAGGCCGGTGGAGACGGCCAGCACGCTCGACTTCCGGTACGGCTCGATGAGCCGGGGCACGAACAACTGCCCGGCCACGATGAGCGCCCCGCCGAGCGCCACCACCAGCCCGTACGCCGACGGGCGCAGGCCGTCCTCGCGCATCGCCAGCGGCATGATCGTGGAGGTCTGCATGGTCAGCACGGCCAGCAGGAACGTCAGCCCGACGAACACCAGGAACGTGCGGTCGGTCAGCGCGGTGTGCAGCCCGGGACGGCGTCCCACCACCGCCCGTGGCGTGAGCGCGGGCCGCCGGGTGAGCGTCTCCGGCACCTTCAGCGCGATCACCACCGCCGCGGCCAGCGTGGCTCCGGCGTCGACCAGGAACAGCGCGGTGAAGCTCGCCTCGGCGAGGATGCCGGCCAGCAGCGAGGCCACCGCCATGCCCAGGTTGAACGCCCAGAACTGCAGGTTGAACGCGCGGGAGCGGCGCGCCTCGGGTACCACGTCCACGATGGCGGCCACGAACGCCGGGCTGGGCATCGAGTGCGCCACTCCGACCAGCGTGGCGAGTGCGGCGATCACCGCCAGGTGCGTGCTGAACGCCAGCGCCGCCATCAGCCCGGCGGCGGCGAGGTGGGCGGCGAGCAGCGTGGCCCGCCGTCCCCACCGGTCGGCCAGTACGCCGCCGAGCAGCGTCCCGGCCGCGCCGCCGATCCCGTACGCGCCGACCACCAGCCCGGCCAGCGACGGCGGGGCACCCCGCGCGGCGGTCAGGTAGAGCGACAGGAACAGCAGCGCGAACGCGCCCGCCCGGTTGATCAGCAGACCGGACCAGAGGTACCAGAACGTGGCTGGTAGTCCGCCGGCTGTGTCGTCCCACCAGCGCCGCAGGCCGCGCACCCGTCCTCCAGGAAAGTTTCCTTACCGATTCCTTCCCGTACCGTATCCACCCGCCTTCGGGCGGCCGCGTCGGGGCGTACTCAGGAACCGGCCCGGACCGGCGCGGCGGGTGCGGTCGCAGCGGCCTCGGCCGACTCGGGCGCCGGGGAGGCGGTGACGGTGACCGGCGTGACGGGCGTGCCCACGGCGCGCAGCGCGACCGCGCGGCGCTCCCGGGCCGGGCCGGAGATCAGGTGGGCGACCGCCGCCACGACGCCGATGCCCGCGCAGCCGAGCCAGAGCGTGCTGTTGCCGGCGTTCTCCCGGACCAGGCCGCCCAGGATCGGCGCGGCGGCGCCGGCGAGCTGCCAGGACAGCGAGAAGACGCCCTGGTAGCGCCCGCGCAGCGCGGCCGGGGACAGCTCGGCGATCAGGGTGGCGTTGGACGGCGAGTTGAGCATCTCGCCGACGGTCCAGATCAGCACGGTCAGGCCGTAGAGCCAGACCGTGTCGGCGAACGCGGTGAGCCCGAACCCGGCGCCCATCACCAGCGCCGCGAGGGCCAGCACGTGCGAGCGGCTGCGGCCCTTGATGAGCCGGGGTACGAACAGCTGGCCGACCACGATGAGCACGCCGTTCAGTGCGATCACCGAGCCGTACGTGGCCGGGCTGAGCCCGGAGTCGCCCATCGCGATCGGCAGCATCGAGATGTGCTGGAGGAACACCAGCGCGGCGAGCAGGTTGAGCGCGACGAAGCCGAGGAACACCCGGTCGGCGAGGATGGTGCGCAGCGCCCCCGCCGGCGCCGGCATCCCCTTGACCGGGAGAGCGGTGACCGGGCCGCGGGTTTCGCCGACCTTGGCGAAGATGATCAGCGCGGTCACGAGTGTGGTGGTCGCGTTCACCAGGAACAGCAGCAGGTAGCTGCCCTGGGCGGCGAAGCCGGCGAGCACTGCGGCGCAGGCGAAGCCGAGGTTGATGGCCCAGTAGTTCAGCGAGAAGGCGCGCAGCCGGTCCTTGTCCGGCACGACGTCGACCATCATGGCGCCGAAGGCGGGGCGGGCCGCCTCGGCGAACGCGCCGAGCAGCAGCGCGCCGACTGCGACCGCCCAGAGCGGGCGGGCGAAGCCGAGCGCGATCATCATGCCCGCCGCGCCGACGTGCGCGGTGAGCAGCGTGGGCCGCCGTCCCCAGCGGTCGGTCAGGGTGCCGCCGATGGTGGTGCCGACCGCGCCGCCGGCGCCCCAGAGGCCGATCACCAGTCCGGCCTGGGAGGCGGAGAAGCCGCGTTCCTGGGTCAGGTAGATGGCCAGGAAGATCAGGACGAACGAGCCGAGCCGGTTGATCAGCGTGCCGGCCCAGAGGTACCAGAACGTCCGTGGCAGGCCACCGGCTGTGTCCTGGAACCAGCCCCGTACCGTCCGCATCCCGACGCCCCCCGCTTGGTAATGACCGACCTCTTTAAGACGCCTTACAACCTAGTGCCGGCCCGGAGCCGTGGTCATCAGGTTTTCCACGTGGTGGTCGTCACCACAGGTCGCCGCGTGTCCGCCCGCGCCGTACGGCAGGATGATCGGCATGACTGCGAGCGAGGGGCCCACCGTCGGGACGCTGGTCCTGCTGCGGCACGGCGAGAGCGACTGGAACGCCAAGAACCTCTTCACCGGCTGGGTCGACGTCGACCTGACCACCAAGGGGGAGACCGAGGCGCGGCGCGGCGGCGAGCTGCTGCGCGAGCACGACCTGCTGCCGGACGTGGTGCACACGAGCCTGATGCGCCGAGCCATCCGCACCGCCGAGCTGGCGCTGAACGCCGCCGACCGGCACTGGATCGCGGTACGCCGGTCGTGGCGGCTCAACGAACGCCACTACGGCGCCCTGCAGGGCAAGGACAAGAAGCAGACCCTCGACGAGTACGGCGAGGAGCAGTTCATGCTCTGGCGCCGCTCGTACGACACGCCGCCGCCGCCGATCGACGACGCGGACGAGTGGTCGCAGGTCGGCGACCCCCGGTACGCGCTGCTGCCGACCGAGCTGATGCCGCGCACCGAGTGCCTGAAGGACGTCGTCGACCGGATGCTGCCCTACTGGTACGACTCGATCGTGCCGGACATCCTGGCCGGCCGGACGGTGCTGGTGGCCGCGCACGGCAACTCGCTGCGCGCCCTGGTCAAGCACCTCGACCAGATCTCCGACGACGCGATCGCCAAGCTGAACATCCCCACCGGCATTCCGCTGCGCTACGACCTGGACGCCGACCTGCGCCCGCAGGTGCTCGGCGGGACGTACCTGGACCCGGACGCGGCGAAGGCTGCCGCCGCCGCGGTCGCCAACCAGGGCCGCTGAGCCTGGGTGTAAGGAAGGGCCCCTTTTTAACGTCTGCGGTAGAGGAAGGGCCCCTTATTAACACTCAGCGTTAATAAGGGGCCCTTCCTTGCACAGGGTCAGGCGGACGTGGAACCGGTGATCAGGTAGACCACGTGCTCGCCCGCGTTCACCGCGTGGTCGGCGAAACGCTCGTAGAAGCGACCCAGCAGCGTCGCGTCGATCGCCGTCTCCACCCCGTACGGCCAGTCGTCGCCGAGCAGCACGCCGAACAGGCTCTTGTGCAGGTCGTCCATCGCGTCGTCGTCGCTGTCCAGTTCGGCGGCCACGTCGGCGTCCGGCTTGGCCAGCACCGAGCCGATCTTCTCGGCCATCCGGTCGGCGATCCCGGCCATGTCGGTGAAGACCGGCCGCAACTCGGCCGGCACCGCCGGGGACGGGTGGCGGCGCAGCGCTGTCTTCGCCACGTGGTCGGCCAGGTCGCCCATCCGTTCCAGATCGGCTGCCACGTGCAACGCGGTGATCATCGCCCGCAGGTCGGAGGCGACCGGCGCCTGCCGGGCCAGCAGGTCACAGACCCGCTCCTCCACGTGCCGGTAGAGGTCGTCGATCTCGGCGTCCCGCGCGATCACCGTCTCGGCGGCCGTCCGGTCGGCGGTGAGCAGCGCCTTGGTGGCCTGCCGCATGGCCGCGCGTACCGCCTCGGCCATGTCCACCAGCAACTGGCTGACAATCTGCAGGTCGGCCCGGAACTCGTCGCGCATCGTCACTTCCTGGGGTCGGTGGCCGCCACCCCGAGGGGTACGGCAGGAGCAGGTGCGCGCCCCACGCTAGGCCGAACGGTCGGCACCAGGGTGAACGCGGATGAACGACGCGGGGCCCACAGGTGAACTTTGCCGAAAGCGAGGGTGGTTCGTCCCTTTGTGCCCGATACCCGGGTTAACAATGACCCTACGATCGCCGGGTGGAATGGGCGGTGGCCGTCGTGGTGGCCGGAGCACTGGTGACCGGACTGGTCGCCGGGGCGCTGCTGTCCGGACCCGTTGACGAATGGCGGCGCCGCCGGGCGTCGCGGGGCGGCGGGCTCCTCCGTCGTGACGCAGGGAGGACGACCATTCCGGACGACCAGCAGGGGGGCCTATCCGGGCTCGGCCGCAAGACGATCGACTCGCTGCGCGCAGGCGTGGTGGTGCTCGGCCCGGACGACGTTCCGGTGCTGGTGAACCCCGCCGCCCGGGCGATGGGACTGCTCCGTACCGGGGCGACGCCGGGGTCGATCGCGGCGCACCCGTTGATCCGTACCCTCGCCGGGCAGGTCCGCCGCACGGGCGTGCGGCGCGAGATAGAGCTGGACCTGCCCCGGGGCCGCGACAGCGGCGGGGACAACCCGCTCGGTGTGCACCTGCGGGCGATGGGACTGGGCTCCGGCTACATCTCGATCGAGGCGGTCGACGTCACCGAGTCGCACCGTCTCGCGCGGGTACGCCGGGACTTCGTCGCGAACGTCAGCCACGAGCTGAAGACGCCGATCGGTGCGCTGCAACTGCTCGCCGAGGCGCTCGTCGACGCCACCGAACCGGCCGCCGACGGCGCGCCCGACCTGTCCGAGGACCTGGTCGCCGCGCGGCGGTTCGCCGAGCGGATCCAGCACGAGTCGACCCGGCTCGGCCGCCTCGTGCAGGAGCTGCTGGAACTGACCCGCCTCCAGGGCGCCGAACCGCAGCCCGCGCCCGAGCCGGTCTCGGTGGACTGGGTGCTCGCCGAGGTCGTCGACCGGACCCGCACCGCGGCCACCGCGCGCCGGGTGGAGATCGCCGTGGGTGGGCAGCGGGGCCTGACCGTGTACGGGAGTGACAGCCAACTCGCCACCGCTGTGGCGAACCTGGTGGAGAACGCGATCAACTACTCCGGCGAGGACACCACGGTCCGGGTGACAGTCACCGGCACCGAGGAACACGTCGAGATTGCCGTGGCCGACCAGGGCATCGGCATCGCCCCGAACGAGGTCGACCGGATCTTCGAGCGCTTCTACCGGGCCGACCAGGCCCGCTCCCGGTCCACCGGCGGCACCGGCCTGGGCCTGGCCATCGTCAAACACATCGCCAGCAACCATGGCGGCCGGGTGGACGTGTCGAGCACCCTTGGTGGGGGGTCGACGTTCACTCTCCGGCTGCCCGCACGCCCCCCGGACGACCTGGAGGCGACACTCGCCTCCGCTGGGATCGAGGCCGGCCCGGCCGAGCTCCGGCAGGTCTGACCACAGGAAAGGAAACACCCGTTGAGCCGCGTACTGGTGGTCGAGGACGAGGAGTCGTTCTCCGACGCCCTGTCCTACATGCTCCGCAAGGAGGGGTTCGAGGTCTCCGTCGCCGCGACGGGCCCCGCCGCCCTCACCGAGTTCGACCGGACCGGCGCCGACATCGTGCTGCTCGACCTGATGCTGCCGGAGATGTCCGGTACCGAGGTCTGCCGGCAGCTCCGCCAGCGCTCGCACGTGCCGATCATCATGGTCACCGCGCGGGACAGCGAGATCGACAAGGTGGTCGGCCTGGAGATCGGCGCCGACGACTACGTGACCAAGCCGTACTCGCCGCGCGAACTGGTCGCCCGCATCCGGGCGGTGCTGCGCCGGCAGAGCGCCGAGTCGAACGAGACGGGCGCGCCGACGCTCGCCGCCGGCCCGGTCCGGATGGACATCGAACGGCACGTGGTGACGGTCGGCGGCGCTGGGGTGCAGCTCCCGCTCAAGGAGTTCGAGCTGCTGGAGCTGCTGCTGCGCAACGCCGGGCGGGTGCTCACCCGGGGGCAGTTGATCGACCGGGTCTGGGGCGCCGACTACGTGGGCGACACCAAGACGCTGGACGTGCACGTGAAGCGGCTGCGCTCCAAGATCGAGCCGGAGCCGTCCGCCCCGCGCTACATCGTCACGGTCCGGGGCCTGGGCTACAAGTTCGAGCCCTGATCCCCCTTCCCCCCCGGCCGCCCTATCCCGCCGCCCCACCCTCGCCGATCTTGGAGTTGTGGCGCCACGACATGCCCGCTTTGGCACGCTTCGCGAGGCACCACAACTCCAAGATCGCCGGGTCGGCGCGGGACGGTGGCCAGCTCCCGCCGATCCCCGGGCAGGACCTGCCCACCCCCCGGGGCCCCACCCGCCGATCTTGCACTTAGGTACCCGGCAAACCGCGTGAATGGGACACCTGAAGGGCTCGAACTGCAAGATCGCGCAGGCGAGCCGCGCGGCGCTTCACCCCCGCCCCCGAGCCGGTCTCGGGGTCGCGTCGATCATGAACTTGGCGGCGGTCGGTGTCCGTTTTGTCGCCGCTAACCTCATGATCGACGGTGGGGCCGAGCGCGTGAACCTCGCGTCGTGTCGGGCGGCAGGGTGGCGGCTGCCGTGCGGGGTGCCCCCACCGGGCGATCATCGCGCTGGGCTCGGCGCCTGATCCCGACTCCCGGTGGAGTGGTGCTGGCGGTGCTGGGGGTGCAGGTGGTGCTGATGGGAGGGCTCCGGGGGTGCGGCGAGGTGCGGGGCGCGGGAGTTTCGTGCCGGTTCGGGAGGGGTGTCCGGTTTGGGGGTGGTGGGTGGCACTCTGGGGGTGGAATCGCGGGCGGGTGGGTGGCGTTGTAACCGGGTGAACGACCGAGCGAGGCTCGCCCCGCGAGTGGGGTGGCATCTGCAAGGCCTTGGGAATCACCCCGGGGCCGCTGGTCGTTGAGTGAGGTTCCGGCGACGTGAGCCGCGGGGAATCATCCTGGTCGGCTGGTCGTTGAACATGGTTCCGACGACGTGAACCCGCGCCGCTTTCTGGTGGCGTGTTGAGCCTCCGGGAATGGTGGCGGGTGGCGGGTCGTTGGACATGCTTCCGGCGCCGCGACGAGGCATCCCCCTGCCCTCGCGAGCAGCCGGATCCCCCGAAGACTTTCTTGAGCGCCTGACGGTGCCCACGCATCCCCGTTCCCCCGCGGGGTGTGTCGACCCCCGAATGGAGCACTTCTGATGAACACGATTCTGCGTAAGAGCATTCTGGGTGTTGCTGGTCTGGCTTTCACCGGTGGC